>NZ_JAGEKJ010000002.1:0-368316 GCF_049887835.1 Gluconobacter sp. NFX36 | reverse complement strand
CAGCAGCACCAAAACGCCGCCAACATATCCCTTCCAATTCCATATTCAATTTTCAAAGATCACAGTCTCTAACCGTCCCGGCCAGACCCTCGAAGAAGGCCCCGCCGCGTCGGTGAACGGGCTTATAAGACCACCACACATACCCGTCAACCAAAAAATATAAGAAAAATGAAAAAATCTTATTCTGACGTTTGCCGCTACCTTCATTGATCAGATAAAGAGCACTCTGTTAACGCTATAAAAAGCTTTCTACGGTATTCCCAAACGAGATTGAGAGCGCACCCTTACAAAGCGTGTATCGTACGTATCCACTTTCTCGTAAGCCGTTTTTCGCTCCAGGAGTTTCCGATGACGGTCGATGCATTGCCTGTAATTACACCTCCCCTTTCCCCCGACGAAAGGGAGTGGCAACTCATTATAAGTGCCGTAGATCCGGAAATCCGCCTGATTGTTGCGAATATCGTCGAAGAGCGCGCGCCCGAAGGTGTAGAGTTTTTCTACAGGACGCTTTTAACCCATCCTGAAGCCGCTCCTTTCCTGTCAAACCAAATTGTTAATGACCATTTGCATTCTGCTCTTTTGAAATGGTGCCTGTCTCTTTTTTCAGCTTTTGCTCCTGATCTTTCTTCACTTGTTGCCACCCAGCGCAGAATTGGTCTTGTCCATGCACGGATCCGAGTACCACTTCACGTCGTCATGCATGGAGCGCGCCTCCTTAAAAGCACTTTGAGACAATCTCTTTTTGACAGCTCGCTCTCTCAGAAAGACTTGTCGACAGCGATTAACTACGTCGAAAACATGATGGACCTCGCTTTAGAGACAATGAGTCGGGAGTTTGTCAGAGATCTTCAAAAAGAAATCGAGACAGATGAAGCCTATCGACTAGTAACTTTGGGACAGGACGTCACCCTTGAAAGAGAGGTGCAACGTGCTGCCTTGCTAGATTGGGGGCACAAAATTCTTCTTTCCATTTGCTGTAACGCCCCCCCTCCCCTCCCCCTCCTGGAATCTTCCGGCTTCGGGTTATGGCTTAATCACAAGGGTAGTCTTCTTTTCCCCAACACTAGCGGTATCGAACATATCAGAACTGCTATCCGCAGGATTGATCATGTTCTGGTTCCTTCACTCGCTCTGGAAACACCACCAGCGGCGACACGCATTCATGAACTGCAAGCACAAATCGAAGAAATTCGTTTTCTGATGGATGAGCTTTTCAAAGAAAGCGAAGCTCTTGAAAGTGGCCGCGATCCCCTCACATGCACTTTGAACAGACGCTTTTTACCCACCATCATGGCAAGAGAAGTTGCCCAATCTATCCGGAGGCAGGTTCCTTTCAGTATTCTGATGATCGATATCGACCACTTCAAAGCAATCAATGATCGTTACGGCCACACCGGTGGAGATGCGGTTTTGCGTCAAGTGGCAGAAAAACTTGTTGCATCTTGTCGAACAAGCGATTTCATATTCCGTTATGGCGGCGAAGAATTTCTTGTTGCTTTGGTAGAAACTGACTTGCAGCGTGCATTTCAGGTTGCTGAGAATATTCGCGAAAGCATTACCCAAGTCTCAACACAACCAACCGGAAGCATGCTCTCTGTCACTGCCTCAATCGGAGTTGCCCACTTTGAAGGGCACCCCGATTATACGCACCTCATTGAGGATGCGGATCGCGCTCTGTATTATGCGAAGGCGCGCGGCAGAAACTGCACGGTCATCGCGACGCCCGACCTAAACAGCCTGCCACGCTATTAACATCCACATTTAAGGATACTGGAAACTGCGCTTGGATTTATTCCTTG
This sequence comes from Gluconobacter sp. NFX36, assembly GCF_049887835.1. NCBI lineage: Bacteria > Pseudomonadati > Pseudomonadota > Alphaproteobacteria > Acetobacterales > Acetobacteraceae > Gluconobacter > Gluconobacter sp. NFX36. The sequence goes on along the minus strand of NZ_JAGEKJ010000002.1, from coordinate 366,517 downwards.
CCAAGCGCTGCATTCAGAACCGCAGCCAGCCTCACACCGGCCTGTTGTAGCCGCAACTGAATGACTGGCCATGCAATCGACGTGTATATATCGCGTATATCTGCACCATTGGTCTTGGGAAGAGCTCCGTAAGCAATAGAACGGGCGAGAGAATGGCTTTCGTCAGTCCAATCAACTACCGCATGATACACATCACCTCCAGAAAGATCAGCAACCCAATATGTCGTTTCGTCTGCTGTAATGGTGGAAGCCAATTGATTGGCCTCTGCGCGGGCTTTGGTAAAATCAATCGTGTAATGTGGCCCCACAACCAGCGAAGCCTGACGATCCAGCACTCCCTCATCCCAGAGAGCGTGAAGATTCATATGTCCGTTCTCCGTTTCTCCATAATAGGAAAGACGAATGGCATTTCCACCTTTGTCATGATCGCGTTCAGCTGCGTGCAAGGGCTGATGCAGGTCGCCAACAAGATGGACAACCCATTTGAGAGCATCCAGCCTCTGCTGCGGTGTGGCTGAACGATCTGCCAGTTGCTTTTCAAGCTCTGGAAGTTTTTCAACAACGCAATTGCCGTCCGCACAATCACGATCACGTTCGTAGGCTGGGTTGGCAACATCTGTGTCGACATAATGCCACACCAATGTTTGCGGGAGACCGCCCTTCTTTTTGGGAACATGCCCGATCGTATCGGGCCAGGATGCAACCTGGTCTAATGTTTGATGCTCCTCCAAAGCAAGAAGAGCCTGCACGGCCTTTGCAGCTTCCGGTGTCAGACGGTCCTGAGCAATGTCAGCAACAATCGCATGGCCATATGGTCCCCATGCGTGAGCCTGCGGAGTACTGAGAATTACGGAAACGCAAGCTAAAGCAGCAGGGAATATCCATGAGCGCATAGAGAAAATCTCAAATTAAAGATGAAAGCTGATTTCGTTCTCTCATTCTTGCGGAATGCTCACAAGAAAAACCGGCAGGGTTGCCGGTGCTAACAGGGCTGTTTTTTTATTCACCCTAAAATGACCGAACGGTTCAGTAACGCCTTTTCAGCAAGCGCGTCTGCCCTTACACAGGAACAAGAACAAGCTGACCCAAACATCGAGGTACACTTGCAACAGCCGGACCAACAAACAAAAGGTGCCTCTGCTCCAAGCTGGAAGCTGTCAACGGGAGAGAACGGTCCGGTTCTGTCTCTGCAAGGTTCCTGGACAGCCCGCAGCGGCAGCATTCCCTCTTTTCCGAAGAATGGTCTCGACGACGCTCCGGCTGGAAGTGTGCTTGCATTTGATACACGGGAAACAGCGCGCTGGGACACAGGGCTTATTGCTTTCCTGTGGGACGTCAAACGCATAGGTCATGACAGGCACATCACTCTGGAGACACAGAGTCTTCCGGCACCGATGCGGCAATTACTTGATCTTCTGCCCGATGTTCCGGCGGTCAAACCTGCTCCCCGTCCGAAACGTCTTCCCTTCCTGGAAGCCATCGGCGGGCGCACGCTGAGTGGCCTGACGGAAATCGGAACCGTTGCTAGCCTTGGCGCCATGACAGTGAAGGGCGGCTTTCTGGCGTTAAGCGGTCGCAGCCGAATGCGGTTTGTCGATCTTCTGACCGATACGACGAATGCCGGTCCCTACGCTTTGCTGATTGTTGGCATCGTTAATTTTCTCGTGGGGGCCATTCTCGCCTTCGTGGGGGCCGTGGAGCTCCAGAAATTTGCAGCCGGGATCTATGTTGCGAGCCTGGTTGGGATTGCGATGGTGCGTGAAATGGCGGCTGTCATGACGGCCATCATTATGGCTGGCAGAACAGGCGGGTCTTACGCTGCCCGCATCTCGACCATGCAGGGCAATGAAGAAATCGACGCGCTGAATGTTTTCGGTATCCCGACATCTACTTATCTGATTTTGCCTGCCGTTCTGTCGCTCGTCATCACCATGCCGTTTCTGTATCTCTATGGTTGCCTGGTCGGGATGCTCGGCGGCTTCGTCGTGGCTATTTCAATGCTCGATATTACGGCTGCCGGATATTTCCATCAGACCGTAACGTCCTTCGGGATTGGCCAGTTCATCTTCGCATTCGTGAAAAGCATTGTCTTTGGGGCATTCATCGGCCTCACCAGTTGCCGCATTGGACTAAAGGCCGGGCGATCAGCCGCAGACGTCGGCATTGCCGCAACACGCGCCGTGGTTGTTGGAATTGTGGGCGTCATCGCCATCGACGCCATCTTTGCCGTTATCGCCGACGTGGTGGGGATCTGACCATGAGCGACACCAGACCAACCGTTCTTTCCATGAAAGACGTCACACTCGCTTTCGGCCCCAAGGTCATTCAGAAGAACATTACTCTGGACGTCAAAAAGGGCAGTATTTTTGCGGTCATGGGTGGATCGGGGTGCGGTAAAAGCACGCTTCTGAAAAGCATGATTGGGCTGCTTCGCCCGACTACCGGGGAATATCTTGTCGATGGTGTTCCATATTGGGATGGGTCTGAAGCAGAGAGAACCGAGCTTAATCATCGGTTCGGTGTTCTGTTTCAGAGTGGTGCGCTCTGGAGCTCCATGACAATCGGGGAAAATGTCGCTCTTCCCCTTCAGATGTTTACGGATCTGAAGCCCGATGTCATCCGAAGACTGGTTGAACTGAAACTTGGTTTTGTTGGGATGTTACAAGCCATCGACCTTCAGCCTTCCGAAATCAGTGGCGGTATGCGCAAACGCGCAGGTCTGGCGCGCGCCATCGCGCTTGATCCGGACGTTCTGTTTTTCGACGAGCCGTCTGCCGGTCTGGACCCTATTACATCAGCCCGTCTGGATGATCTGATCCTTAATCTCCGGGATGGGCTGGGGGCGACGATTGTGATCGTCAGCCATGAACTCTCCAGCCTTTTCCATATCGCTGACGATGGCATCTTCCTGGATGCCAAAACCAAAATACCCATCGCTCATGGCTCTCCACGAGACCTGCGCGATCACTGTGATGAACCTCAGGTCCATGCTTTCATGCATCGGGAACGTGACGAAGAAGGACGCAATTGATGAACAGGCAAGCTTTTGTCGGTGCCTTTGTCGTAGGCGGTATCGGGCTGGCCGTTGGGGCGTTTGTGCTTTTCGGTAACTTTCATCCCTTCACCCGCATGGAAAAGGCTGTCCTGATTTTCCACGGTGCGTCCTCCGGGCTTTCCGTCGGCGCTCCAGTCACGTTTCGTGGCGTACAGGTGGGCGCGGTGGATAAGGTTGTCATCGAATACAACCCGGAGACAAAAGACGCTTACATTCCCGTGTATGTGACCATGCGTCCCGATAATATCACCCTGACAGGCAATTCAGCGCATCACCTTCCAACGATCAGAGATCTGGTCTCCCAAGGTCTACGGGGGGAAATGAACCTTAAAAGCTTCGTTACAGGTTCGTCCGAGATTGATCTGGATTTCGCTCCGGAAGTTCCAGCTGTTCTGCATCCCGCAATTGCAACGATGACGGAAATTCCTACCAAACAGTCTTCCATTCAGGCCATGTCCCAAACCCTGCAAAATCTTCCCCTCAAAGAGCTGGGGGATAATGCCAATGCATCCCTTGCGGCAGTGCGGGAACTTTCTGACAGGCTGGATCGCGATCTTCCTGTATTGATCGAAAGTATTCGTTCCACGTCCGATCATAGTCGGGACATGGTTGATGCCAGTCGAGATCTGATCACTCATCTTCAGCCGCAACTTGAACAGACACTCAAGAGCCTGAACAGGCTGGCCGATGCCGGGTCAGAGCAACTCAACGCGCGCGGCAAGGATCTCCATCAACTTCTGGAAAACAGCAATGTCATGATCCAGAGAGCGGATCAAAGCCTGAGCAATATTCAGAGCATGACCTCCCCCCGCTCTTCTGAGAGAGCCAATCTGGAGGCAAGTCTGCGGGACCTGGCCTCTGCTGCTTCTGCACTTCGCGGCTTTGCCAATGATGTCGAACGTAATCCGCAACTTCTGCTGACGGGACGCCGCCCATGAAACTCTCTTTTGCTTCTTTAGCCGTTACAGGATTGCTACTGAGCGGATGCGCCTCCGCACCTATCCAGTTCTACACTCTGGGCGCCCCCGCCATTGCGAGCACAACTACCGCGCTTGGCCCTACCACGCCGGTTGTTACTGTCGATCCGGTGCAAGTGCCTGATTATCTGGATAGTCAGGATATGCTTGTCAGACACGGAGACGTTCTGGACCGTAGCCCGCATGGCCGATGGGCAAGCCGCCTGTCACGCGGGGTGACGGATCTCGTCACCGCCAGGCTCTCGCAGATCTGGCCATCCGTTTTCGTAACGTCGCAGAGTTCAGCATCAACGCCTGGGACGCGACTGAACATCACGGTCACACGACTGGATATTGCAGCAGACGGTCAGGGCACACTGGAAGCGGACTGGTCTTTCATTCCCTCAAACGAGAAGAAGCCTGTCATGCATCATCGGGCAAGTTTCACAGCCCGCGGCTCGATTGTCACGGATGCAGGGAACGTTGCTTTGACACGCGATTTGGTTGAGCAACTTTCCGCTGCAATCGGAGCCTCAACTCCACAGCTCTAAAAATATATCGCAGGGATAACGAACTGCCCTGCGATATACCCCTGCTCACTCCGCGGGTTGAGCGGCCATCAAAGTCAGGACATCGCTCCATTCTGGCGCTGCGTCCGCTGCGCCATGCCGCGTTGTCGCAAGAGCTCCACATGCTGAAGCGATACGCACAGCGTGTTCGAGGGTATGCCCCTGCGCCAAGGCAAACGCCAACCCGGCATTGAAGCAGTCTCCTGCCGCAACCGTATCGACAGGTTGAATCCGAAACGGCGCGCTATATCCGCTCTGCGTACCATCATGCCAGAACACGCCGCGACTCCCCATTTTCACAAGAGCTGCTTTTACTCCTTTGGTAAGCAGAGCCTCCGCTGCGCGTGCCGCATCCTCAACAGTGTCAGGGCGGATACCCGTCAATTGAAATGTTTCGCTCTCATTAGGCGTCAGAATATCGATTTCCTGCCAAAGATCTTCCAGAAGTCCGTGTTCCGGTGCGGGAGCTGGATCAAGCACTACAATAGCTCCTGCACTACGCGCACGCCGTGCCGCAGCAAGAACCGCAGGCTGCGGAATTTCCAATTGCAGCAGAAGAACTTTGGCGCGCCCTAGCCACTCGTCGGCGGACGAGACATCCGTTTCATCAACAGCCATATTTGCGCCACCAACAACAGTGATGCAGTTTTCGCTGCTTCCATCAATTCCAATCAAGGCAATACCGGTTGGATTGGCCGTATCTTCACGCAGAGGAGCAAGGTCCACACCAAAGCGCTCCAGTTCCTGACGCGCCTGAATACCAAAGCCGTCCTGACCAATCCGACCTGCGAGAGCAACGTGCACTCCGGATCCGGCCGCAAGCCGTCCTGCCGCCGCAGCCTGATTGCTGCCTTTGCCACCCAGCATGACGGCGTAGCTTTCCCCATGAACTGTCTCTCCTGGCCGCGGCAGACGGGCAGCCCGAGCCGTAACGTCAATATTAATGCTTCCAAAAGACAGGATCAGAGGGGTGTTGTCGGACATGGCTTTATCTCAATAAACAAGGAGCTTTTTCTTAGCACTTCGCATGGCTTTTCGTCAGTATGGTAGACACTGTTCACTGGCAATGTGAGTAGAAAACGGCTGCAGCATGCTGCGGCTTCACAAAAAGCCAATCTAAAAAAGTACTTCTCAAGCCATTTCAGCGGACGACATCCCCCACCCCGTCTGCGTCTGCGTCTGCGTCTGCGTCTGCGTCTGCGTCTGCGTCTGCGTCTGCGAAGCTGATAAACGTTCTGCGATGCCAACAAGACACTCACACGTCCCTGCTCCTGCAGGACAAGAACTGGATTTCGCCGTTATTCCTTCTATCAGAAGTGTATTATTTTCATTTTAATACCCTTCTTGTTAAGCTATCGTTCACACATTCGCCTGTTTTGCACTGAGGTCTGGGACGGACCTTCTGTGTGTCTTGCTCGAAACAGATATAGCTCAAAAAGGGTCTGCCCGTTATGTCTTCTACCAGCCGCCAGACAACCGCCCGGTCCGCAAAAAAAGCCACACCATCCGCCCGTACAAAAAAAGTCGACCAGATTGTTGAGGCTGCACCACAGCCTGAAACAGCAGTCGAAACAACAGAGGCGGAAGTCTCCATACCTGTTGTCAATCCTTTCCTCGCAGACATGGTCTGTGCTTTTGACAGCGCATGGTATGTACGCGAATACCCGGATGTTGCAGCCGCTGGATTTGATGCCGCAACACATTATAGAGAATCTGGATATCGCGAGGGTCGGCAGCCAAACCGTTTTTTCAGCCCGCACGATTATCGCGCAGCCAATCCCGATCTTGCAGAATATGAAGGGGACCTTTTCCTGCACTTCATTTTCTATGGCATCAAGGAAGGCCGACGTTTACGCTAATCCTGCAAAACGTCTTTGTTTAACAATGTCGTGTTTTGAAAACAGACCAAACGACATTGTCTTGAAAGACTGAACGGGAGAAACTTCTTATCTGAAGCCCGTTCAGGAGTCTAACGCCATGGAAAATCGCCGCTTACGCCTTGCCATCGACATGGACGAAGTGATCGCGGATGCTTTTGCTGCGCAACGTCTCTGGTATCAGGTTACCCATGGATACACTTGGACTGATGACGAATTAAAAGGTCGACATCTGGGAGATCTGGCCGCTCCGGAACATGCTGAGGACATGCAGAAACTCCTCCATGCCGGAGAGTTCTTTGCTGATCTGACGGTCATGCCCGGTGCCAAAGAAGCACTGAAACATCTTAGTCAGGATTTCGATATTTTCATTACGACTGCTGCGATGGAATATCCTGCATCCTGTGCGCCCAAATTTCAGTGGCTTCAGAAGAATTTTCCTTTTATTTCTCCGCTCAATATCGTTTTTTGCGGCCATAAAAATATTCTTGCCGCAGACTATCTGATCGACGATAATGTGCGTCATTTCCGCAATTTTCAGGGTCAGGGCGTTCTTTTCTCCGCCCTTCATAACCAGAATGTAGCGTGGTCTCCCCGCGTCAATAACTGGCACGAGGCTGTTTCCTATCTGAGTGGTCAACTGCACCCTCAAAAAGATTGAATTCTCAGGCTGACCACGCATCGAAACGCGGATAATAATATTACAATATTGTAAGCTGTTTTGGTTTTTTTGCTTTTGGCTTTGTGCCCCAGTTTACGATACAGCTTTGCTCCCGTTTTCAGCTTCTGGTCTGTGAGCACGCTTCTTTTATGTCCACCCCGTTCCGCTCTGGCGCATTCCGCCTTTCCCCTTCCGATTACCGTGCTCTTACAGATGCAGCACAGCAGAACCCGGAAGCTTACTGGCAGAACCAGAGCACACGACTGGACTGGATCAGATCTCCCTCCTCCGCGCAGGATACCGGAAATGGCTGGTTTGCAGACGGAACGCTGAATGCCAGTGTGAATTGTCTGGATCGTCATCTTGAGAGCAGAGGAGGGCAGACTGCCCTGATCTGGCAGGCGGAAGAGGCCGATCATGTTGTTCGCCTGACTTACCGTGATCTGCATGCGCGCGTTTGCCAGATGGCTAATGTCCTGCGCGACCACGGTATCTCTCGTGGCGAACGGGTTGCGATTCACCTTCCGACCGTTATCGAAGGCGTGGTTGGCATGTTGGCCTGCGCCCGACTGGGGGCCATTCATGTTGTGCTTTTTGGCGGTTTTTCGCCGGAAGCCATTGCGGATCGACTGGCCGATAGCGGTGCAACACTGGTTATCACGGCAAATGTCGGGCGACGTGGAGCAAAACGCATTCCTTTCAAAACCACCATGGACTCTGCCCTGAGCCTGCGGCCTGAGACGCTGTCCGTTCGGAGTGTTCTGGTTGTCAGTGTGACGGATGAGCCGGTTCCGATGCAGGCCGGCCGTGATGAACTGCTGACCCCGCTTCTGGAAAAAGCCGAGACCTCCTGCCTTGCCGAAACGATGGCCTCTACAGACCCGCTGTTTCTGCTTTATACGTCAGGCAGCACCGGAAAGCCCAAAGGTATTGTGCACGGAACTGGCGGTTACCTGACATGGGCCTCCTACACGCATGAACTGGTCTTTGATCATCAGAAGGGCGATGTTTTCTGGTGCACGGCGGATATTGGCTGGATTACAGGCCACAGCTACGTCGTTTACGGCCCCCTTTCGAACGGTGGAACCATTCTTCTGTTTGAAGGGATGCCGTCCCACCCGGCTCCCGGTCGTTGGTGGGAGGTTATTCAGTCCCACAAGGTTACAACATTCTACACCTCCCCAACGGCCATTCGTGCCCTGATGCGGGAAGGCAACGACTTCCCACGTCAATATGACCTGACCTCCCTGCGCGTTCTGGGAACCGTTGGAGAGCCGATCAGTCAGGAAGCGTGGTCCTGGTTTGATGACGTAATCGGTGGTGGTCGATGTGCATTCGTCGATACATGGTGGCAGACAGAGAGTGGCGGCATCATGATTTCGCCTGTGCCAGGTGCGGTCAAAGAAAAGCCTGCTTCTGCCACTCTTCCTCTACCGGGCGTTCATCCTGTACTGCTGGATGACAAAGGACAGGTTCTGGACGGGGCAACCGAAGGGGTTTTGTGTCTGGATGGTTCCTGGCCGGGTCGAGCCTTGACCATCTGGAACGACGACGCACTCTTTCAGACGACTTACCTGCGCCCCTATCCCGGCCATTACTTCACGGGTGATGGTGCGCGCCGTGATGAAGACGGATATTACTGGATCACGGGGCGGGTTGATGATGTCATCAATGTCTCCGGTCATCGTATCGGATCGGCCGAAATTGAAGACGCACTGGCTGCCGAGCATGCTATTGTCGAAAGCGCTGCCATTGGCATTCCGCATGACCTGAAGGGTCAAGGGATCATCGTCTATGCTGTTGCACGCGATCCGTTTCATCCGGAACTGGAAATGCTTGCGGTTCGCGCCATTACGGCCAAGGTCGGGCGCTATGCGGTGCCGGAGAAAGTCTACATCGTCCCGGATCTACCGAAGACGCGTTCTGGGAAGAACGTACGACGCCTAATGCGCAAGATCGCCTGTGGGGAAACAGACGGGTTGGGCGATCTTTCGACACTCGCCGATCCGGAAATCGTGGACGTTCTGATCCGTATTGTGCAGGGCTGACTGATGCCTCTGGTCGGATCCTTGCTGAGTGTCCGGCCAAGCCATCCGAAAGGCAGAATATTATGGGGCTATTTCGGCGCATCGTAATCCCCGCTACGTGGCGGAGCGACATTCTCGCCGGAATGTCCCTTGCTTTCACCAATATTCCGCAAGTTCTGGGGTATGCCCGGATAGCGGCCATGCCTGCCGTTACAGGGCTTTATACCGTCCTTCTTCCTTTGGCAGGGTTTGCGCTCTTCGGGTCTTCCCGGCACCTCGTCGTGGCTGCAGATTCCGCTACGGCGGCCATTCTTTCCGGCTCCCTGAGCGCTTTAGCTCCGATCGGAAGTGCCCACTACATCACACTTGTGAGTGCGACAGCCCTTACTGTAGCGGGACTGCTTCTTATCGCACGCCTGTTTCGGCTTGGTTTTCTGGCTGATTTTCTTTCCCGCACCGTCCTAGTGGGCTTCATGACAGGCGTGGGAGCTCAAATCATGATCTCCATGCTGCATGAACTGATGGGTGTTCAGAGCGATGCGCACACGCCCCTTCGTCAACTTGTCCAAACCTTTGACAATCTGCATCAGGCCAATGGCCTTTCAATGTGTCTGGCTGCTGCGACAATTGGTGTCATTCTCCTTCTCAACCGTTTTTCACCGCGCTTTCCGGCCGCATTATGTGTGGTCATCGGAAGCATAGCGCTGAGCAAATATGCCAGGCTTTCATATCTTGGCGTTTCGACGCTCGGGTCCGTCAGTGGCGGCCTTCCTCATTTTGGGGTGCCGCTTATTGCCTGGAGCGAGTTTGTATCGCTTCTTCCGATCGCAGCGTCCTGCGTCTTCGTGATCATCACACAGAGCGCCGCAACCTCCCGGTCTTTTGCGACCTTGTTTAACGAACCCCTTGATGAGAACAAGGATCTGGAAGGGTTATGGATTGCCAATACGGCCGCAGCATTATCCGGGACATTCACCGTTAATGGCAGTCCAACACAAACGGCTATGGCGGTACGGTCCGGTGCACATAGCCAGATAGCCCAACTCACCTTTTCAATTCTTACCCTGCTTGTTCTCCTGTTCTTTACGGGTCCCTTGCAGTATCTCCCCCAATGCGTTCTGGCCGCTATTGTGTTCACGGTAGCAATCGGGATGATCGAAATCCGCTCGCTACTCGCCATCCGCCGTGAAAGCCCCGGTGAATTCTGGCTCGCTTTGACAACTGCAATCGTTGTTCTGGTTTCGGGCGTTGAGCAGGGTATTCTTCTGGCGATCGCCCTGTCACTTTTTCGGCACGTCCGACACAGCTATGCGCCTCATACGGCCGTGCTTCAGCCTTTTGGAACAAACGGTGCGCTTGAGTCCGTTCCGGCCAAAGGCGGCCTTGAAACTCAGCCCGGCCTGATCATCTTCCGCTTCTGTGCAGACCTGTTCTATGCGAACTCGGCCCGGTTCAGCCGAGACATTCTAACCCTTGTGAACGATGCCCCTCATCCTGTGCGATGTATTGTGGTAGAGTGTAGCCCGGTTACGGATATTGATTATTCGGCTGCGGAGGATTTGCGATCTCTCCTTCAAAATCTGAACCTACGGGGAGTGAGGATGTTTTTCGGACGCGTCAGTCCTGACTTAAAAGCAGACATGAACCGTCATCGCCTCATTGGTGTGATTGGCATTGAGAACCTGTTTGAGGAACTCCACACCGCTCTGGCCTCTGCCCGGCAGTGGCTCTCCCAATCAGAGCAAAGTTCTGCAGCGCCATGATGGACGGTCAGCAGGACGATAAAAAAGACCTTACGCGCCGACAAAGCAAAAAGGACCGGACGGCTACAGCTTTGGCATGGGAAGCCCTGCGACTGTTCTCCAAACAGGGTTACGAGGAAACATCGGTCGAGCAGATTGCAGAAGCTGCCAATGTCTCGCGTCGAACCCTGTTCCGTTATTTCTCGGGCAAAGGGGACATTATCCTTGCCTGGACCAGCGAGATGACAGAGGCGCTCAAGAATGCAATCGCATCCGCCAGCCCGGATGCTTCTTTGCAGGATATGGTTCTTTTGGCGCTTCTGCCTGTTGTTCATCGCATTACGGCAAACAGAGAGTATGCTTATGCTCTGGTTCAGCTTCTGGAGCATGAACCAGCGTTGCGTAGCGTCAGTTTGCAGAAATATGAAGAATGGGAGGAAGCATTGGCTAAAGCCCTGATGGCCCGCCTTCCCCCCACCGATATGCCCTCTCTCGCCGCACGATTGATTGCTCGCACAGCCATTGCGACATATCGAACTGCGGTTGATGAATGGATGAAGACGGAAGGCGAAGCTGATCTTGAAGATCTGCTTCGCCGCGCTTTTACTTTTCATCCACTTCTGTGGATGGAGGACAGTCCTCTCAGTTTAGGCTGAGAGGACTTTTATCTCTTAAAGATCCAGTTCGATGGAGAAGTGGTAAGTTCTTGGTAGGCCTGCAACGGCAGAATTAGTGGCCGTTCCACCTCCATTGATGCTGGAAGGATAAACGGACGCCCAGTAAGTCTGGTTCGTCACGTTATTCACCCCGAAGCGGAAAACCAGCGGTTGCTGATAAACATGTGTTGCGTAGCGGGCGCCAAGATCAAGCGTCACGTAAGACGGTGCAAAGGTTGTATTGTAAACATTTGCCGCACGACGGCCCATGTAATGAACATTTGCATTCACCGCCCCGCCCTTCAGGAACGGCAGGCGATAATCCAGCAGAACATTCGCCATAAGAGGCGGCACACCAACGACCTGCTTGTAAGACGTCTTGGCAACGCCCGTATTGAGAAGCTGTGCATCAAGCCACGTCATGCCGCCGAGAACGCTCAGGTTTTCGGTGATATTTCCGGATGCCTGAAACTCGACACCATAGTTCCGCTGGATACCGTAGTTGGAATACACATACGTCACAGGGTCTGTGTAACCAAACGGCCGTGACATCCGGAACCCGGCAACATTCAACTGAAGCCGTTTGGCGACAAGGATTTTGTATCCGACCTCATATTCCTCAGAACGCAGAGGGGCCGTCACTTCATTGACGTTCACCGCACCGACCGGAGCCGTCGTCCCTGCCTGTAGGGAACGCCCCCATGTGAAATAAACGGTTTGATTGGATGCCGGCTTGTAAATCAGGCTTGTCATCGGACTAAAAGCGGCAGACTTGCTGTAGGTTGAAGTCTTTACAGCTGCTTTCGAATAGTTATTCGTGCTCAGCCAGCTCCAGGCAAGTGTCCCCATGATAGACCAGTGCTTACCAAGAGAAATTGTATCCCCTGCCAGCAAAGACTGCGTCATGGTATCGGCAGACTTGTAACGACCGGAATAATAAGGCTGCACACTGGAGATGGTCCGCGGATTGCCAATGGTCGCCTGCCCCAGCGTAATATTTCCTGTGGACGACGTCGGGTTATAATTGCCCATGACATAGCCGTTTGTTCCGACTTCGATCCGGTGCTTTAACGGCCCCGTGTGGAACAGGCCGTTCAGGTAGGCCATGTTGCTGCCTGCGACGAAATCATTGGCTGTTGTTGCTGCGGAAATCGTCTGGTTGTAGCGACCGGATGAATTGAGCAGCTGATTGCCAACGCTGAAGACGTTTCGACCAGCATTTTCCCACATGCCGCCTAGTTTCAGGCTCCAGTTATCATTGAAGTGATGAATAATCTTCATCAGGGCGGTGTCGGTTTCCATATTATAACCCGCCTGCTTCTGGCCGTAGCCCTTCTGGCTCAGGTCAGGTGCAGTTGGAAGCTGAATGGCTGTGCTATAGGAAAAGCCACCCGGATAGCCACGTTGCGCATAAGTGTACTGGCTGGCGTCAATCTGAATAACGGTTTGAGGGGAGATATGAATATCAAAGTCCCCACTCACCAGATTTCGGCGCATATGGGAATCCGCGACGTATCCTTCCCCGTTCTGATTCAGCAGGTTAAGGCGATATCCGAACCACTTGTTATGCCCCACACGTCCTGAGAGATCGACGCTCTCCATCGGAGCGCCGTTTGAATCCACCCCGACAACGAAACGCTCGGTTTTCCGGTCAGTTGGCCGTTTCAGGGTAAAATCGAAAGTTCCGGCAGGATTTTGTGGACCATAAACGGCCCCGGCAAGGCCATTCAGAACCTGCAGGCTTTCAAACTGTTCAGCCGCATAAGGTGTCGTGATGACCATATTGAGGCCATCTATCCGGGAGTTGGAAATCACATCTCCCTCGAACCCGCGGGACTGCGGACGGCTGGTGTTCGGATCGCCACGCATCTCAAGCTGCGCGGAAGGTACGAACGCGATGAGGTCATTGATATTCCTGGACTGCTGATTCACAAGAACATCATGTGGAACCACCATCACAGACAGTGGAGTATCCAGGATAGACCGGGTGCCCAGCGGCCCAAGCGACGCTTCCTTCGTACGATAATCTGCAACTGTTCCGGTACCGCTCCGACGATGGACGGTAATCTGTTCAGATTTGGATGAGTCCACGGCTTTTTTAGCAGACGAGTTTTCCGGTACGTTCGTCTGGGTCTCCGCAGCGCGAGCCGAAACGCTGCTCATGACCGAACCTGCGAGAAGACACATCGCAAACCGCGAGATTTTCATGCCATTATCCTGTACGCTGTCTCTTAGAGTCTCTGGACCTTCTACATTTTGGCACTGAGTGCCACAATTTATATAAATCCCAATTTTTACGAGATGGCCGTTTTTTGTGCAGGGTGTTTCAAATCTGGCACAGTCTGACACGAGCCTTGGTTACAATCGGAAAATATTGGCGAAGGCATACGCCATATTACTGCCACGCTACCCACGCGATATCTTCTTCATAGGCATGTTCGGAAAACGGCTCTGTCGCCCCGAACCATGTTGAGAAAGGCAGTTCTATGCGTAAAAAGATTATCGCTGGCGTTCTCATGAGCGGGATGCTGGCCATTTCGGTCAATGTAGCGTCGGCTGATCCGTACCGTGGTGGCGGAGATCCGGGCAGATCGGGTGGCTTTCGCAATGATGGCGGCCGTTACGACAGGCAGGATTCATTTGATCGAAACCACGTATGGCGCAAAGGAGAACGCTATACAGGTCCGAGGAATAATGGAGGGATCATTAACGACTGGCGCGGTCGTCAAGGCTTATGGCAGCCTCCACGTGGTTATTACTGGATGCAGTACGGAAACCAGTACCTTTTGACCGCCATTGCAACTGGCCTGATTGCCGGTGTCGTGGGAGGTGCAGTCGCTAATCCGCCACCGCCACCTCCTGGATATCAACCACCGCCCCCACCTCCTGGACCTTACTGACAGACAGAAAGGCTCGGGGAAAATCTCCCGGGCCTTTGCACGGATCGAACCATTGCCCTGATAAAAGAATATTTTAGATGCACCTGAAGAGTGATCTGGATATGTGCATCTGATATTTTCAGGAAGGTTCTTCTATGCCTCTTTCCCCTAACGCCAAGGACTGGCTAGGCCTCTGCTCGGCCCTCACCCTTGTCGTGGCTTTAAGCGTATTTGGTTTTCTAGGTTGGGGAAAAGTCTCAGGTGATGATTCGATCACGCATGTCGCTATTGCAAAAGTCATCAGCGTAGAAAAAATCACCGGGGACAGTGATGATCCAGTCTCCTACAAAGTGACCTATGACCTCCACGGCCACCCCTTAAGCAATTATTTTTCCCAAGAATGGTATGAGAGCCATAAGACCAGAAAGCACTTTCTGATTACTTATCGCATGGCCAACGGCTATCACGTCGATAGCGTTCGATAGAAAAAGGCTGCTTCATCCAGAAAGCCAGGGATTTTGCACCCCAGCTTTCTGTGACGTGATTTATAGCGTTTTCGCTCAGGCCAGGCCTTCTTCCTGAAACGCACGTTTGGCGGATGGACGTGCCATCACTTTCTCTCTCAGGGCCCAGGCTTTACGATGATGGGAAATATCAAGTTTCTTGAAAACCGCCCATGTCATGATCACAGCCGCATAGGCATCAGCCTGCGTGAAATCATCACCCAGCCAATACGTTTTCCCATCTGACAGCATATCTTCAAACTGTGTCATCCGGCGATGAATCTGTTCGTGGACTGATTTTTCAGCATCCTGTGTCAGGCCCGGCGCAAATAACCCACCAAAAGCAGTGTGCAGGTCTCCACAAAAGCCCAATGCTTCCTGAAGTCTGGCGCGCTCCAGAGACCCGGACGCAGGCTTGAATGCCTTGATATCGGAATGGTCTCCAATATACTGAAGAATGGCTGAATTCTGTGTCAGCACAACGCCAGGCTTGATCTCGATTGCGGGAACTGCACCACGAGGATTGATCAGCAGGTAATCAGCACCGGTTTCCGTCTTTTTGGTGGCTGTATCCACTTTTTCAAGACTGTAAGGCTTTCCGATTTCATTCAGAATGATATGGGCAGCCAGTGAACAGGCTCCTGGCTTATAATAAAGCTTCATGGTGTTCTCCTCATACACGAGCCATGCGATGGATCGTGTTCTTTAAAAAAGCAGAAGACGGGAGGCCGTAGCCTCACGCCATTTCTTCCTCCAACGCTTACGGTTGCTTTTCGAATGCACCGGCGATTGTCAGGTTCACGTCATCGCTGACATAGGGGACGTACTTCTTCACCCCAAAATCACTCCGGTGGATTGTGCCTGTCGCCTGGAAGCCAACTGTATAGGCCTTATCCATCGGGTTCACGCCAGAACCGACAAAATGAACATGCAGCACGACAGGCTTGGTGATGCCGTGAAGTGTAAGGTTTCCGCTGACAGCAGCGTCTTCGGCACCTACCGGTGAGACCTGCGTCGAAACAAACGTCGCATCAGGATACTTCGCGGCATCGAACCATTCTGGATTTTTCAGTTCATCCGTCAGGACGCTGCTGGATGTTGCAACGCTGGCCACAGGAATAGTCACTGAGAGTTTGGAGGATGAAGGATGAGCGGCGTCAAGTTTCAGGGTGCCGCTCACGTTCGAAAACTGCCCCGAATAATAGGTAAAGCCAAAGTGCAGGACAGAGAAATTGACCTGTGTATGGCCAGATTCAACCTTGTATGTGCCGGATTTGATATCCGCCGGCGGAGCCGCAAGAGCGCTGCCGGCAGCAAGAGTGATCGAAAGTGCGGCGATTGCGCCGGAGAGTACTGCCTTCATGACAGGGTCCTTTCTGAAAGTATGAAGAAGAAAAATGTCAGCCGAAACGGAAGCCGGACAATGCCTTTCCCATAACGGTATCATTGTAATCGCGATGACCGGGTTCCGTTCCGGCGGCACCTGCGACAAACATTAACGGCAAGAGATGTTCTGCCTCAGGGTGACAGTCTTTCGCAAAAGGAACATCCTCCCACGATGCCAGCGCAGAAGCCCTCTGTGATGAGGAAGAAGTAACAGCCTGATGCAGCCAGGCGTTAAACTGTCTGGAGTGTTCATCCGCTTCCTTATCGGGGCGGAGAAAACGACGCAGGTTGTGATACGACATGCCTGTTCCAACCAGCAGGATATTTTCATCCCGCAGAGGTCCAAGCGCCTTCCCGATTGCCATGACATCAACGGCTGATGCGTGACGTGGCAGAGACAGTTCCACAACGGGAATTTCGGCTTCCGGAAAAGCAAGCAGAAAGGGGATGAATACCCCGTGGTCAAAGCCACGTTGATCGTCCTCATCGCTCGCAATCCCGGCGTCTTCCAGAAGACACCTCACATGATGCGCCACGTCTGGTGATCCGGGAGCAGGATATTGCAGGGCGTAAGTATGCTCCGGGAAGCCGTAGTAATCGTAGATCAATGGTGGCGCTTTGCCTGTTGTGACGGTCGGACGGTCAGTCTCCCAATGTCCGGACACAACAACGATTGCCGAGGGCCGCTGCGGAAGTGTCTTGGCGACGTCACGAAGATGCGCCCCCATACGGTCCCAGACGTGAGGCCAATCCATAAAAAAGCATGGTCCACCGCCATGAGGTATGAAAAGCACAGGTTGGCGCTTCACCGCGACTGTCTGCTCTGAAATGCCGACCATGAAACGCCCCTCCTTCTCGTAAGCTGATGAGGAGGTTGTCATCAAACTTAGGGGACGATAATCCTGACTTCAGGAAAGTTATCTAACACCCGGAGTATGAGATGCTGGATCGACTTACCAGTATGCAGGTTTTCGTTCGGGTGGTCGGACAAGGCAGTTTTGCAGCGGCGGCCCGTTCTCTGAATCTGTCACAGACGATGGTCACCAAACATGTCTCTGCTCTGGAGAACCATCTTGGCATTGCGTTGTTTCATCGCAGTACCCGACGTCTGTCCCTGACGGAACCGGGACGCCTCTATCTGGATCGATGCCAGGTACTGCTCTCAAACCTCGAAGACATGGAGCAGGAAGTATCAGCCGAAGCGCTGGAGCCTCGAGGTTTGCTACGGCTGAATACACCGGTTTCCTTTGCAATCCGTCATGTGGCGCCGCTTTTGCCGGAGTTCAGCCGGAGATACCCGCTCGTAACGGTTGAGCTTGGTGTGGATGACCGTCGGGTTGACCCTATCACGGAGGGCTGGGATCTAACCTTACGCATTGGCCATCTCCCTCCCAGCAGTCTCAAGGCCCGGCGTCTGGCCCACATCAGTTTCACACTCTGCGCTGCTCCATCTTATCTGGAGCAGCATGGTACCCCGAAAACCGTCCGTGACCTTCAGCAGCACAATTGTCTGGGCTATACATTAAGTGATGCCGTAGGCTCGACACGATGGAGTTTCGGCCCGAATGGCGAGCGCACCATCCCTATTCACAGTACTCTGCGCGCTAATAACGGGGACGTTCTGAGAGCGGCGGCGCTTGCAGGTCAAGGTATACTGTATCAGCCCACTTTTATCGTGGCGGATGAGCTCCGTTTCGGCCTTCTACGTCCCATTACCCTCGATATGTCTGTCTTGCATGGACCTGACCTGCATGCCGTTTATGTTCCTACCACCCATGTTCCCCCAAAAGTCAGGGCCATGATTGACTTTCTGGCAGAACACTATGCGCCAGTTCCACCTTGGGAGCAGACTTTTACTCAGCCCTGAAGGCAATAACGAGCGCGCACGAAGACGTCCTGTTCCAGCATCGAAAGAACCTCTGGACGCTCGTCAGTCTTTACGAGAACAACAACCTGATTGAACGACTGGCCAACACCCAGAACATGGTCCTGAAAAAGTTGAGCCATGATGACGGAAAGCCCGTCACGGGAACAGCAGGAACACCCTGCCCCATGAGTTTTACGAAACGGGGATGGAGGGGGGAGCGAAATTTGCCTTGCCCAGCCCTCTTCTTCCTGATCTGAAATCAGCACAGCGTCAGACCTTCGGCCCACCGGCCAATCCACGAGATCCGTCACAACACAAACAGAAAGCTGCATTCTGTTATCCTGCAGTCCGCCCAGCTTTGGCAATGACAGAGCGCCTGCCCCATGTGTTGGTCAGAACTACGCCCGCCATGACGATGGCTCCTCCCAGAAGGGTTCGAGCCGTTGGAATTTCATTGGTCAGAATATAAGCCAGAAGCATTGTCACGGGCGGCAGGAGATAAAGCAGGGCAGCTCCGCGTGTGGCCCCCAGATGACCGATGACGAAAGCCCATGCCGCGTATCCGATAGCCGCAGGAAAGATACCAAGTTCAAGAACAGAAACCTGACTGGCAAAAGATCCGTGGACGAAGCTGCTGATTCCAGCAGGCAGCCACGGGCTAAGGAACAGAGCGCCACTGATCAGAACATAAGCAATGGTTGTCAGGGCTCCATAACGATGAATGAGGCCCTTTTGCAAATTGGTGTAAAGCGCCCCGCAAACGGCTGCCCCAAAAACGAGAGTTGCCCCTGAACCAAAGGACAGGCCACCGGATTGCCCTTCGGCAATCAGAACAACGCCTGTGAAACTCAGGATGGACCCTGCCCAGCCCCAAAGAGACATCCGCTCTCCGAGAAAGGCCATGGCCATCAGACCCGCCATCAGGGGAGCCGCACTGATGAGAAGGCTTGCCGCCCCGGCAGAAACCGTCATTTCTCCACAGTTGAAGAAAATATTGTACAGCGTGATACCAACCACCCCACAGGCCAGAACCTGAGGAACGTCAGAGAGGCGCAGAAGAGCGGGTCGTTTCCAGAGAAGCCATCCTGCCGCCATGACCGCCGCAATCGCGTAGCGCAACGCAGCCAGAGGGATAGGGGCGAAATCATGCAGCGCGATCCGCACAACCGGATAGGCACTGGCCCACGACAGAATGGCGACAGCTACAAACAGGAAAAGGAAGCGACCAACTGAATTTGTCATTACCATGCCGTAGCAAATATGAACCCCATCGGGGAAGTCACCCTCATTATGACAGGACGCCCGAAAGAAGGACAAGAGAGATCCGGTTTGCCAGCAGCTTCCGAGAACCGTTATACAGGCGAACCTCCGACGCAGACTATGCCCGCGTCATGGTCTGTCCTGTTCCGTTTCCTTCCTGAAGAGCGCCTCAATGTCCTCACGTCCCCATCTTCTTGATGCCCTGTCAGATCAGGTTCTGCTCTGTGATGGTGGTATGGGATCGCGTGTGCAGATGCTCGATCTGGAAGTTGAAAAAGACTACTGGGGACAGGAAAACTGTACGGAAATCCTGAACCTTTCCCGCCCGGAACTGGTCCGTGAAATTCATCGCGGCTATTTCGAAGCTGGCGCGGATATGGTGGAGACCAACACATTCGGCGGGTCCATCGTCACTCTGGCCGAGTTCGGTCTTCAGGATCGCGCGCGTGAGATCAATCGCGTCGCCGCCACTCTGGCGAGAGAGGCCGCAGAGACATTTTCGGATGATCGCCATCGTTACGTCATGGGGTCCATCGGACCGGGCACGAAACTCCCGACGCTTGGCAACATCGACTACGACACGCTTGAAGCAGGTCTGCTTGAACAGTGCCGCGGCCTGATTGACGGCGGGGTCGATGGCTTCCTGATCGAAACCTGTCAGGACACGCTCCAGATCAAGGCTGCGGTTAACGCCGCAAAAATCGCCCGGATCGAGCTTGGGTCAGACGCACCAATCTTTGTGCAGGTGACGGTTGAAACGACTGGCACACTTCTCGTGGGGCCGGATATTGCTGCCGCTGCGACGACCGTGAACGCACTTGATGTTCCGTCCCTCGGTCTGAACTGTGCAACTGGCCCGCAGGAGATGGCCGAGCATGTACGCTGGTTGTCCGAGAACTGGCCAGGCCTGATCTCCATGCAGCCCAATGCCGGTCTACCGGAACTGGTTGATGGCAAGACGGTCTATCCGCTCAGCCCGGCGGAAATGGCTGTCTGGATGGAACGTTTCGTCCGCGAAGACGGGCTGAACCTGATCGGCGGCTGCTGTGGCACATCCACACCGCATATTCAGGCCCTCGATGGCATGCTCCGTCGTGTGGGTGGCGAGAAATATCGTCCTGCGCCGGTCAAACGGAACACGATCTGGATGCCGTCCGTTTCCAGCCTCTATACCCAGACCCCGCTACGGCAGGAAAACAGCTATTTCTCGATTGGCGAACGTTGCAATGCCAACGGTTCAAAGAAGTGGCGCGAATTGCAAGAAAGTGGCGACTGGGACGGCTGCGTTGCGGTGGGCCGTGAACAGGCTGCCGAGGGGTCCAACGCACTCGACATCTGCACGGCCTTCGTAGGCCGTAACGAAACTGCCGAAATGAGCGAAATCATCACGCGCTTCACGTCTTCCGTGAATGCACCGCTGGTGATCGATTCAACGGAAACGCCTGTTATCGAAGCAGCCTTGAAGCTGCATGGTGGCAAGCCGATCATCAACTCCATCAACTTCGAAGATGGTGAAGAACACGCGCATGACCGCATGAAGCTGGCCCGCAAGTTTGGCGCCGCCATGATCGGTCTGACCATTGATGAAGTTGGCATGGCGAAGGAGCCGCAGGACAAGCTGCGCATCGCCGAGCGCCTCGTCGATTTCGCCTGCAATCAGTATGGGCTGCCGCAGTCTGACCTGATGATCGACCCCCTCACCTTCACGATTGCCACCGGCGTGGAAGACGATCGGAAGCTGGGTCAGTGGACGCTTGAGGGTATCCGTATGATCCGGGACAAATTCCCGGACATTCAGATCATCCTTGGTCTTTCCAACATTTCCTTCGGTCTGAACCCGGCCGCGCGTGCTGTCCTGAACTCTGTCTTCCTTGACCACGCCGTCAAGGCAGGCATGACAGGCGCCATTGTCCATGTCTCCAAGATCCGTCCGCTGCATCTCATTGCGCCGGAAGAGGTCAAGGTTGCGGAAGACCTGATCTTTGATCGTCGAACCGAGGATTATGATCCGCTCCAGAAGCTCCTTGAACTGTTCGCAGGGCGCAAGGCTGCCGATGCCGTCAAAAAGCGTCGTGCCGAAACGCCTGCCGAGCGCCTCAAGGACCGGATCGTCGACGGTGACCGCAAGGGCATTGAGGAAGACCTCGAAGCCGCCATGCAGGAAATGCCCGCGCTGGATATCATCAACAACGTGCTTCTGGACGGCATGAAGGTTGTTGGTGAGTTGTTCGGTTCGGGCAAGATGCAGCTTCCGTTCGTACTGCAATCCGCCGAGACCATGAAGACCGCTGTTGCATGGCTGGAGCCGCATATGGAGCGGGTCGAGGGCCAGCATCGTGGCACGATGGTTCTGGCGACCGTGAAGGGCGACGTCCACGACATCGGCAAGAACCTCGTGGATATTATCCTGACCAATAACGGATATCAGGTCATTAATCTTGGCATCAAGGTTCCGCTGGCAGACATGATCACAGCGGCTAAAGAGCATAAAGCGGATGCCATTGGCATGTCCGGTCTGCTGGTCAAATCCACGGTTATCATGCGCGAAAACCTGGAAGAGATGAGACGTCAGGGCTTTGATGTTCCTGTCATTCTGGGTGGTGCGGCCCTGACACGCAATTACGTCGAGGAAGAATGTGCGCTGTCATATGGCGGTGAAGAGCCTGGCCGCGTAGCCTACGCTCGTGATGCGTTCGACGGCCTTTCTCTCATGGACAAGATTTCCCAGAGGGAATTTGACGGCTATCTGAGCGCCATCCAGACGCGCCGTGCAGGCAAAGCCAGCCGCAAGAACGTCCGAGCACCGGAAGCCGCAGAAACACGTGGCTTCACTGCCGTAGACCCTGCTCTAGCCCGCGAGCGCCGAAACCGTGTTGCTGGCGAGCTTCCCCCGCTTGAGCCACCTTTCTGGGGGGCTCGTCTGGTGGAGGCCACCCCCAATGCCGTCCTGCCGTTCCTGAATGAGCGCTCGCTCTATCAGTTCCAGTGGGGCTTTCGGAAACAGGGCCGTACCCTTGAAGAATTCATGGACTATGCAAAGACGGAACTGCGCCCGGTCCTGAAGCGGATGCTGGCTCTGAATGCGGAACAGAACATTCTCCGCCCACAGGCCATTTATGGCTACTGGAAAGCCGCCGGTGACGGGAACGATCTGATCCTGTTCGAAGAAGACGGCAAGACAGAAGCTGCCCGCTTCACGCTCCCCCGCCAGCCCAAGGACGATGGCGAGTGCATTGCGGACTTCGTGCGGGATATCCATGATGAACAGCGCGATGTCGTTGGCCTCCAGGTCGTGACAGTTGGGCAGAAAGCATCCGATCTGGCTCGTGAATGGTTCGAGGCCAATCGTTATCAGGACTATCTGTACCTGCACGGCCTGTCGGTCGAAATGGCGGAAGCCATGGCCGAATACACGCACAAGCGCATCCGTGCCGAACTTGGCTTTGCTGCAGAAGATGACCGCGACATGGAGAAAATGCTCTCCCAGTCCTATCGTGGATCACGATACTCCTTCGGTTATCCCGCCTGCCCTCGCCTTGAAGATCAGGAACCAATCCTGCGCCTTCTGGATGCAGAACGGATCGGCATTTCCCTGTCTGACGGCTTCCAGCTTCACCCGGAGCAGTCAACGTCCGCTCTGGTCATTCTGAACCCGCGCGCCAAATACTTCACAGTCTGATCCAACGGAGACCCACTCTCATGGCATCCCAACAAATCGACGGGCTTTTGACCCAGCTTCGGCAAATCAATGGTGAGCGTGGTTTCTTCGCAAACTTCTTTGGGCTCTTCTGCGTGACGTGTCTTCTCGGGCTCGCCAACATGTTCAGTCGGTCCGTTCTTCACGCCGATATGGGGTGGCTTCTCAAGCCACTAATGGTCGTGATGATCCTTTATTTCTTTCTACCCTATCTGCTGCTCCTGTTTCTGGACCGCCGCAGGAACGGGTAGTTCCAGACTCCCTAAAAACGTCCCACAATGGGGCGTTTTTTTTTGATCTGACATAGAGCCAACAAGGAGAGATTGTCTTTCCAAGCTTTGAATTTATAATAATTTTACAAAATCACTCATTTTTAATTCTGGATATTCCATGACGGTTCTCTCCTCCTCTGCCGAAGAACGCCTCCAGACTGTTCTGTCCCGCCTTCGCCCCCGGCTGGAAAACCAGATCAGCACGGCAGCTTCCGTTCTGGAGGAACACAGTCACGGCGAGGCCATGGATGCCGCTCGCCTGCCAGCCGCAGTCATCTTTGCCGAGAGCACCGAGGACGTTTCAGCAGTACTGAAGGAATGTCATATCGCCCGCGTTCCCGTTGTTGCCTTTGGTGCAGGAACCTCCGTTGAAGGGCATGTCACACCGCCGGAGCACGCCATCAGCCTCGACCTGTCCCGCATGACGGCCATTGTGGAATTGAATGCCGAGGATCTGGATTGCCGCGTTCAGGCTGGCCTGACGCGCCAGTCTCTCAATACCCAGATCCGGGATACGGGCCTTTTCTTCCCGGTTGATCCAGGCGGAGAAGCCACGCTTGGCGGCATGTGCGCCACACGGGCCTCCGGTACAGCGGCTGTCCGCTACGGAACGATGAAGGAAAATGTGCTGGGCCTGACAGTCGTACTAGCAACGGGCGAGATCATCCTCACAGGAGGTCGCGTCCGCAAATCCTCAACCGGCTATGACCTGACATCCCTTTTCATCGGCTCGGAAGGCACGCTGGGCATCATTACAGAAGTTCAGCTTCGCCTGCATGGTCGCCCCGATACTCTGTCTGCCGCAGTCTGCCAGTTTGAAAACCTGCATGACGCTATCCAGACGGCCATGGAAATCATTCAATGTGGCATTCCCATCAATCGTGTTGAGCTGATGGACAGCGTGCAGATGGAAGCTTCCATCCGTTTTTCAAAGCTCGAAGGGTTCCGCCCTCTTACAACCTTGTTCTTTGAGTTTGCAGGGGCACCTGCTGCCGTACAGGAACAGGTCACCGCTACGGAAGAGCTGGCCCTTGCCAACAATGGGCTGGGATTTGCCTGGGCTGAAAGTGCTGAAGACCGCGCTCGGCTCTGGAAAGCACGCCATGATGCTTTCTGGGCTGCCAAAGCGATTGAGCCAACTGCCCGCGTTATTTCAACGGACTGTATTGTTCCAATTTCGCGCCTCGGTGAACTGATCGAAGGCGTATCGCAGGATATTGCGGCGTCCGGCCTGAAGGCTCCGCTTCTTGGCCATGTCGGAGACGGGAATTTTCATACGCTCATCATCACGGAACACTCTCCGGAAGGCTATGAAAGAGCGCTTGAGTTGGACCGAAAGATTGTGGGACGTGCTCTTGCTCTTGATGGCTCATGCAGCGGTGAACATGGTGTCGGCATGGGAAAACTGGAGTTTCTGGCGACCGAACACGGAGAAGGTGCCCTCAGCGTGATGCGGGCCCTCAAGAGCACAATGGACCCTCATCACATTCTCAATCCAGGCAAATTGCTTCCCAACGGACCCGTTTATAGAGGATAAGACCCCCTCTTCTGTTCTGCTTTTACGGACCCTGCCTGCAATGCCTTCAGCCTCCGCTACGTTTCCTGATGTCGTCCTGATCGGGGGCGGTGTCATGAGTGCGACGTTTGCCGCACTGCTGAAAGACCTGTCTCCAGAACTATCCATCACAATGTTCGAAACACTGGAACATTGTGGGCAGGAAAGCTCCAAAGCCTGGAACAATGCCGGGACAGGCCATGCAGGCAACTGCGAGTTGAATTACACGCCCCAGCGTCCGGATGGCAGTGTAGATATTTCCAAGGCTCTGGCGGTCAATACGGAATTTGATATTTCCCGACAGCTCTGGTCACACTGGGTCCGCAACGGGCGTCTCGCAGACGCTGGCTCCTTTATCCATGCCTGTCCGCATGTCAGTCTGGTGTGGGGTAAGAAAGATGTCGCGTTCCTGAAGGCTCGATATGTCGCGATGGCCAGTCATCATTGCTTTGACGGAATGGAATACAGCGAAGATCCTGCTGTGATTGCGGACTGGGCTCCTTTGGCGATGGAAGGGCGCGATCCATCCGTTCCGGTCGCTGCCACGCGCATCCGAAGCGGAACGGATGTTGATTTCGGCGCGCTGACACGCAACCTGTTTTCCAGCCTTGAAAAGGAAACAGGCTTTCACAGTTTTTATCGCCACCGTGTCACAGATCTCGTCAAAACAACGGATGGTCGCTGGCGTGTGACAGCAATCAACACGCAAACGGGTGCAAGGCGCTCCGTTTTGACGCGCTTTGTTTTTGTTGGCGCCGGCGGGGCGGCTCTGCCCCTGCTTCAAAAATCCGGCATCCCGGAAGCGCGCCGATACGCGGGCTTCCCGGTCAGTGGACTATGGCTCCAGTGCACCGACCCGGCCATCACCCAACGCCATCATGCCAAGGTTTACGGAAAAGCACCGGTTGGGTCTCCACCCATGTCCGTCCCTCACCTGGATACAAGGGTGATTGATGGAAAATCCTGCCTCCTCTTTGGGCCCTATGCTGGTTTTTCCACGAAATTTCTTAAGAGCGGTTCATGGATGGATTATTTCCGATCCCTGAATGGTGGGAACATCATTCCCGCCGTTACGGCTGCAAAAGATAATCTGTCTCTGATGAATTACCTTGTCCGGGAAGTGACGCAGAGTGATCACAAACGTTTTCGTTCCCTGCTGAACTTCTATCCTCGCGCCAACGAGAACCAGTGGACAAAAGTGGTGGCAGGTCAGCGCGTTCAGATCATCAAGCCCGATAACGGAGGGCTACACGGTGCCCTGCGCTTTGGAACAGAGCTGGTCCGCAGTTCCGACCAATCTCTTGCTGCCGTTCTTGGTGCCTCGCCGGGCGCGTCCATCGCGGCGTCAGTCGCGTTACAGGTCGTTGAGAAATGCTTTCCGCAGAACGTGACCACTTCGGGATGGCTGCCGCGCCTTCGAGAAATCTTCCCGGGTTATGGCGTAGATCTGAAGACCAATTCGGAACTCTGCCGTGAGCTTCGCCAGAAGACGGCTCAGACCTTGCAGATCGAGAACTGATTTCTTCGAGACAATCTTAACAAAAAAGGCCGGTTATCGTCCCCCGACGAACTAACCGGCCATATCAGACAGACCTGGAGAGCGATCAGGCTGCCTGAACTGTATTAACCTTCGATGCTGATGAACGTGCGGCTACAGCGCTTGCTGCATGTGGTGTCAGTGTACGCTGAACCGCATTGTGCCAACCGTCGATCATGATGCGGCGCTGTGCCGGGTCCATCTTCGGAGAGAACAGACGCTCCTGTGCCCAGGTTGCAGCGACTTCATCAAGATCTTTCCACAGCCCCACATGTAGTCCCGCCAGGAAAGCCGCACCAATCGCCGTGGTTTCAACATTGACCGGACGCTCGACATCAGCCTTGAGCATGCTGGCCAGGAACTGGGCGAACCAGTCATTGGCAGCCATACCGCCGTCAATGCGCAGCGTCTTGGCCCGCATGGCTCCATCCTGACGCATGGCATGAACAAGGTCATATGTCTGGTAAGCAACGGATTCCAGCATCGCACGGGCAATATGAGCCTGCGTTGAGCCCAGAGTCAGGCCGCAGATCATGCCACGCGCTTCCGGGTCCCAGTGAGGCGCCCCAAGCCCAACGAAGGCCGGAACCATGTACACGCCATGACTGTCAGGAATACGCGTTGCCATGTCATCGGTCTGGGAGGCATGGGTGATGAGTTGCAGACCATCGCGCAGCCATTTGATGCCAGCGCCAGCCACGAAAATGGAGCCTTCAAGGGCATAAGTCGTCTTATCGCCAATCCGATAACCAATCGTCGTCAGAAGACGGTTGTTGGACTGGATCGGCTTTTCTCCGGTGTTGAGCAGCATGAAGCAGCCCGTTCCGTAGGTTGCCTTGGCCATACCCTCCTCAAAACAGGCCTGTCCGATCAGTGCTGCATGCTGGTCGCCAGCCATACCGCCGATGACAACGGATTCACCGAACAGTTCCGGATCGGTCCGACCGAATTCACAACTGTTATCCTGCACGTCCGGAAGAAGCGCACGCGGCACGTTAAACAGGCTCAGCAGTTCATCATCCCACTGGAGGGTATGAATATTGAACAGGGACGTGCGGCAGGCATTTGTGATGTCAGTGGCATGCTTCTTGCCACCCGTCAGGCGCCACAGAAGGAAGCTGTCGATTGTACCAGCAGCCAGTTCACCAGCTTCGGCACGCTGACGTGCTCCCGGAACATGATCCAGCGTCCAAGCAATCTTGCTGGCAGAGAAATACGGGTCCAGCAGAAGACCGGTCTTCTCCCGGACCACTTCTTCGGCTCCCTGGTCCCGCAGGCGGTTACATTCACTGGCCGTGCGGCGATCCTGCCAGACAAGCGCGTTATGAATGGGCTTGCCCGTCTTGCGGTCCCAGATCACCACCGTCTCGCGTTGGTTCGTAATCCCAATCGCTGCAATCCGGCCAACGCCGCCTGCTGTGGAAATGGCTTCACGCGCCGTTTCAAGAACATCTTCCCAGATATCCTCCACATCGTGTTCCACCCAGCCCAGTTCGGGATAGTGCTGAGGGAACTCACTGCGGGAGATCGACAGAGCTTTGGCATTGCGATCAAAAACAATGCTGCGGGTTGAAGTTGTGCCCTGATCGATTGCCAGGATGCAGTCTTTCTGTGTCATGGTACTTACTCCGGAAACGGACAGATCAGGAGACCTTGTCGATGACGGGGCCTGTTGAAGCAGGCGCGGAAGGGTTCGAGACAACAAGAACAGGTTCGGACGTGTTTAGCGCTTCAGATACGGACGCAGTTGTTACGAGAGACACCCGTGGCATGAAGGGACGCAGACCGTACTGATAAATCGCAGCACCGATCGGACCACCCACCATAGGCGCAGCAATCGGAACCCACCAGTAATTGGACGGAGCCGGAATAGCGGCCTGCCCCCAACCTGCGAAGAAGCAGAACAGACGCGGGCCAAAGTCACGAGCCGGGTTGATGGCCCATGCCTCCAGATAACCGGCAGAAGCACCGATAATAGCGACCAGAAGACCAATAATCAGCGCACCGGAATTCGCCTGTGGAGCCTGCGTATTATACTGACATGTTACGGCAAAAATACCGAATACAAGAATACCTGTCAGAACGGCTTCATCCCAGAATGCATGCGATACACTGATGAAGTCACCTGGATGGGTGAAGAACACACCAGCAGAGCCACCATCAAGCGCACGCGTCAGGCCATGAGCAGCATTGTAGTGATCAATGACGGGTACATACATTGAATACACCAGCGCTGCGCCAGCCAGTCCACCCAGCACCTGCGCGCCGATATAGGGCGCGACCTTCTTCCAGGAGAACCCACGGAAGAGCGCGAGTGACAACGTCACGGCCGGATTGGCATGTGTTCCGCTGACCGCACCGGTCGCGTAGATCGCAACCGTGACAGCCAGCCCCCAGACGATACAGACGCCCCAGTATGCCGTTTTGTACGGGCTGGGGTCGTAAAGCGAGTACATGGCAGCAACGCCATCTCCGAAGAGGATGATGATGGCGACGGCAAAGAACTCAGCGAGGAGTTCACCAAGGTAGCGTTTATTCTCTGACATGACCGGATATCCGACATGAAAAGTGAAGAGAAGAAGATCAGGCGACGTCCTGCCGCCATGTCTGGGATGCTTCGGAACCTGCCGGACGACCCGCCCCGACACGTTCTTCCATATAAGTCTGAAGCGCAGCTTTCTCAGCATCGGTTATAAACAGACCAAGCTTGGACCGACGCCACAGAATGTCCTCAGCCGAGCGCGCCCATTCGTTGTCGATCAGATAATCGACTTCACGAGCACTCAGCGTCGCACCGAACCACTGCCCCATCTCGGTCTCGGCAGCCGTTGCGATATCGAACGCCCGCAGACCGTAGTTACGCACCAGACGCCATGCCGTTTTCGGTGTCAGGTGAGGTGCGTAAGCCTGAAGCTTCGCGACCTGACGATCAAACTCCGCAGAAGCGAAATCACCACCCGGAAGCGGAGTGTCTGCTGTCCAGGACGGACCACCCAGTACGGGAAGATACGTTACCAGCTTTTCAAGCGCATGCTCTGCCAGCTTACGGAACGTTGTGATCTTGCCACCAAAGACGGACAGGATGGGTGCACCAGATGCGTCGACATCCAGCACATAGTCGCGGGTCACGGCAGACGCATTGCCGGAATTGTCGTCATACAAAGGACGAACGCCAGCATAAGTCCAGACCACATCATCCGGGCTAACGGATTTCTGAAAATAGCGGTTCACGCTCTCGCAGAGATACTGGATCTCGTCCTTCGAAATCTCGACCTTGCCCGGATCCTGCTCCCAGGGAACATCCGTCGTGCCGATCAGCGTAAAGTCCTGCTCATACGGGATGGCAAACACGATGCGCTTGTCTGGGTTCTGAAGGATGTAAGCCTGCTTGCTTTCGAACAGGCGCGGCACAACGATGTGGCTGCCTTTGACCAGGCGCACCTTGTTCTTGCTGGCAACGCCAACGCGATCCTGAAGCAGCTCCGCAACCCATGGGCCAGCAGCGTTGATGATTGTCTTCGCCTGAACTGTCCGCGTCTCGCCGCTTACACGATCAAGAAGAGTAGCTGTCCAGAGTTGCGATCCACGTTCTGCGTTGATCAACTGCGTGCGTGTATTGATCGAGGCACCAAGACGCGCTGCGTCCATCGCATTCAGTACAACCAGACGGCTATCCTGCACCCAGCCATCGGAATACTCGAAGCCACGGACATAGTCGCTCTTGAGCGGACGACCCGTCACATCAGTCCGCAGATCGACTGCGCGTGTCTTGGGAAGCGTCATGGTCGTGCAGAGATGATCGTAAAGGAACAGGCCCGTACGCAGCAGCCATGCTGGCCGCAACATTTTGGAGTGCGGCAGAACAAAGCGCATGGGCCAGATGATGTGCGGTGCGATCTTCAGCAATCGCTCACGCTCGATCAGAGCCTCACGAACAAGCCGGAACTCATAATATTCCAGATACCGAAGCCCACCATGGATCAGCTTCGTGCTGGCAGAAGAGGTATGACTCGCCAGATCGTCCTGCTCCACAAGCAGAACACTAGCGCCACGGCCTGCGGCATCACGCGCGATGCCGCAGCCGTTGATGCCTCCACCGACGACAAGCACGTCATAAGGCGCGCTCTCACGGTTCGAAGGCGAAACTTCACGAATCGATGACATAACACTCTCCTGTCACCACGCTCCAAAACGAGCATCTGATGTTCGTTTTCGCGCATATTGAACGATAAAGTAAAGAGCCTTATTCGTTTTATAACAGATTAGTGTTCTTTTTTTCGCGCTCTACTGTGATGTTTGGGCAATATGAAGTGTGACGTTCGCCGCATCCAGAAGGGCTTTGAATTCATCAGAAACCGGACGATCCGTAATCAGATCATCAATATCCGCAAGACCACCCACACGCCCCATGGGCAGGCGACTGAACTTTGTATGATCGGCCAGCAGCAGAACGCGCTGGGAATTTCGGAGTATCGTGCGGGCGCACTGGATTTCAGACAGATCGAAATCCAGGAGTGTTCCGTCTTCCGCAATGCCGCTGATCCCAATCACGCCATATTCCGTTCGAAAGGAATCCAGCGTTTCGATGGCCGCAGCTCCAAGGATTGCTCCATCCTTCGGACGCAGCTCCCCTGCACAGATCACAGTCCGGAAGTCGGGCCGCCCAGAGATCAGAGAGGCGACATGCAAGTTATTGGTTACAATCCGGAGATCACGATGCTCCCCAAGCGACCGAGCGAAAGCCTCCGTTGTTGTGCCAATATTGATGAAGAGAGACGAACGATCCGGGATAAGGGCAGCCGCACATCGCCCAATGGCGTCCTTGGCTTTGAGATTCAGGATCTGCCGCTCGTTATAGGCAATATTCTCAATTGTGGAGTTCGGCGTGGCACCCCCGTGATGTCGGGTCAGAAGCCCCTGTTCGGCCAAAAAGCCAATATCGCGCCGAATGGTCTGAACAGCGACATCAAACTGCTGCGCCAGATCTTCATTGGAGACATACCCCTGGCTCCGGACAAGGCGAATGATCTGGTCCTGGCGAGGATTGATCCGAACGGGAAGAGTGTTCATAGGAACTGACCTGACATGATTTTTAAGTCAGTGTGACAATCCGAACAAAAACGCGCAATCACGAACTTTCCTTCCCGTCTTCCGTCGTCACCTCCTCACTGCTCCAAGGTACTTTCTTCCTCTCTCCATCCGATGCCATGGCACATTTTTGACCCTGATTGCTCATGGCCACTCAGAAAAAACCCAGCGTTTCACAACCTGACCCGGCTTTAACTGTCCTAATAGATTTTCGAGTCAGAAGACTGATCTCGGTCAGAGTGCCATCTTCTTCATTCGCAACAATGACTGTTGTTCCATCGGGTCGAAAGGCTGCATCCATAGGCTTTTTACCTACCGTAACAGGGTACTGGTCCCATTGCGGCAGACTGATCAAAGTGACCACGGGCTCGAGACCGCCCACAACAAGAAGCCATTGCCCTCCAGGACTGAGACGCACGACCTGAGCCGGCTTCCGATGATGCTTGAGCGAAATTTCCTGCCGTAATTCTCCGGCTTCGACGTCCATCAGAAACAGAGACGGTCTGAGGGCATTTGTCACGACAACAAACTTCTCATTCGGCAAATGTTCAATTCCCGCAACGGGCGCAGGAAGATTGATCATCCGGCAAGCCGCATCCTCTCCGATACGGATCACGGAAAGCGTCGCATCCTCCTCATTCTCGGTCAGGATCAACTGACGTTGGGGAAGAATAGTCAAACGGTGGGAATTGCTGGAATTCGTAGAGAGAACTGCTGTTACGACTTTGGCTTGCGGGTCAATAACAGCCACCGCCGAGTTGTTTTCACAGCAGACATACAACAACCCGTCAGGTCCGAAGCGCAGGGTATGAGGGGCTTGCAGGGGAGTCAGATCAATATCCGCACCACGCGTCCGACGCTCAAGATCAATAATTGAAACAAAATGATTGGGGTTAGGATTATCCCCATGCACGCCATCCCCGAAAGCCGGAATAAACGCCAGCCCGCGCTCATGATCAATTGCCAGTTCATGAGGAAGAACTGGCATATTGCCAATATAAGAAAGCGTTTCCAACGTATCGGGATCAAGGAAAAGAACCTGAGCAGCTTTCTTATCAACGGCAATAAGTCCGTTACTGCGACAGATACTGATCATGGTCGCTATCCTCAAACTCGTTTTCAAAGGGTTTTCTCATTGAAAAACGAGCTATGGAACAGTCAGTTTTTCCGCTTTCCGCAGATCTGAAATCACGAAAAAGCCAAGAGAATTATGCCATGGCCAATTCTGGTGATGCAGTACCGCGTATATCCGCCACGCGAAGGTTGATCCCAGCCCTGATTATACGATCAGTCATATCCTCAGACAGCCCGGAGTCAGTTATTACGGTATCAAAATCTGACAGATTGGCGAGATGGTTTAGTGCACTGATGCCGAATTTACGACTATCAACCATCAATACACGCCGATCAGCCATATTCATCAATGCACTCTTGGCCTTAATCAGGTCTTCATCCTGATGATACGCTGAAAGGCCATGAATGGCGGAAGTCGACATGAAGAGCGTGTTAATCCTCAAGGACGTAACACTTCTCTCGCACAACACACCAAGAAAAGCATCAAACGTCGGGTTATAATGCCCGCCCAAGGCTATGAGACTGATATCTTTCGCCTGACCTATTCTAGTGCTGATCCCAAGACTATTCGTCACAACGGTCAGTTGCCCGATCGCACTCAGGCGTTCAGACAAAAAACGGGACGTGGTGGAATCATCAAGCGCGATTGTATCGCCTTCTTCAATCAAATCTGCCGCGATGGCCGTAATGCCGAGCTTTTCCTGAACGGCCTGTCGCGCCCTGTGCATGATGCTACTGACGGCAACTGCGTTAGACAGCGTCGTAACACTCTCACCAACCTTACGGATCAGCCCCTGCACTGCGAGTGCGTGCAGATCACGATTCATGGCAGCGCGCGTCATGGTGAAATGCGCAAGCATGTCCTGAATGAGGACACAGCCCTGCGCCGTCACATAGTCCAGCACAGCCTGCCTGCGCGCTGAAAGACCACGACTTCCGGGAAGACAATCAGGGATCATGCCGGTGCTCTTTCTTCGATAACCCGGTCAATCAGTTTTTCAAAATCAGGGACATTCCACCCTGCGCGTCCGACAAACACGCCATCGACATTTGGCTGTTCGACGTAACTGCGTGCGTTGTCCTGAGTAACGCTGCCACCGTAAAGCAACGGTACGCGTTCCCCGATCTCCACACCCGCAATCTCATTCAGCACCTGCCGCAAACTGGTATGAACACGCGTCACACAGTCCGTATCGGCAGCACGCCCCCCTGCCCCAATGGCCCAGACAGGCTCATAAGCAATGAGGATATTCGGGAGATCCTCAACCGCAACATTATGCAGAGCGATCTTGAGTTGCCGCGCCAGCGTCTCATCCGTGACGCCATAATCATATTCATCAAGGCTTTCGCCAATACAAAGAAGCGGCTTCAGACCATGACGCAAAGCAGCAGCCATTTTGCGACTCACCGTCCAATCCGTTTCAGCAAAATGCTGACGGCGCTCGGAATGACCGACGAGCACAATCTCGGCTCCACATTCCTTGACCATGCCGGGTGAGATTTCCCCGGTCCATGAACCGCTTTCTTCCCAATGCATGTTCTGTGCACCTACCAGAACGTCTGAAGTCTTCAGTGTTTCTGCAACTACCTGAAGAGACGTAAAAGGTGTGATGATGAAAGGCTTTACACCCTCTGGAGGGTGATAACCCTTCAGAGCCTCTGCGGCCGCAAGCGCCTCTGACGGCCCTTTGTTCATTTTCCAGTTCGTGCCGATCCAGACCGTCTTGCGAGTCACCATTCATCTCCACAGAAAAAGAGCGATCACCGATTCTTTATCGCTCAACATAAGCTAGCTTTAGCGATAAACTCTAACACTCCAAACACAGGAATGTGCAAAATGAATGATATTTTCCATTCAATTCTCCGCGCCTGACGTTCACAGCCAGACGCGGAAAGCATGAAATAAAGAGCCTGCTTAAAATCAGGCCGCCTGCTCCAGCAGAACACTTTCCGTGACCAAACTATCGGTTTCCACCGGACGAAGCATGGAGATTCCTTTTCTGCTCAGCCCGTCATGATAGAAATGGGTTGCTTCGTTCGGAGACAGATCTCCATCAGTCACACGACGCATTGCTTCGATGAGAAGCAGCGGGTCGTCAGCATCCACAATCTTGCGTCCGAAGAGTGCAGCGCGGGCCCCGCTACTCTGTGCTTGATGCACCAATTCAAGACAATCGCGGGTCGTGCCACTTCCGCCCCCCATGATGCCAACAATAACAGCCGGATCATAATGGCAGAGTTCGCTCAGAGCTTCGCCACCATTAAACGGGACCTTAAGAAAAACAGGTTTTTCTTCCTTGCGCAGCCCGGCAAGCGAACGGGTAATCATGTCGTTGAGGAAAACCCCGTAATCCTTGGATGCAATCCGGCTTTCGTTAGGATTGAACACCTCCAGGAAATACGAGAACCGGTGAACTTGGGCTTCTTCACGAAAGCGCACAAACTCTTCCAGAGCCAGCGTATCCTGTTCGACGTCTCCGTTGAACGTCATGGAATACAGTCCAAGCCCCGTCTGGGCGCGCTCAAGAGATGCGGAACGAAAAGGGACGGATTTCTGGGAGCGATAATCGCTTCCCCGTCCCCGCCACAGATCAGTCGTATCGTTTGCACGAATAGCTGTCTGCACTCTCGTGCCATTGAACGCGTCCTTTTCCAGAAGATCTTCCAAAATGGATGCTGACGTCAGCATGATATCCACAATATCCTGACGGATAATGGACTGGATTTCAGACAGATATTCTGGCCGGCTCCGAAAAACAGACTGCCCAGGGCGTGGATTACGGCGACGTCCCATGGCGCTGATACCGGCAGCCATGTCTGAATCCTTGGCGTCTGCCAGGATGAAATCGTAGCGCGTGTCCTTACCGGCCACCATGCGTGCAATTTTTTCTTCGTAACGGTTCATGGCTCAAGCCTTCAGAATTTTCTGGGGTTCAGACGAAACAGGGAAGTCACCCTGAAGGTTGTGGCGCTCACACCCTTCCTTCCAGGCAGCCTGGGCTTCCCGAGCAATATCCCGCTCGCTCCAGCCCAGCTCTTCTCCAACAACGCGAGCCACCTCCTGCACCACGTCGGGTGTCATTCGGCCACTCAAGGCGATGGGTGTGCGACGGTACAAGACATCTGACACCCGCCGCACAAGTTCATTTCTGGCAATAAACGCCAACTCACGACGCGTGTATGACGGGAGTGTCCGCAACGGCGCATCTGCGTCTTCCTGGCAAAAGACCGCAATTTTGCGAGCAAGCGTTCCGTATCGGTCCAGAAGGTCTGCTGCCCTCGGGCGAGGAATCCCGCAGGAAATCGCCAGTCTGTCGAGATAAGCCGTATGCTGCTCAACGGAAGGGAAACTGCGACCACCACCAATCGCCAGTTCCTTCGTGGACGTGCTTCTGGGATAACCAAGTAATGCCAGAATATGGTCAGCCACTTCTTCGCCCAAGCCACGGAATGTCGTCCACTTTCCTCCCACGAGAGACAGAAGAGGTATCCCTGCAACATTGTCCTCATGGGTAATATGGTCTCGACTGATGGCGCCTGGATCCGCCGCATTTGTGGCAGGTAATGGCCGCACGCCGCTATAACGGTAGATGACCTGCTCCTTGACGATATAGAAGCCGGGGAACAGATCCGCCAACATGCGAAGCATGTAATCCTGCTCTTCATCGGTGCAAACGGCCTTGTCCGGATCATCAATCCTCAGATCGGTAGACCCGACAAGCACATGGCCAAAAAACGGATAAGCCAGACAGATCCGTCCATCCGGCGTCCCGAAATAGACCATCCGCCCTTTCAGTTCCCGAAGCAGGTCATCATGCTTCAAAAGCAGATGAGACCCCTTGGTGCCGCCGATATACTTTGTGGATAGGCCAAGAGTTGCATTGATCTGATCAATCCACGCTCCACCCGCATTGACGATAACGCGCGCCTTTACGGTCCGTATTTCATCGGTCTGCACATCGCGCAGAACAAGTTGTCCGTCCTGAAAGGAAACAGGCACAGTGTATGTCAGAGCTTCACAACTCGGTGCCGTTTCGAGCCCGTCTTGCACACATTCATAACCAAGCCGCTCAGGCTGGGTAATGGCAGCGTCGTAGTATTGCGCTGTGGCGACAACATCCTTGGCCATATGTGGCCATTCACGACGCGTCCGCCCTCCCAGAAACAAGGAATGTCTCGGCATGACGCGGGCACGCCGTCCCAGAAAATCATAGATCTGAAGTCCGGCTTCCAGAACCAGAGCTCCTCGATCCGTCATCTTACCGCCCAAATTCAGAAAGCGACGGAAAGATGGGACGATTCCCCCAAACCATGTGCGGATTGGTAGAACAGTCGGCAATGGGCGCACCACATGCGGG
This sequence comes from Gluconobacter sp. NFX36, assembly GCF_049887835.1. Classification (NCBI taxonomy): domain Bacteria; kingdom Pseudomonadati; phylum Pseudomonadota; class Alphaproteobacteria; order Acetobacterales; family Acetobacteraceae; genus Gluconobacter; species Gluconobacter sp. NFX36. Next base: position 329,498 of record NZ_JAGEKJ010000002.1, on the reverse strand, counting down.
GCATTTCTAAGAAGAAGGTTCCGCTCAAGGGTGGATTGTGCCACCAACTTGAACTCTCCTGTCTCCAGATACTTGATGCCGCCATGGATCAGACGAGAGGGAGCGCATGATGCTCCCGTACAAATATCGCTCCGATCAAGAATGAGCGTCTTTACGCCCTGCAGCGCCAGTTCGCGGAACAGACCTGCTCCGTTAATTCCCGCTCCAATAATGACCACGTCAAATTCAGTGTTATCCGACACAACGGAAACGGATTTCATGGCCTGATCTCCTGCGTCATTTTAGCGGCAACAAGAAAAGTCGATACAGATGCCGGTCCAGCCTCCTCCTGCAGCGTTGAATCGGCCGTTCCTGCATACAAACCCGACCAGAACGGCTTCATGGCCTGTGTCAGCGCCACGTAACGCTGGTAAATGCTTTCATAAACCCGAACCCGGCCTGGTTCAGGCTGATAAACGGTCATCGGAATATCCTGAGCGGCGACAGCATTTTCGAGACTACTGTGCAACCCTACAGCCACGCTGGCCGTCAGTGCCGCCCCAAGCGCGCCAGCTTCCCGGACAGTCGAGATTTCCACCGGAACATTCAGGATATCTGCAAACATCTGAGCAATAGACGCCTGGCCACTTCCACCTCCCGAAACACCGAGACGACGGACAGCACCAGTCAACCGCAGAGTTTCAACATGCTCGCGATGATTGAAGATCGTACCTTCGATCATGGCCTGGAACAGATCCGCCCGGTCATGCCAGGACTGCACCCCGAACAGAGACGCACTCGCAGGAGCTTCATAAGGGGAACCGAACAGGAAAGGATGATAGAGAGGAACTGGCCGCTCTGCCCGGGAGCGACCAAGCCTGGCTTCGACCTCACCTGTCAAAATCTGGGCGGCTTCCTTTTCTTCAGGCAGCAGCATACGTGCCAGCCATTCGAGATTGCTCGATGATGCTGGCGAAATCGCCATGCAGTTCCACAATCCCTTTCGGTAACCCGCACGACAGGACCACCCATCCCCGATGACCGGACGACTCCGGAAAATTTCGTTGATGGAAAATGTCCCTGCCGTGATGGAAAGGTCACCCGGTTGAGTGTAACCCAGCCCGACAGCCGCAGCAGTGACGTCGTGCAAACCGGCCGAAACAGGCGTTCCTTCCAGAAGCCCCGTTGCCTTAGCGGCCTCGCGGGTAATCACCCCTCCCTGGTCACAGGACAGCAGCATCTGCGGAAGCGCCTGACGAATCTCCCGGATATCCAGAACGTCGAGGATACTGTCGCTGTAATCCTGCGTATACAGATCCGTGAAGGACGTACTGGCTTCCGTCAGATCCGTCGCGATCTCGCCGGTCAAACATAGTCGGATCCAGTCTTTGGCAAAAAACACAGTGCCAATTTCAGCATATCGGTCCGGCTGATGACGCTTCATCCAGGCAAGAAGCGCGCTGGCAGAGTACGGATAAGGCCGCTGCCCGGCAATCGGAACAACCTTCTCAAGCCGCCCTTCCCGTTTCCACTCCTCATGCAGTTCAGTCGCACGACTGTCGAGCGACATGATCCCACGTCCCAGAGGATTGCTTGAGCGGTCAAGAACAAAAAGTCCATCCCCGTGAGCTGTTACACCCACACCCGCTATGGCTTGCGGAGGAACGCGGGAACTCTCAAGCGCATCCCTGACAGCTTCGACCACAGCACGCCATGCTTCATACATGTCGCGCTCGACGTGTCTCGGTTCGTTCATATGCTGCGGAACACGTCGACGGCCCAATCCTACGATCTCACCCGTCCCCGAAAAGACAACGGCCTTTGTCGTCGTGGAACCGCAGTCGATCCCGATTGTGAAATCCTGGCGCATCACTGGCTCTCCGGACGCTTTCTTGTTATCGGCCCGCGCGAAAAATACGGTCCATAACACAGAAAATGTTATTAACAGGTGATATACGTGTTAATATATCGGCGTCAATGTGATAAATATCACTTTCAATATCAAAGGATGGCCTGTGTGATATTTCCTGCCAAAACCTCATCAAACGGCACATCCGAACATTACAAATCTCGTCAGCGCTGGTATGTAGAAGCCTGCTTTGCCGTAAAACGGCCTTCCCGAGAGACAAGGATCTTTTTGACAGATGACTGATGGTTCGGGCGTGACAACTGCCTCTCCTGGCGTCCTTCTCAGCAAGCGTCGGGACAACAGTGCCAGACAACAGCAGATCCTTGACGTGCTTCTGGAAACCGGAAGCGCTACGATCGAGACCCTTTCAGAGCGTTTTGGCGTGAGTCGCATGACCATTCACCGCGACGCACACGCTCTCGCAGCTCAAGGTCTGATTGATAAGCTTCACGGCAGTATTGTTCTCAAAAATCGGGTCGTAACGCAGAAAACAGTCAATTTCCGCAGATCCCGCGCGCCAGACCTTAAAGAATCCATCATTCATCGCGCAATCTCGATGATTACACCGGAGCAAATTCTGGTCCTGGATGACTCGACAACAGTCGCAGCCATGCTGCCGCTTCTTCCCGCTCTCGCGCCACTGACAATCATTACAAATGCTGTTGGCGTGATTCAGGCACTCTCTCCTTACCCTAACCTCAAGATCATCTGCCTGGGGGGAGACTACAATCAACCCCGCAATGCATTTTTTGGCCTTGTATGCGAGCAGGCCGCGAAGTCGCTGCGTGCCAATACGATGTTCCTCTCGACGTCCATCATTCACAATGAAACGGCGTTTCAGAACGATCAGGACGTCGTGAAGGTCAAGCAGGCATTGATGCAGATCTCGGATCAAACCGTCCTGCTCGTAGACAGCACAAAATTCCGCAAAGGCGGCCTACATCGACTGGCATCATTAAACGAGTTTGACCTCGTCCTGACGGACTCTCAACTCAAACCATCACTCCGGAAAGCTCTAGTTCAGGACGGTATTAATATAGAAATTTGCGGATAATTTCCGCTCAGGGAAATTCCAGTGAAAGAATTTCCCGCAACACTGCTGTTCACACCGCAAAAAAAACGAACTTAAGCAAAGCCCACACCGCCCTCTCGTCTGAAGCAATCCTCCTGCTTGCCGAGAATCGCGATTCAAGAGAAAATTTCAGCATTTATCTTTCCCAACAGAGCCTTCTACGTCCGTTTCAGCCGGGCACACAAAAAATTTATTAATAAACTATTATATTGAGTTAAATAAGATTTTTCCATCTCCTTCACTACATCTTTGATCAGTTTTCCTTGAAAAACTCACATACTGATAGGGGTAGCGGGTATATGCGTAGAATAACCCGTTTTTGTTGAAATATGGCCAAATTTTGCCCCAAAGTTTCAATTAGTATCATTTGTGTCCACAATGGAATTAACGATATATTGACGGTTGTTCAGCAAAAAGCTTAACCCTTTATTTCCGCTTCCCTGAGACACTGGAGATGCTGAAATGTCCGGCATAACGTTAAACGATTTCCTGAGTGTCACACGCTGGACACCCGCTGAACTTGCAGCCCAGATTGATCGTGATCAGGATGATATCGAATGGTGGCTCCGTCATCAGGAGCATGTCCCTGAACGATTGACCGCGTGGATGAGCCAGATTGTCGATGCCTTTCGAAACAATCCGCCCCCTAAAGGCTATGCCATGGAGCGTTCAGAGGACTGCATTTTCAATGATGATCCATCCATCACGGTTGTCTGCTCTGTCTGTCGCTTCGCTGCAACATGCAGAGCATCCCGAACGCTCAAGAACTAAAAATCTGACTTCCTAGTTTCTTGTTCTGTCTCTGACGAGACCTTCATAAAGCCTGCCAGCCCATAGCCCAGCGCTTTTTCAAAAACTGCAAGCGTTTCCATTCCGACGTAATGCTCGATCCCCTCGGCGTCGATGCGAGCGTTTTCCTCACTAATTCCCAACGCAAGAAGAAACGCTTCGACAATCCCATGCCGATGGCGTGCTTTGTTCGCCATCGCCTGCCCGTCATCCGTCAGAAACACGCCTCTATAAGGCTTCTGCGTGACAAGCCCTTCGGCTGAAAGTCTGGCCAGCATCTTCGCAACCGTCGGCTGAGACACGCCCAACCTTCCAGCAATATCGACCTGACGCGCCTCCTGACCTTCAGACAGGAGATCAGAGATCAATTCGACGTAATCCTCAACCAGCACCTTTTGCCGCGCAGCACGATTGGCACGAAACCCTTCCGAATGGGTCGCCATGTCCAGAAGGGCTTTCTGCCTGCTCTTTTTTCGTTCCACGCCTCGAAACCCGTTCCATCCTCAAATATTCAGAGGGGAATAAAATATTCCACAAATTATTTCCAGCTTTTGAGAATAGAGATTCATCTTATGAATATAGCATATTGCATAATTCTGAGATTCACGTTTGAATGGCATTCTGATGCCAGAAAATCCTTCCACGCCTGAAATTGCCCTCACTGATCTTCCTCGCAAGGCTTCAGCCTGGCGCTTTGCGCGCGATGAGGACAGAACGCGACCCTCTCTTCCGGAAGTGTTTTCTACCGTTCATGTTCCCGGTGGGCAGACTTCGTGGCTCAAGCGCTTTCTGGCATTCGTGGGACCAGGCTACATGGTTTCCGTAGGGTATATGGACCCCGGAAACTGGGCCACAGACCTTCAGGGAGGTGCTCAGTACGGATACACCCTGTTATGCGTCATCATGCTCTCCAATCTGATGGCTATTCTGCTTCAGGCGTTCTCAGCCCGATTAGGCATTGCAACAGGCAGGGATCTGGCTCAAGCATGTCGGGACCAATACCACCCAGCTATCAATATTATCCTTTGGCTTGCCTGCGAACTGGCCATCATTGCCTGCGATCTTGCTGAAGTGATTGGCACTGCTGTTGCATTGCAGTTGCTATTCGGCCTCCCTCTTCTCGGAGGAGCACTCCTCTCAATCTTTGATGCGTTCATCGTCCTGCTGCTGATGGGGCGGGGATTTCGATATCTGGAAGCCTTTGTCATTGGGCTTCTCACTATTATCGCCCTCTGTTTTGCCGTTCAGCTTGTGGCTGCGGCCCCTCCCGTTGCGAGCATCCTAAAAGGGCTTCTTCCTACGTCGCAGGTTATTACCACACCCGGAATGCTCTACATTGCTATTGGCATCATTGGCGCAACCGTAATGCCTCATAACCTGTATCTGCATTCGTCCATTGTACAGACCCGCGCCTATGAACGCACACCTGCCGGACGACGTGAGGCCATCCGCTGGTCAACCTGGGACAGTACAATCGCCCTGATGCTGGCACTGTTCATCAATGCTGCCATCCTGATTGTGGCGGCCGCGGCATTCCATGACACCGGCCATCAAAACGTCGCCGAAATCGAAGACGCCTATCGGCTTCTTTCCCCCATCCTTGGCTTGGGAATTGCCTCCACACTCTTCGCCCTTGCCTTACTTGCTGCAGGAACAAATTCAACTGTCACAGGTACCCTTGCCGGACAGATCATCATGGAAGGCTTCCTGCGCCTGCGTATTCCACACTGGGCCCGACGCCTCCTGACGCGAGGCCTGGCCATTATTCCCGTTGCCGTGGTGACGGTTCTTTATGGCGGGCACGGTGTGGGTACACTTTTGCTGGCCAGCCAGGTCATCCTTTCGCTGCAACTGCCCTTTGCCGTCATTCCTCTGGTGATGTTTGTCTCCAATCGACGCAAAATGGGAGAGTTCACAATTTCTCCCTTTATGACCGTCTTGTCCTGGAGCGTCGCCGGGCTGATCCTCATTCTCAATTTCAAGCTTCTCTACGACACACTGGCTGGATAAATCCCGCCACATCGCACGGATTTCTTACATTCATGACCAATAGATCTCTGTCCTCAAGACGCGCTTTTTTATATAGCAATTGCTATATTTATCAGCATATACATTCTGAAAATTCTCCCCTCAGATCATTCAAGAAGTTTACACTCTGCACAGCCCTCCTTGCAGGTTTCTTGTCCACCGCACAGGCGTCAGAAACGATATCCACTACGGATCGCGATGACGCAGCCTCAAAGAAAAAACAGGCACACGCAGAGAAAGCCTCCAAGCAAGAGCAGATTACCGTTACAGGCCACCTGGATCAGGCGCGTGGTCGCATTTTTCCACGACTGGGGGCGGTATCCTACGGCATTGATCAGCGCCAGATCCAAGCCACACCTCAAGGCCAGAATGCGTCCTTCAGCCAGATTATGCTGAGAATGCCTGGTGTGGTGCAGGACAGTTATGGCGAAGTGCATGTGCGAGGCGAACATGGTGGCCTGACCTACCGCGTCAATGGCGTCCTTCTCCCAGAAGGCTTGAATGGCTTTGGTCAGGAACTCGATACGCGGATTATCCAATCCGTTGACCTTCTTACCGGCACCCTCCCTGCACAGTTCGGTTTTCGAACCGCCGGCATTGTGGATGTTCACACAAAGACCGGATCAACGCTCAAGAGCAATCAATTGTCCCTTTATGGAGGGAGTTACAATACATTCGCTCCCTCCCTGCAACTTGGTGGATCAAAAGGACGATTTGAATATTTCACCACGTTCTCCTTTAACAGAAACACCATTGGAATTGAGAACCCAACAGCATCCTTCCGAGCCACACACGACCTGACACAACAAGGTAAAGGCTTTGGTTATTTTTCATGGCGATTGGACGACAACAATCGAATTTCGCTTCTGACCAGCGCGTCCTATGCTGATTTTGAACTGCCAAACACCACGGGTTTACAGCCGGTTTATCAACTGGAAGGCACAAGCTGGAACGATCCATCCGTCCAATCCCGCTTTTTGAACGATAGCCAGACGGAACAGAATTATTATGCCGTCGTGTCCTACCAGCACAGCGCCGAAAAACTGAACCTCCAGCTTTCTCCTTATTTCCGTTACGGTCGGATTGACTATACGCCTGATCCTGTGCGCGACCTTGTGTTTCAGGGTGTGGCAGAACATGAGGTCAATGACTTCACGACGGGTGGCGCACAGTTTGACCTGTCTTACGACGTGACTTCGGATCATACGATCCGCGCCGGTCTGTTAGGACAATACACATCGGAACGTCTGGATACGAACTCTCTCGTGTTTCCAATAGATTCAGAAGGAAATCAAACCGCATCCACTCCGCTCCGCCTAATTGACAACACTGGCAATTGGTCTGCGGAAGCCGGCGCCTATATTCAGGACGAGTACCGCATCAACCGAAAACTAACATTCAATTACGGTCTGCGTTATGATCGCTTTGCATCCTCGTTTGGCAATGAAGGACAACTGAGTCCGCGCGCAAACATGGTGTGGAAGCCGCTCCGAAGCACCACTCTGCATATCGGATATTCACGATACTTCGCACCGCCTTCCCCGCAATATGTCTATCCGTCCACGCTCGCTCATTTTGCGGGAACCACAAATGCCGCGGCCAACCTGACCGATACGGCAACAAAAGTCGAAACTTCGAATTATGTGGATGCAGGTATTCTGCAACACATTACCCCTGACCTCCAGATCACAATCGATGCCTACAGCAAATGGGCTCATAATCTGACGGATCTGGGGCAGTTCGGACGCGCCGTTATTCTGGCGCCTTTCAGCTACAGACGGGGCCATGTTTATGGCGCAGAGTTCGGCAGTGCGTGGCGTCATGGCCCATGGTCTGTTTTTGGAAATTTCTCATATGTAAAAACCGCAGCGCGGGACATCAATTCCGCCGAATACCAGTTTGCCCCCGAAGAACTGGCCTATATCCGCTCACATGCCATCCAGTTGGACCATCAAGGGGAATATACGGCCAGCGCCGGAACATCCTACAGTAGCAAGCATCATCTTGCTTATGTCGATTTCCTATACGGTTACGGTCTTCGTAGTGGTTTTGCCAATCTGGACAAGCAGCCCCAGTACGCAATTTTCAATATTGGTTACCAGTACACCCTCACCCACGTTCCGCTTGGACGGCATCTGAAAATCCGTGCTGACGTCGTGAACCTTTTCGACAAACGTTATCAGCTTCGTGATGGCAGCGGCGTCGGGATTTACCAGGCGCAGTACGGCCAACGCCGGGGCACATATTTTTCACTCGTCTCGGATTTCTGAAACCTTCAGGCTCGATTCAAGCCTGAAACACCCTCCTTTCGAAAAAGCGGCTGTCCCGCCTGAGGTCGGACAGCCCAGATCATCAGAAAAGCACCATAAAGCAGGGCAACACCATCAACGATGAGACTTGATGTCGTCGCATGAGAGAAAGGCATTACAAAAGCGGCCGAGACCGGCATCAGAAATGTCAGGACTGCCGACGCGACCAGCAGCAGTCGAATTGCCAGCCGTTCCCGAAAGCAGAAACAGACAACCACACAGGAAAGAAAAGTTGCAAAGTAAACAATTTGAACTGGCAACATTTTTCCCACAACAGAGTGTAATGGCGCCACAGCCAGAACAGCAGAAACACCCGCGACACATCCGAGAGAGCAACCGATTGTCAGCGAACAAAGAACACGGGTTGCACGCGTATCTTCCACCCGTCCACTCCCCCGTTCCCTTCGTCTACGAGAGACAATCCAGAGCTGGTTTCCGGCATAAAACATGAATGCCCCAGCCAGTCCCAGAACAGCATATCCCCAACGCACGCCTTCTCCTCCAAAACTGCCAAAATGCAGAACGAAGAAAGACGTCAGAACAGCCATCGGAAAGGTTTGATGCCCTGGCAGATAATCCGTTGACAGCAATTTACCACTATAGGGATCGATCCCGGCAAAACCTCCACTCGCTCCTCGGGCACCATATCGCGGATCAGAGCCCGTCACACGCAACGCAAGATGCCCGCCATGAGAGCGATCGTAGATCAAGGTTTCCGGCGAAAAGCCGGGAGCCTGCTTGGCAATAGCGACTACAATTTGAGCAGGCTCCAGCGGAACACGAAGATCACCAGAAATTCGTTGCTGTTGACGCCCTTCAGTTTGATCACTCGGTGAATGCCCATGCATTTGCTGGTGCACGACTGATCGGCCCAGAAGAGCGTGTTCAGCAACATAAATTTCATCATGAAATGCAAATACAACGGACGTCAGAGCCATGATGATATGAAATGGCAACGAGAACAGCCCTAACATGCTATGCAAATCAAGCCACATGCGTTTGGCATTCTGCCCAAGTCGAATTGCAAAGAGATTTTTAATCAGGCCCGGCAAAACAACAAGCGTGCCTGAAATCAGTGCGACCGCATATAAAAGCGCCACTATCCCCATAAATAACCGCCCAGCTTCATGGGGCATCCATAAGCCCACCTGCTGATGCAGAATATTGATGAAATGCGCGGCTTCGGAGGGAGATTGCTTTATGGTTACCAGAGATCCGTCTTCTGCCAGGGCGGAATAATTTGCTGCTGAAGGTCCGTGCATTCTCTGTGGCACGCCCCATACGAGAGTGGCCGGCTGAGACGGCGTTGGATGGAGAACAACTGTATAGGAATTTCTGGCTTCAGGATGCTGTGCAAAAGTTTTTCCCAACAGTTCTGGCACACGCTCCAATGCAACAGGAGGCGGCAAAGAGACTGGTGGAGAGGCCCAGTCCTGCAAAGGGCGTTCAAACATCGTTATGGCACCTGCATAGAATGCCACAAACAGGAACAGACCGCAGACAATCCCGACCCAGCTATGGATTTCACGATACATCCGGACGATGTCGGCACGGATTTTCATGACATTACACTCCGAAGACCCATATAAGCGCCCCAGAGCAGAATGTTGATGGCCCCCAACACCCCCCAGGCCCTCCATCCTGTTCGAAACATGAAACACACCCCCAAAACAGCCGTCCAGACCGGAGCAACAAGCCACATCAGATACTGGGATGCCGGGGAACGTGGGTCTCCATTCGTGTGGCAGAGCAATCCGACGATACCCACGAGTGCGAGCGACAGCCCCAGTCCAAGTACCAAACCGGCACTGGCTTTAGGAAACCAGTTCTTGCTGGAAAGCGGTGTGGACGTCATTGCGTTTTAGGCCTCTGCTTCAAAAGAGCCACCCCAATTGGCAACAGGCTCCAGACACTCATTAAGAGTGTCAGCAGAACGAAAAATGCTGTTCCACTCCCGTAAATCATGAGGTGAAAAAGGAAGGACAGGCAGAGTAGTCCGCTCCCGGCAAGGATACATATCCGCTTCGAGAGAGGGCATTTCCATAGCTGTTGCGCTGGCGCTGCGAGATACAGAAAAATTGCCCCAGCCAAACCGATCAGTACTGCAAGCAACGTCATCATCATGCTGGTGCCGATCATATTACCAGCGATACTCCAAACGCGCCGTCAGGTTGCGACCCTGCCCATAATAGCAGGCGGAAACAGCCGTACAGGTCGCTACGAACCTCTTGTTGGCAATGTTTCGTGCGTTAAACGAAAATGACAGCCCTTTGTATCGAGGGTGAGCAAGAGCAAAATCATACCGCAGAAACAGATCGAACAACGTGTAATCCGGGATACGAAGCTTATTGGCCGTATCACCAAAGCTCGTACCTGTATAACGAACGCCGCCACCCAATCCGAGACCTGCCAGAGTTCCATGCTGGATACGCTGATCCAGAAACAGGGATGACATCCATTTCGGGGCCTGACCAAGATAATTACCAACCTGGGAAGCCGTATTGGATCGGGTAATTTTGGCGTCACTGCGGGTGCCGGTAAAGATGACTGACATATCCCAAGGCAGATTGGCCTTCCCCTCCAGTTCCAGTCCACGGACACGTCCCTGCCCTGTCTGTACAAGACATGTGGCTGTGCCACACAGACGACCAGCGGGATCGGAAGTGGTCATGTTGTTCTGGGTAATCTGGTAGCCCCCAAACGTGACGTAGATGCTTTTCCCGTACTGATAGCGAATGCCGCCTTCGTACTGATCGCCAGTCGTTGGCTTGAATGGTTTACCATCCACAGATGTTGACGGATCAGAGACCTGAGGCTGGAAAGACTGCGCATAGCTGAAATAAGGAGCAAGGCCATTATCAAACAGATAAACGGCCCCTGCACGCCATGTGAACGCGTTTGAATTGGTGATGTAGCGAGACTTCGTCAGAACATTCAGAGTGTCATCACGCGCCCAATCCTGGCGGCCACCGATCGTTACGCGCAGACGATCGAACTTGAGCTGGTCCTGAAAATAAATACCGTTCTGCTCACTTACTGTCGCTGAATAAACCTGAGGATTCAGCCCAGAAGAATACCCCGCACTGCCTCTGGCCTGCGGATTGAAAATATTCAGTACAGGCAAAACAAGCGAAGAACTTACAAGGTCGCGACTATGCCGCCAATTCGTGTAAAAATAATCCGTTCCAACCAACAGAAGATGACGCACAGGACCTGTCTGAAGGTGCCCCTCAAGTTGCGTATCAGTTGTTACGCCCTGGGACTGGCCTCGCCCTTCTACAGCACGCCGGCTAACCGTTTCCCCTGCAACGCATCCGGCAATCGCCGCCGTACATTTCGATATCGTATCGCCTGACAGAACCGTGGCGCGATAAAGTGTGTTGAGATAGGTATAACGCGTATTGTTTCGTACCGTCAGGTAACGGTTGAATTTATGTTCGAAAAACGACCCGGCAAGAGCCTGATTACGATCGAACGTATCCCAGCTTGGCTCGCCGATATTGGCATCATTTGCAATATATCGGCCTTTAGAAGAATAAAGTGTACCGGTTGCAGGAAGAAACTGGAAGGTCGATCCTCCCTGATCTCTCTGATACTGAGCAAGAAGCGTCCAAGTTGTGCGCGGTGTAATTTTCCAAGTCAGGCTGGGAGAAATGTAATAACGCCCGGTCCGGACCTCATTGACCTGCGTATTTCCATAGCGAGCCAATCCAACAATACGTCCTGTAACGGTGCCACTTTTGTTGAGGCGGCCAGAAACGTCACCGGAAGCCTGTCCCTGCCAGTTCGACAGGTTGGTAAAGCCACTGCTTTGAAGAAAAAATTCACCCTCACTTTTTTCAGTCGGGCGTTTGGTTACGAGATTGACCACGCCTCCTGGTGCCGTCTGCCCATAAAGGGCGCCGGACGGCCCCTTCAAAACTTCAATCTGCTGAAGCGCAAAGGGGTCAAATGATGTTCGTGTCCACTGGCCACCAGAGGGCAGACGGAGACCATCCACGAAGTTATTGTTTGATGAGAACCCGCCCGCACCAAACCCACGGACTGACACTTCATCCACACGGCTATCAATCCCTGATGGCTCAGCCTGAACACCTGCTGTGTACGCCAGTGCATCGGCAATCGTCGGCGAGGCTCGCAGTTCAATTTCCTCACGACTGACGATCGAAATTGACTGGGGGGACTCAATAATGGGCGTTCGTGTCTTTGTCGCAGAGGATGCGTGTGACATGCCTGTCGCAGTCACAACGATGATCTCTTCTTTGGATTTCGATACTGCCCGGGAGGCGGTTTGTGATTGAGTTTTCTGGGACGTTTTCTGCTTCTTCCCGTCAACGTCATCTGAAGTGGTAGGTCTCTCCGCGCCTGCGGAAACCGAGGTCAACCCAGCAAAAACGAGAACAGGAATCAAAGTACGTCTGGCGAATGGAAAAGACATGTGCGGCCCACCGAGATGCAATCGGAAATGCCGCCTCATATTTGCAATTGATAATCAGTGTCAATTGAAAGGCGCATTTTGAATTGCATCAAAAAGCGTCTGAGCGCTTTCAGATGCCTTCACACAATGAGATACCCCTTGGAAATCAATATATTACGTATCCGCAATCAGATACATTCAGGGACTGGCCCGAAAAACATTCCATCCAGTATGTTGAACAAGCCGCTCCAACGCACGTGTCCCAAGCAGGGAATTACCTTGCATGTTCAAGCCCGGCGACCAGACTGCGACGGACGCCACCCCCGGAGTAATTGCAAGAATGCCGCCGCCCACACCCGATTTTCCAGGAAGACCGACACGAATGGCGAAAGAACCAGATCCATCATAATGGCCGCACATCATCATGAGGGCCAAAACAGTCTGGGCATTACGGGTTGAGATGACGCGCTCTCCCGTACGGGGATTAACCCCGCCGGTCATTAGATAAGTTCCTATTTCAGCAAGCTGACGGCAACTCATGGTGAGGGCACACTGATGAAAGTAAAATGCCAGAGTTTCATCAACCGGATTGTGAATATTTCCGAATGTTCGCATGTAATTGGCGAGAGCTTTGTTACGGAACCCTGTTTCTTCTTCCTGACTGGCCACATCACGGTCGATAAAAATGGTATCAGGATCTGCACTCAATGGACGAAGAAGGTTCAGAAGCTCACTCTGGGCACCTTCCAGCCCATAATGTGAAACCAGAATATCCGAAACAACGATCGCTCCGGCATTGATGAATGGATTTCTTGGAATGCCGTTTTCGTTTTCCAACTGAACAATCGAGTTAAATGCACTCCCGGAGGGTTCCTGACGCACGCGGCTCCACAAGCCTGCGTCTACCGCATTCAAAGCCAGCGTCAGACCGAAAACCTTGGACACACTCTGGATGGAAAAAGCCTCTTCGGCATCGCCCACAGTATGACTGGCACCTTCTGCATCAACAATGGCCATACCAAACCGCCCCAGATCGACCGACGCCAAAGGGGGAATATAGTTCGCCACCTGCCCCCGATCTGTCTCAGCACGCATTTCGTCTGCGATTTCTGCAATCGTAGCGGTCAGTGACGTCATGGAATATTTCTCCAGAGCAGATTGGGCGCTGTCGTCACGCCTCAGGAACACTTATTTCTTACGGTGAAATCACACGATGCCGGACGACCTCACCAACAATCACCAATGCTGGAGAAGATACCGACGCAGTCGCTGCCTGATCGGCAATCGTCGAAAGCGTCCCCGTCAGAACCCGCTGGGAAGGCTGAGTGCCCCGTTCGACAATGGCGACTGGCCAGTCTGAGGGAAGACCATTTTGGATCAGACCCGTCATCAGGGCTGGCAACGTGGATATTCCCATGTAGATCACCACAGTCTGACGCCGATCTGCCATGTCGTCCCATGGCAGATCCAGAACGCCATCAGCCCGCGCATGCCCCGTGACAAAAAGACAGGCCTGCGCGCAATCCCGGTGGGTTAATGGAATACCGGCATAGGAGGCGCACCCGCTGGCGGCAGTAATACCCGGCACGACCCGGAATGAAACACCAGCCTCTATAAGAGACTCAATTTCCTCTCCCCCTCGCCCGAAAATAAACGGGTCACCCCCTTTAAGACGCAGCACGCGTTGCCCTGCCTTCGCATAACGAACCATCTCTGCATTGATCGCCGATTGGGGCATGGCATGACGGTCACGCTGTTTGCCCACAAAAATCAGTTCAGCATCCCGACGCACACGCTCCAGAAGGACTTTTGGAAGAAGGTTATCATAAAGGACGACATCAGCATTCTGCATGAGATGCAGCGCTTTAAGCGTAAGAAGATCCGGGTCGCCCGGGCCACCACCGACGAGCCAGACCTCTCCGGCCTTTTTCTGCTCTGTCAGAAGCTGATCCAGCACACGATCAGCGCGAGCATCCTCAGCGGAAAGTGCAGCTTCAGCGCCCGGGCCATCCAGAAAGTCTTCCCAGATCCGTTTGCGATCCTGAACAGCCGGATAATGAGCAGAAACACGGCTTCTGCGAGACTGCATGTAAGCGGCAAGCTGGCCAATCCCTTCCGGCATCCAGCTTTCAATCTGCTCCCTCAACCGACGAGCCAGAACCGGTGCGCCACCTGCCGTAGAAATAGCAACCCGCACTGCCCCTCTACGGACCTGTGCGGGCGTAATGAACGTCGAAGGCTCCGGATCATCCACTGCGCAGACAGGAATATTCAGGCTCTCGGCAAGCGCTGCCACACTCCGATTAACCGCCCTGTCATCCGTTGCGGCATAAACAAGACGGCATCCTGCCATAACCTGTCTGAGCATCTCATCGTCAACCCGGCCACCCACATGCCAGGCCAAACCTTCATCTACCCAGTTCTGAACAATCGGGTTCAATGCCTCCGCAACGATCTCGATCCCTGCTCCATGATCGAGCAAAAGCCTCCCTTTGTTGACGGCGACTTCGCCCCCCCCAACAAGCAGAACACGTGCGCCCTCAAGGCGAAGGGAAATGGGAAACCAGCCTGTCTCAACCCCGGATGCGGGCATCTCTGTATCCATACACTTTCAGAAAACGGTTCCGGAAAGGAACACCTTTCTCTTCACTACACGCCCGCTCCTGAGAGGCAAAGCCAGTCAGAGTACGGATGGCTACAAAGGCAACATCGCTTACATGGGCAGAAAGTGTTTTTTAGCGGTAACCATATCCACCTCCGCCACCCATGTATGGACCATGATGATGGTGGTGGTGATGCCAGTCATGATCGCGAGATCCATAACAGGCCATCAGGGGAAGCATTAAACCAAAACCCAGAAATAATGTCGCAAGACGCTTCATCAACCATGCCCTCCTTCAGAACTGACGGAAAACTATTTCGGCAATATGGCCTGATTCAGGCGAAATCTGAAGGATGGATAACCGGGACAGAAAGTCTTTTCTGAAAGGAGCGTTATCTTTTCCAATGATTTGGCTTATAGTCCCAATACGTGCCGGGAGATCTCTTTCGTGTACCGCCCAGCCCGGAGTGCGCCATGGCCCAGTTCCTCGTCAAAGCCTTTAAGTCCCTTCAGGACGGAGTTGGTTTTCCGGTTCTTTTGGGTATTCTGGCGGCCCTGGTACTCATCGGATACCTCGTCCTGTCTCTACTGCTCACATGAGTTCGCAACGACAGTCTGAATTTTATTGATCGCCTGCTCTTCAGGGGCGCACGATACCCACTGACCGGAACTGACTGAATGACCACAACCGAGATCGAAAGACGTCTCGAGTTCCTGCGTGAAGCGTCCAAACTGAAAGACGTTCTCCGTCGTTCCTTTACACACGATGGCCAGCGAGAGAGCACAGCAGAGCATACATGGGGCCTGTGCCTTCTAGTCATGACCTTCGCAGATTATCTTGAAGGCCTCGATCTGCTGAAGCTGTTGAAAATCTGTATTTTGCATGATCTTGGGGAGGCCATTCATGGAGATGTTCCGGCAATCTCCATCGAAGCCTCTCTCAACAAATCCCAACAGGAGCGCGAAGATCTCCTGACCATCATGGCGCCGCTACCTGACACACTCAGGGCCGAGTTTCTCCAACTCTGGGACGAGTATGAAAACGCGTCCAGCCCTGAAGCCCGCATGGCCAAAGCGTTCGACAAGATCGAGACCATCTGGCAGCACAATAACGGTGTTAATCCCCCAGATTTCGATCATGGCTTCAATCTGACCTATGGTCGACGTTACACAGATCATTCCTCTCTCACCCGGGCGATAAGAGACGTTCTTGATCGGGAAACGCGGCGGAAGTCAGAAAAAGCATTCCTCTGATACCCCGTCACTATCGTTCTGTTGCTCGACAAAACGGACTGTATCCGTCACAACAAAGCTCTCCTCCCGTTGGTACGACAAAGGCTTCCGCCCGATAACCGTACCAAAAGCTTTAAGGTCCTATTCCACGGAGATCAGCAGAGCGACAATGACTAGCCGCTTTCATGGCCGACCTGCTGCCGCTGCATCTCGTTTCCCTTTACGGAAGCTTTCCTGTTATGGCCTTGGAGCCGCTCTGTCCTGCGGAACCACCCTGGCACAGACAGACACGTCTCTTTCACAGAGTGCGCCTACACGATCCACGCAAACAGAGACTCCCTCCACCACAGAGCGAATTGTCGTCACAGGGCACAAGCCTGAGGGGTCAGTCATTGGCGCTCCTAAACCACTTATGCAGATCAGCGCGGATGAGATCCGCTCCTATGGCGTCGACACTGTTACTGATCTGCTCACGACTATTTCTCCAGAAACACGGTCTGGCCGTGGTGCTACCGGAAATGCGCCCGTTATCCTGTTGAATGGTAAACGGATCTCGGGCCTTCAGGAAGTCAACGATCTCCCGTTCGAGGCCATATCGCGCGTCGAGATCTTTACGGAAGAAGAAGCCCTGCGTTACGGCTATGCCGCAGATCAGCGCGTCGTGAATATCATCACCGTCAAGCAGTTCCGTGCCGTGAGAGCCCGTACCTACGGAGAGACCTCAACTGATGGCGGGGGCGAAAACGGAGCCCTTTCACTTAGTTTCACCAAACTGCATGATGATCGACGCATCAACCTCAGCGCCCGTTACACTGCCAGCGCATGGCTGCGGGACAGCCAGCGTGGCGTGGTGCCGCCCGCAGCCAATTCACTTTATTCCACACAGGGAAACCTGACCTCCCCCGATGGTCAAAGCCTTGACCCGGCACTCGACAACCTTGCCGGGGAAAGCGTTACAACAGCAGGCAGTCCATCCCTACCTTACGGACAGGCCGCGACACTGAATGACATTCTACAGTCCGCAAATTCACTGACCAGCAGCACGAATGCGTCTGCCTATACCCTGCAACCGCGCAAGCATGAGCTTTCCCTGAATGGTGTTTATGCTGATCACCTAACGAAAGACATCACCACATCCCTCAATCTGAGCTTTGACCATCAGGATCAGATCAGTCTTCAAGGCCCGGCGCGGGGGATCGTCACGATACCGTCGGGGAATGCCTATTCGCCCTTTTCGCAAGATATTCTGCTGTATCGAAGTTTCAGCAGCGTCCGGCCTCTTCAGCAAACCGGGCACACCGAGACAGGTCATGCAGGCCTGAATTTCAACGGTGATCTCGGGGACTGGAAATGGAATGGGAAAGGAAGTTACGACTACGCCCAAACAGTCACAGAAAGCCAGACCGGCCTCTCCCTCATGGCAGCACAGACGGCGTTGAACAGTGGTGATCTGTCTTTCGACCCGTGGTCCACCATTGCTCCCTCATGGCTGAACAGTCGGGTTGTCAATCATGGCCAAACAACCAGCAATCAGGGGCAGATCAGCGGCCTACTATCAGGACCGGTTTTTTCTCTCCCCGCAGGGGACGCTTCAACAAGCATTGCTGCGACCGGAACACTCAGCCAACAGAACGCAACATCCACGGTGAATGGAACAACGTCTCGTTCGTCAATCAGCCGGGATGTCGGTACTCTGAGACTTAACGGTGATCTGCCAATCGCCAACAGAAAGCAGCATGTTCTGTCATTTCTTAGCAAACTTGATGCCAATGTGAATGGAGCAGTCACTCAGGTGTCCCATTTCGGAACACTCGGTACGCTTGGCGGTGGTGTCACATGGTCTCCCACAGGATGGATCCAGCTTCCTTTCTCGGTCCTGCAACAGACAGAAGCTCCAGCCGCCTCTTCTCTCGTCGCACCAACGATCGAGACCCCCAACGTCACAACCTATGACTATGTCCGGGGCGAGTCCGTACAGGTCACAACCATTTCCGGCGGCAACCGAAACCTGCGCTCTGCAGACCGCCATGAACTCAGTCTGGGCGCCATTATTTCTCCGCCGTTTCTGGAAGGATCACGTCTGCATCTCAATTATGTGCATGACAACACACACCATCCCGTTCTTTCGCTCCCAAGCCCGACAGCAGCCATTCAGGATGCCTTCCCCGGGAATTACCAGCGAGCCGCTAACGGCGTTCTGGAAACAGTCGATCTACGTCCTGTAAATGTCGAAAGTGAGAAGCGTACCGAATGGAATGCCACCTTCTCCTTGTCACGTTCTTTTGGAGACGATCATGAAACATCCGGCCATAAAAGACATAATGATGGTGGCACTAAAGGACGGTACTATATCGTCCTGACACAAGTCTGGGGCCTGAATGATACCGTCAGACTAAGGGCAGGACTTCCTGCTATTGACCTACTGAATGGTGGCACGGTTGGCGGACTGGGTGAAAAACCCAAACATGAAGTCGAACTTCAGGCCGGAGCTTACAAAAATGGCCTCGGCGTCAGGCTGGATGGGAAGTGGCAGTCAGGGAGTTCAACGCTCGGAAGCACGTCGGCAGGAAGCCTGTATTTTGGCAGCCTCGCAACACTCGATCTCTCCGTTTTCGTAACACTGGGAGATCTTCCACATTGGCAAAACCGGAACTGGGCCAAAAACTTTCGCATCATGCTGTCACTGGATAACGTCTCGAACACACGGATCCATGTGCATAACGGTCTGGGCGTTACACCTGCAGGCTACCAGCCTGCATTCATGGACCCAATGGGTCGAACGATTGGTCTTTCCCTGCGCAAGACACTCTGACACAGGAAAGGATTCTGAGACTCAGAGTGTATGTTGCAGGATCGTCTGAGCCGAGTGTTGCCAGGACACAGGCTTGAAGCGACGTTCGATCTCATCAGCCCAGCATTTCAGCTCATCGCGATCTTCTATAGCCTTCCCGATAACGCGTGACGCATCATGCAGATTCAACGGATCGAAATATCGCACCAGTCCTTGGTCACCCGTCCTTTCGGCCAGCGGTTTCGAAGCCAGACAGGGCTTGCCATACTGAAGGCTCTCGAGAGCCGGGAGACTGAGATCGCCTGCCAGCGAAGGATCCACAGTAAACAGACAATTCCGATAAAGAGCGTCACGTTGCGCATCGGATGGCGCACTGACAAGCAATACCTGCCCATTCAGCCAGTCGGAATTTTCAAGCTGCTGCATGAGGTCACTTACCAGCCATCCAACCTGTCCGACAAAAACAAGTTTCGGAAGAGAGCCCTCAGCCATTTCCTTTCGGAGATGGCGCCACACCCGCAGCAGAAGCTCGTGATTCCTGCGCGGCTCAAGCGTTCCCACACAGAGAACATAATTCCCTTCGAGGGGTATTTTCCTGGCAGCCTGTCGGGACACATTTCCTTCTGTCGGAGTAGGCCCACTTCCCACGGGAACCGTCACAATTGGCTGCAGAAGCGGACGTTTGATATGCGCCAGATAGCCCGTCACCTCTTCGGCGACAGCATCGCTTCTGACGAATACCTGGTCAACCAAAGGCAGAACAGTGCGATGCCAGGCTTCGTAATGAGTGTTCGTCGTCTTCGCAAACCATTCAGGATATCGAACAGGGTGAAGATCATGCACGAAAAGACCGAATTGCACGCGCATGACATCCCGAAGCCAACGTATGGTCTGAGAATAATCCGGTCGATTCCAGCTTGGTCCCAGCGCCAGGAAAAAGTCACCCGGACGTGCCAGATCCTTAAGAGGGGCTCCGTTCAGAAACGCTGAATGACGGCTCTTTCCGGTTGCTCCATCGTTTTTAGACAAGATAGAGCGACGGGCCAGGTTTTCCTGCCATTGCTGAGCACCGTATCTTGCGGCTGCTCCAAACCAGCCCGATGCGGCTCTCAGAACCTGAAACTGTGTTCTAAGAACATCTGCAATACCCGCGACGTGTGGGGGGGCAGCCCCGTTCCGGGCCTTAGAATGTTTCTTTGCTTCACTCTGCCGTCCGATCACATGCAGAGCCCCTGTCCGATACTGTGTGACGACAGGCAGATCCCTCACATCTGCCCAGTCCACAGAAATCCAGTCCTGCGGACCACCTTTTCGACGCACGAACCCAGTCCGATCTGGCGCACAGGCTTGTAATGCCAGACAGACCTCAACAAGAAAGCGTCGAACATCCTCCGAACAAACCTCTAAAGAAGGCGAGGTGAACAGAACATCCACATCAATCCAAACCCTGTTCATCAGCCGGCCCTCATCTCAGGCTGTTGTGACGAACGGTGAGCGACCTCACAGGATTTCAGAATAGCCCTGGCCGTATCAGACCACGGTGTCGGCTGAAAATCCCTACGGATATGCTCTTCCCAAGCTTTCAAGCCTTCACGATCCTCAATGGTCTGGCGAATGGTGCGATAGACATCCTCGAAATCATACGGATCGAAATACCGTGCAAATTTGCCTCCAGCTTCGGGAATGGATGTCACGTTGGACGCAACGCAGGGCCGCCCAAAAAGCAGACTTTCCGTTACCGGTAATCCCCATCCCTCGTATAGCGACGGGAACACCGTAAAGAGGCAGTTCCTGTAGAGGCCTCGCAGTTCTTCATCACTTGGTTCGCGGATCAAACGAACCTTGCCGTTCAGATACTCCGTGTTCTCCATCTGCTGCATCAGATCTTCCACCATGGACGCAGGCCGCCCCGCGAAAACCAGCGTGGGAATATCTTCGTAAGCCTTTTCCCGCAGTAACCGCGCCCAGACCTGAAACATCAGAATATGATTCTTGCGCGCCTCAAGGGTGGAAACAAAGAGAACATAGCTCCCGGCAGGAGGTAGCCCCGGAGCCTCTGCCTCTCTGGTCGCAACCGTCATATCTCCGAACCCCCCACCCATAGGCACGACCCACGGTGCCTGATTCAGATGAAGCCTGCGTTGGGCCAGGAAGTCCTGAACATCCTTTCTCGTGGCCTCACTGATCACCATGATATCACTGCATTGCGGCACCACATTCTCCAGCCACCCAGAGAATGTTGAGACCACCTGCGGGGGAAACCACTCTGGACATGTCAATGGAATGAGATCGTAAATCAGCAATACCGGCTTGAGGCCATACGTCTTGCGGATCGCGTGAAGCCGCTCGCCAAAAGCAGCATCCGCCCATGCCGCCCCCATGACGAGGAAGATATCCCCAGGCTTCATGCCTCCTTCGTAATAAACGGGCTCCGCTGTCCGAACGGGTATCCTTTTCGAAGGTGTCGAGTGTCGGACAACGGACCGATTCCTTAAATCTCTTACCATCCGCAGGACGCGCATCTGCAAAGTGCCGGCTCGCAACAATGGTCGTCCCAACGGCTCTGGCATCTGCTCGAAGTTTCGAATCAACGCGTGCCGTATTCTATTGAACTGTCTGAACACCATTGCTTTCGCAGATGGTGACTTCAGAAGAGATTTTCTCTTCGTCTTTTTCCGAACAGGCGCGGTGACAGCGTTCGCTTCATCATCCGCCAGTGAGGCAAAGAGATTTTCGATATCCTGAGCGGACACGATACAGGCAGGGTTCCCATCAACGCCCTTGCGCACATACCCGATATGCACCTCCTCCGGCTGAGGAATGCATCCATGCAAAACCTGAAGAATTTCATAGACCTGACGCTGTATACCACTCGGTCTGCGATTATGCTCCGCGTACTGGAAGATATCCTGCATATCAATCCAGATGGTATATGCTGCCATGCTTCTCCCTGCTCTCAGGCAGCCGCCCGATCACCTGCTCATTAATGGTTTTTTAACTCAGTTGGCCGGTGGTATGGAGCACGCTCCTCAAGAATACAATATGGCACCGGCAGTTGAGACGTCGCCCCTGCTGAAGTCATGAAATTCTTTGAAATATTCAATGATTTACAAGTTGCACAGATCAACAACCGTCAGGCCAATTCCTGAGAAACTCGCTGTCGCTTGACATCGCATTGCCTGCCGAAATTTCACAAGATTTAAGAGGCTTCTCCCCCTTGCCTCCAGCTTTGGGTGCTCTTGTTACCCGAAATTTTTTTTCGTTCTAATCCATGATCTCACAACGGAATCCCGGCGCATTCTTGAAAATGCAACGTTCGGTCATAAAATGTGAGTTTTGATTTTCGCATAAAAGCCTATCTCTGAGGCCGATAAGTTACAACGATCTGACAGTGATGAAAGTTTCCCTCCCCTGATGTCGGACGAACAACCGTCTCTACAGCCACTAAAAGCGGTCGGCGGCCGGCGTGTCATGAAAAATGTGAGCGTTCTTTTGGGAGGGCGCGCCATCAATGCCCCGCTCAGCCTCGTTCACATCTGGTTGGCGACCCATCTTCTCGGCAGTCACGGGTTTGGTTTAGTGGCCATGATGTATGCATTTGCCCGGACAATGAGTGACCTTGTGGATTTCCAATCCTGGCAGACTGTTCTGAAATATGGACTGCATCCTTTGACCGACGGGGATTTTTCCGGCTTTCAACGTGTTGTTGCATTTAGTTTTCTTCTGGACGGCATTGGCGGCCTGATAGGTTGTACAGGAGGGATCGCCATCAGCCTGTCCGGCATGACACTCCTAGGCTGGCCTCCGGAAATCCATGTCATTGGCGTCGTTTTCTGTGTTTCGATCCTCTTCATGGCCTCAGCGACCCCAACAGGACTGCTCAGCGTCTTCAACCGGTATGATCTGATTTCCATTCAGGGGGTTGTCGCCACGATTGTCCGCGTAATCGGTACGGCCGCTCTGACCGTCACTGGCGCCTCTGTCATGGCGCTCGCTGCGGTTTGGATTTTGGCAGAAGTTGCCGCATGGGCGACTCTGAGCGTCATGGCTTTGCGCGAACTGATGCGTCGCAACCTGATCAAAGGTCTCCCTACGGAACTCTGGAAGCTTCTCCCGGACCTTTCCAACGGAATTTTTTTTCAAGCTCATCCAGGCATCCGCCGGTTCGCGCTGGCCACGAACCTCAATTCCGCTCTAGCTCTGACCTTCAACCATATCGGAACACTGGTTGTTGGAGCCTATGTTGGGCCTGCCAGTGCCGGTTATTGTCGCATTGCCAGCCAGATTGCCTCTGGTATCGCCAAACCGGCCTCTATCATCCAGACAACCGTCTATCCGGAAATGGCCCGCCTGTGGCGTGAACATGCCATGACACGTCTGTACCGACTGGCTCTTCAGGTGACCCTGGCAGCCGGCGGCATTGGCACATGCCTGCTAATTGCGACGCTGCTGGCTGGAAAACCACTTCTCCAACTCTATATTGGCCATAGCGGAGCGGTTCAGACACTCCCCGTGATCCTGTGGCTCCTTGCTGCAGAAGTCGTCGCTGTCTGGGGGCTTCCGCTGGAGCCTCTGCTTTTCACAACCAATCGCTCGGGAGCGGCCACGTCTGTCCGCCTTCTGGATTGCCTCGTGTTTTTCCCTGGGCTTGTGCTGGTTGTTCGCCGCTATGGACTGGACGGTGTTGGCCCCATGACTCTTCTGGGCGTCACACTCCTGATCGGTCTGCAGCTTTTCCTTGTCCTTCGAACCCCTACATTGCGGACGGCAAACGGACTATGAAAGTCGTCTTTCCCTTGATTGCACAGCGTCATCAGACGCTGCACGCCCTGCCGATCGCGCTGGAAATGTCCGCGCGGCACCCTGAAATATCCGTGCACGTCGCCTGCCTGACCAGCAGCCATCTTGAATTGGCCCGGTCACTGGCAGCTCTCTATCCGGAATCGCGCGTCCAGTTCGACCTTCTCCCTATTTCGGAAAATTTGCGCCATCGCATTGAAGCTCAGGGCCTCCGTGTGCTGGACAGACTGCTGGGCCTTTTCTTTTCACGTCGGTATTTCCGTGGCTTCGAAGCAATCATCGTCCCTGAAGCAACCTCTCTGCAGCTTCGCAACATGGGTGTGCGCGCACCTCGCATGATCTGGACAGGCCATGGCGCAGGTGATCGGGCTATCGGCTTTGCACAGCATCTACGGAAATTTGATTACCTGCTTGTGCCAGGCAGAAAAGTCGAAGACCGCATGCTGAAGAACGGTATTATCCGCCCGGGATTTTATCATCGTGGAACATACGCGAAGTTTGATCTGGTTCGGCGAATGCATGCCCGCAGACAGCCGCTGTTCAGCAATAATCGCCCAACCGTTCTATATAACCCGCATTTCGTACAGCGTTTCTCATCCTGGAAAGCCATGGGGCGCGACCTTCTGGACTTCTTCGCCAGACAGGACCAGTACAATGTGATCTTCGCGCCGCACTTCCGTCTCTTTGACAATAATCGTGATGAGGGAGAAGCTCTCAAACGGGATTATGAAAGTGTCTCGCACCTTATCGTTGATCCTGGCAGTCAACGCAGTATCGATATGACCTACACCATGGGTGCAGATCTCTATCTCGGGGATGTCAGCAGTCAGGTTGCAGAATTCATGATAAAACCCCGTCCCTGTCTGTTTCTGAACGCTCATGAGGCAGACTGGCAGAATAACCCGAATTATCAGTCATGGACGCTCGGGCCTGTTACGGATAATATCACCCATCCCGCTGATGAAATTGTTAAGGCGTTTGAGACGCACTCACGTTTCCTTGAGATTCAGCGTCAATATGTACTAGAGACATTCGAAACTCTAGGCGAACAGCCTACGGCGCCCGCTGCTGCGGATGCCATCGTCGATTTTTTACAGAAAGCCGCCTGATGTCCGGCGACCCCAATGGAGCTAGTCTAGGTTTGACCGAGGACAACCAGAACCCCATCGCCCATCCCGCTCCAACGCCAAGCCGTTCAGGTCTGGTCAGACGGTACGGAGATTTCCCAAGCTTCGCCGCAGCGCTTGATTATGCAGCCCAGGGCGAGAGTGGATTCAACATCTACTCCGGACGTGGACAGCTTCTGGAAGCCCTGCCCTACCGCGTCCTGCGCGAACAGGCGATCTCGATGGCCCGACGCCTTCTGGGCCTCGGACTGGCTCCTGGAGACCGTGTCGCGATTGTCGCGGAAAGCGACGGCGATTTCGCACGCATTTTCTTTGGCTGTCAGTATGCGGGCCTGGTTCCTGCTCCCCTGCCTCTTCCGGTCGCCTTTGGCGGCAAGGAAGGCTATGTCTCCACGCTTCGTGGCATGATTCAGGTTGCCGCTGCCCGTGCAGTGGTCGTGCCGGATGTTATTGGAAGCTGGACGTCCGATATCGTGGACGGTCTGGACCTGATCTTTGGTGGCTCTCCCGCCGATCTGCATCGCCATGCCGAGGCCAGTGTCGACCTGCCGGAAATCAGCTCTGAAGACCTGTCCTACCTCCAGTTCTCGTCGGGCAGCACACGCTTCCCGATGGGTGTTTCCGTCACGCAGGCCGCCGGTATGGCCAATGCCCGCGCTATTGCCCGGGATGGCCTGAAGGTTCATCCGGCAGAAGATCCCCGCGATGACCGCTGTGTGTCCTGGTTGCCGCTTTATCATGACATGGGGCTGGTCGGGTTCTTCCTGACGCCACTGACATGCCAGTTGACGGTCGATCTTCTCCCGACACGCGAATTTGCACGCCGTCCGCATGTCTGGCTGGATCTGATTTCCCGCAACCGCGGCACAATCGCCTACAGCCCCTCTTTTGGGTATGAGCTGTGCTCGCGCCGTAGCGGTCAGGCCGATCTGGATCTGTCCTGCTGGCGTATTGCAGGCATTGGTGGCGACATGATCCGCCATCATATCCTTGAAGGATTTGCCGAGCGTTTTGCTTCAAATGGCTTTGATGCACGCGCTTTCGTTGCCAGCTACGGCATGGCCGAAGCCACACTCGCCATCAGTTTTGCTCCGCTGGACACAGGCATCCAAACCGATACGATCGACCTGCGGACTCTGGAAAAGGACGGGCTTGCCCAGCCTTCCAACGATCCGTCTCATGCTCTCCGAACATTCGTCCTCTGCGGCGAACCTCTGCCTGAGCATGAGATCGAAGTTCGTGACCCGTCAGGGAAAGTGTTGCCTGACCGCCATGTCGGCTGCGTCTTTGTGCGTGGCCCCAGCCTGATGTGTGGCTATTTCCGGCGCCCTGAAGAAACGGAAGCCGTTCTGGACGCTGATGGCTGGCTGAATACCGGTGATCTTGGCTATCACCTGAACGGACAGATTGTTGTCACAGGCCGCGCCAAGGATCTCATCATCATTAACGGCCGCAATATCTGGCCTCAGGATCTCGAATGGTCTGCTGAAAGCGAAATCAGCACCCTGCGCTCTCGGGACGTTGCTGTTTTTTCGGTTGAAACAGAAACAGGTGAGAACATCGTGGCTCTGGTGCAATGCCGCGCCACCGAAGAAGAAAACCGCAACAGTCTGCGTGATGAGGTGACCAGCCTTTTCCGTCGCCTGCACGGCGTTGATGTGAAAGTTGTTCTGGTTCCCCCACGCACACTGCCCCAGACATCCTCCGGAAAGCTGACGCGTGCCCGCGCGAAGGCAATGCTTCTCTCGGGTCAGTTCGATCTGGAACAAGAGACAAGTTCAGCAGCCTGAAAAAACGTCAGTCCGCTCTCCCTTGCACAGAGGGGGTAGCGGACTGACGTGCTTTGACGCATAAAGCGTCCCCAAAACTGCACAGAAGACCGAGAGTTCAATTTCATGACTGACAGCGTCGCCGGCATCTCCGGCATGATCATCGAAAAACTGCTCGCCAACCCGAAAGTCCCGCGGGACATCAATGGCAACAGCAAGATCGTCGAAGATCTGGCTTTCGATAGCCTCGCTGTCATGAATTTCGTCATGGAAATTGAAGACGAGCTGGACGTCTCTGTCCCGCTCGACAAACTGGCCGATATCCGGACCATTAACGATCTGGCAGCATGCCTGCACACTCTCAAGGCCAGCCAAGCGTGATCGATATCTTTGCCAAACATGCCGCACTTCGCGCTGCTTATGAAGGATTGACGGCGGTCTCGCCCCGTAATCCTTTTGAAGTCGTGATTGAACGGCCGCTTTCGGCAACCGTAGGGTTGATCGAAGGACGGGAGACACTCCTGTTCGGTACGAACAACTATCTTGGTCTTAGCCAGTCTTCGCGCGCAGCTGAGGCTGCCATTGAAACTGCCCGTACCATGGGTGTTGGCACGACAGGTTCCCGAATTGCCAATGGCACGTTCGGCCTGCATCAGCGGCTTGAACAGCGCCTTGCGTCTTTCTTTGGCCGCAAGCATTGCATGGTGTTCTCGACCGGATATCAGGCCAATCTGGGAACGATCTCCGCGCTCGTGAACAAGGACGACGTCCTGCTTCTCGATGCCGACAGCCATGCCAGTATTTATGATGGCGCAAAGCTGTCCGGCGCGCAGGTCATCCGGTTCCGCCACAATGATCCGGTCGATCTGGAAAAGCGTCTTGCACGCCTGAAAGATCATCCGGGCGCGAAGCTGATCATTGCCGAAGGCATCTATTCCATGACGGGGAATGTCGCCCCGCTGGACAAGTTCGTGGACATCAAGACGCGTTACGGCGCTTACCTGATGGCAGATGAGGCGCACTCTTTCGGCGTACTCGGCGAGCATGGTCGTGGCGTTGCAGAGATGCAGGGCTGTGAAGACGGGATCGACTTCATTGTCGGCACGTTCTCGAAGTCACTCGGCACGGTTGGCGGCTACTGCATCACGGACCATGACGGCGTGGACCTCATGCGTCTGTGCTCACGCCCCTACATGTTCACGGCATCCCTCCCTCCGGAAATCATTGCAGCCACTCTTGCAGCCCTGGATGATATGGAAGCGCATCCGGAACTGCGCGTGAAGTTGCAAGAAAATGCCGCCCGCCTTCACGCAGGCTTAAAGGCTGCCGGACTCCAGACAGGTGAGCATGTTTCTCCGGTTGTGGCTGTGACGCTTGAGACTATTCCGCAGGCCGTTGGCTTCTGGAATGCCCTGTTGGAAAACGGCGTGTATGTAAACCTGTCGCTACCGCCAGCAACGCCTGATAACCGCCCTCTTCTGCGGTGCTCCGTCATGGCAGCACACAGTGCTGAGGAAATTGACAAAGCCGCGGCTGTTTTCAAGGCTGTAGCAGAACACTTCCAAGCCTGAAATTACTCATCCAGGCATAAAAAAGGACCTCTTCGGAGGTCTTTTTTTACGTCTGAGACTGCTTCCTCAAACGCTGCATCCGTTTCAGAAGAATGGGCAGAAATAAGAGTGGATGCTTTCTTTCCGCTTCGGAGAGGTTGAGATCCAACCCTGTATGGCGGTGAATTTTCCAGGCGAGATACGATGCGCCGTTTTCAAAAGTAAAAGCTGCCTTTACCAGGCGTACCACATTCCGAGGTTTCCCTGTCTGTCCGACCAGGGCCCATCGTCGAGCCGCACGCTTACGAGCGGAGAAAGACAAAACGGGTTCCAGCCTGTTCCCAGTAGCCGAGTAACGCAAATGAGCCCGCGCCCATCCCAGCGGAAGCATCGCAGCAAACCGCTCTTCCTGACCAGCGATCAGACTGTGCCCTCGCCCCTTCTTTTCAACCCGTAGTTCAGAGGCATATGTCCGCGCGAAAAGAGATTGCCAGTATTCAACAGCCGTCATGCCCGGCTGCCCCAGAAGAGCCGCCCAGCAAGACGCCGTCGTCACGCATCGGGCAATCAGATCAAGCAGCGTATCAGCTGCCTTTGCATCCCGCACCCAGATGAGCCTGACAGGCTGACAAAACCTGGCCCACAGAGTCGTATCCAGTGTGCCGAGCGTTGTACGCTCTTTAAACTGCTGTTGTGACAGAACGGCGATCTTGGCACGTAAAGTGCGTTGCCCGACTTTAAACTCCGCATAACGCACATTGGGCGGTAACAGAAGATTGCCCGCTCGGGAGATTAGTCCGCCTGTAAAGCCAGAGGCATCTTCCGTGACAATATAGAAATCGAGAATGCCTTCGAAGTCTTCCGTCCTCAGGACAGAACCGTAAAACAGAACGCCAAGAGGCGCCTGCGGGCAAGCCGATGTCAAAGCGTCCGCAAAAGCCACGACATCCGAGTGAACCGGGGTCGTCAGTTCCCTGATCAGGAACTTTTCAAGCGCGTCAGGCATGGAGAAAACGGAATGCCGGTCCGCGCTCAAGGCGGATCTGCTCATGCTCGGGCGGAGTAAAAACCTCTCCATCCAGAACGAAATCGCTTTTCGTCGTCAGCATCATGTCATCCGTCCGACCACTGACATAGTCCGGATGGCGACGCAGCCAGCGGGGTGCACGACCACACAGAAGTGCAGCAGTTGCGCGTGAGAGATTTTCCGGATGAGCGCCGACATCAAGGTAGCGAAGCCCCTCGACATTCGGTTCTGCATCCCAGAAAGGCCAGATCCCACGTGAAAGTTTGGACAGGCCAGTCGTTAGGAACATGAAGCTGTTTCCATCATAGGCATGACCGGACGTTTCAACCCTGAGAGGCTCACCCTCGAGCCAGCTTTCCCGGCTTTTACGAAACATGAGACTGACAACGGTACTCAGCAGCGTAAAGCCAACAGCCAGATCATGGGGAGCGAAACGTACCACTGTCGGGGAATGCGCAATCCTGACGGCCCGTGCATACCCTGTACAGCCGCCAAAAAGCCCCAGAACCGGAACACGATCTGTCTGCGGCCACGATAACCGGATCGGCGTACGGATACTGGAGCGCATGGCGGCCCCTTGCTGAAGGCGCTGGATCGCCTCCATCCCGCGCAGCCCGAACCCGACATCATTGGCGATCAGATTGGTATTCCCGGAAGCCAGAACAGCAATATCCGGCAAGCGGTCTGCAGGATAGGCGCGAGCGATCGCTGTCAGCACTGTGCTGACAGTGCCATCTCCACCATCAATCACGATCGTCCGCACATCCCTTTCGCAAAGATGGCGAACATGCTCCGTCATGCCCTCCCGACTGTCTGACGGAACAAAATTTTCGCCCAGAAGAGCCTTGGCTTCCGCAGCAAAGACGGAGCCGCCGCGCCTGTTCTTGCGGCTGCGAGCATTATGGATAAGAGCAAATCGCACTATGAGAGAATTCTTCGTGTTATGTTCGGAGCTATGCGGGCGGGTCTAGCACGGCTATGATGCTTCCACCAGAATATGGGTATTCCCTTCTGGTGGAAAGACTGACTAAGGCCACGTTTCTCAAATGTCCCATACACGTCCCGCAGAAACACGCAGTCCGCGGAACACGCGTGCCGTCACGCTGGCCCATCTGTCAGACCCTCATCTTCCACCACCACCCGTGCATTGGCGTCAGGCTCTCAACAAGCGGGCTCTAAGCCTTCTGTCCTGGAAAAAGCACCGACGCCATGTGCATCTGGCTGCAACCTGCTCGGCCATCGTGGAAGACATTGCCAGAAATGATGTGGATGCCATTCTGGTCAGTGGCGATCTAACGAATTTTGGAACACCCGATGAATTTGCCCTCGCTGCGAACTGGCTGAAGCAGCTTCCAGCAACCGCCATGGTCATTCCTGGAAATCATGATTGCATGATTCGTCAGCCAGCCGAAAAAGGCCTCCTTCAATGGAAGTCGTGGTCTGCCGCGTCGTACCCCTACGCCCGCACTCAGGATGGGGTAGCCGTTATCGGCGTGAATTCAGGCGTGCCGACGCTGCCTTTCATGGCCTATGGCCGGGTTGGCCGCAGACAGCTTGCACGGCTTGAAATTCTCCTGACCGAACTTGGAAATGCGGGGTTATGCCGCGTGGTCATGATTCATCATCCCCCAAGACGCGGCTTGGTAACCTGGCGGAAATCGCTGCACGACTACAGAGCGTTTGCGCAGGTTCTGAAGCGGACGGGAGCAGAAATCGTTCTGCACGGACATTCTCATGATGCGACCCTGACCCATATTCCCGGAACAGATATTCCCCTACTCGGCGTAGCGTCAGCCTCCCTCACTGACAAACGCGAACATCGTCAGGCCTGCTGGAATCACCTTGTTATTCATCCGCAAGGTGATGGCTGGGCCATTGGCATGTCACGCCATAAGCCAGATGGCCAGATTACGGAAAAGGCATCCTGGGTACGCCCCCGGAACAGCCAGGCATGAAGCAGCGCGCAACCATTCTGGACCGGTATCTTCTGACACAGATGATACCGCCGTTCATCATTGCCCTCGTTGCCATGCTGGTCGCTCTTCTGCTGGAACGGCTGCTGGTTCTGTTTGATTATCTGGCTTCCGCGGGCAGTTCTCTGGCAACCTGCATCAAGCTGCTGACAGACCTCCTTCCGCATTACTTTGGAATTGCGATCCCCGCCGCGCTCTGCATTTCGGTTTTTCTCACTATTCGTGGAATGAGTGATCATAACGAAATTGATGCACTTGAGGCCGGGCGTGTTTCTCTTCTGCGGATCAGTCGGCCCTTCATGTTTGTAGGTCTGGCGCTTGGAGCTGCCAGCGTCCTGCTTTATGGGTATATCCAGCCTGTTGCCCGCTATGATTATCGGGCGGGCTTCTATTTTGCCGCTCATACGGGGTGGGCGCCCCACCTTCAGGCTGGCATGTTCGCATCGACATCCAGCACGGCTGTCATGACAGCCGATAATGTGAGCCATGCTGGCACAAGGATGAAGCGGATCTTCATTCGGGAAGTTAACAAAAACGGTGTTGCTCACATCATCACAGCAAAAACAGGCGAACTGACCATTTCCAACAAGCTTCAAAGCACTCAGCTTGATTTATGGAATGGGGAAATCGTTGATGATCCCTTCCCCAACAGCGGAAATTTCAAACCCACAGTTACGCATTTTTCCCATGTCGTTCGCATCATTGATCGGCCGACACAGGAAAACTCCTTCCGCTCCCGAGGCGCGGACGAACGCGAACTGACCCTCTTTGAACTGGCGCATGATCTGCGATACGGCGTACCCGGCATCGAATATCGCACGCTTCGTGCAGAAATGGATTTCCGCGTTGCGCACGCTCTGGCCATTCCGTTCATCCCGCCTCTGGCAGTAGCGCTGGCCATTGGCTCAAGACGACGCAGATCGGTCTGGGGACTGATCGCTGTGTCCGCCATTCTCGTCGGTTTCGATCAAACCTTGATGTTCGGCCATAGTCTGGCAGCTACAGGGCGTCTTCCGATCTGGCTGGCCATCTGGGTACCTCTGGCTCTTTTCTGTATCGCGTGTCCCGCCACACTTCTTCGCCGCTCGCGCGGGTCGTGGAGGCGTCGCAAGCTGGTTCGTCCCTCATGACTGCACATGCTCCACAACATGTGCTGTACCGATATCTGAACCGCTCCTTGCTGGGCCGTTTCATGCTATGCGGTGCAGTCCTTGTTTCCCTGCTCGAAATTCTGGCACTCCTTGAAAAAACGACGCTCATTCTGAACCGGAATCTGGGCTTTCGTGGTATCCTAACATTTGCGTTCCTGCATCTTCCTGCACTGAGTGTAGAGATTATGCCGCTGGCTTTCATGGTCGGGGCGCTGTTTCTGCTCATGCAGATGACGCTCTCGTCGGAAATGGCCGCACTTCGCGCATCCGGCCTCTCGACCGTAGGTCTGTACCAGCGGCTTTTACCAGCCGTTCTGATTGTCGGATTCACAGCGACAACCCTTCAGTACTGGGTTGTTCCTCCCTGCGAAAATGCTCTTGCGACGTGGTGGAACAAAACCGATCCGGATGCAGCAAAACCAGATGCACCGACAAAACGCCTTCTCTGGTTTCGCGCAGGACCGACCCTTGTGCGCATCGGACAGTATGCGCACGGAGGATCGTTCCTGCGGGACGTCACGATTTATCACCGGGATGCGACAGGTCTTCTGACCGGCACAGAGCATGCGGCCACCCTCTCTTACGATGGTCAGTTCTGGCACCCTACAGGGGCGCAGGATCTGACGGTGACGGATAATGGTGCGTTTGTAAAAGTAACGGGAGGCGACAATCGCTTCGATATCCCGGCTACCCCCGGAATGATCATGACCCTCTCCGAAGACAATGCTGCTGTTACCCCAGCGCAGATCGGAGCTATTCTTCATAAGGGCGCGCCTGCCAGTCTGCCGCGTGCGACCTATCGTATGGCCCTGTTCAGCGGGATTATTCTTCCTCTTCAGATTGCAGTAATGCTTCTATTGGCGCTGCCAGTGATCTATATCCCTCCACGGGCAGGACTTCGAAATCCACTTCCGGTCTATGTATTGGCGGCCGGGATGGGTTTTGTAATCCTGCAAGGAATGATTTCCGCACTCGGAAACGCCGGGACGCTTGCCGCGCCACTGGCGGCCAGTGCGGGACCGCTGCTGGGCGCCCTCCTCGGGTTGACCTGGATTCTGCGGCTGGAGGGAAAATGAGCACGTCCAAACCCTGGCATAACATGTCGTCCCTGCGCACAGGTCGCAGTTTTGATCTTGGCAAGATGTCGCTACCCCAGTTGTGGATTGCCTATCTCACCTACCCTACGATCCTGTTGTACTTCGCGCTGATCCTTGCCGCCGCTTTCGGCGCCCTGCATTTCTCGCATAGTCTCTGGAAGACGCTGATCCCTGTACCAGTCGTCATCGCCGTGTATCCTCTGGCCTGGTACATGATCCATCGCTATATCCTCCATGGACGCTGGCTCTATCGGAACCACTGGACCGCGGCGCTATGGAAGCGCATCCATTTCGATCATCATCAGGACCCGCATCTTCTGGATGTGCTGTTCGGCTCACCGCTCAACACGGTTCCGACAATGGCGATCATCACCATGCCAATCGGGTATCTCATCAGCGGCTGGAGCGGTGCGTTCTGTGCTCTTTCCACAGCGCTGGTCATGACGTGCATTTACGAGTTCTTCCACTGCATCCAGCACCTGGCCTACAAGCCACGCTGGAAGTGGGTGGCGCATATCAAGCAGCTTCATGTCCTGCATCATTTTCACGATGAAGACGGCAATTACGGCATTACGAACTACGTGCCGGATCGCCTGTTTGGAAGTTTCTATCGTGAAGCCCGTGATCGCGCCCGCAGCCAGCACGTCTTCAACCTCGGCTATGATATTGAAGAAGCCAAGCGTTACCCTTGGGTGATGGATCTCACAGGGTCCCCCCCGAAGGACCGCCCAGACGGGGCTCGCCCTGCCTCTGATCGCAGTCGCACGGCGTGACTCTTCCGGTTCTGGTTCTTGCCGGTTCCCGTGATGGTGAACGGGACGTTCTCGCCCAGCTTGGAAAAGTGTCTCACAAAGCGCTTCTCCCCGTTGCTGGAGAGCCCATGCTTGGGCGTGTTCTCAGAACACTCGCACTCACGCCGGATCTCGGCTCGATTACCATCAGCATTGAAGCACCCGACCGCATCCGTGACATTGCTGGTACGGCTGACATTCTGAAAGCCGCCGCCTCCCCCAGTGAGAGTGTTGCCGAGGCGTTAGACCACCTTGGTACCCCCTGCCTTGTCACCACGGCAGACCATGCGCTGCTGCGGCCCGAATGGATCACTGAGTTTCTTGGAAAAACCCAGGACTGCGATCTGGCCGTCGGTGTTGCCTTCAAAGAGACAGTCGAACGTGATGTTCCCAATACGAAGCGTACCTATATCCGACTGTCGGATATGAGCTTTTCAGGATGCAATCTTTTCTGGATGGGAACATCACGCGCCGAAGCCGTCGTAGAACTCTGGAAGCGCTTGCAGAAAGACCGTAAACGGCCACTAAAAATGGCACGGACACTTGGGTTCGGAACCCTTCTTCGTGCCCTCTTGGGCCGTCTGGATTCCAAAGCACTCTGTCAGCGCATCGAAACCCTGACAGGCGCACGCGTCCGTCTTGTACCCTTGTCGAACGGTCAGGCCGCCGTGGATGTCGACAAGCCAGCCGATCTGATTCTGGCCGAAGAGCTTCTGGCACAGCGATCCTCATGAAAATTGCCTACGTTATCAATTCTCTGGAATGTGGAGGGGCGCAGCTTCCCATCCCTGACATCATCTCCGTTCTCCAAAGTCGGGGCGGCGAAGTCACGGTGTTCAGCCTTGAGAAGCGTGACGGTCTTGCTATCCCCGTTCTGGAGAAGCAGGGTATCAGGGTCCACGTCCGCTCCGGCGGCAAGAAAGACCATCTGGCAGCATGGCGCTGGCTGCGCGCTGAAATGGATGCTTTCCAGCCCGATCTGATCTGGACGTCCCTGACGCGCGCAACCCTTCTGGGCCAGCGGGCAGCTAACAGGCTGAGCGTCCCTGCCGTTCACTGGCAGCACTCCGCCCGCCTGAAGAAGGCCAACAGCATCCTGCTGCGCCTGTTATGTCGGAAAGCCGCCCTCTGGGTTGCGGACTCTCCTACGGTTGAAAGCTTCTCTCGCAAATGTCTTGGCCTGCGAAGCAAGGTCATGGCCTGGCCCATCTTCCGGGCGGACCCCGCCAGCCCGAAAGCCGCAGCATGGAAGAAGGGAAAAATCATCCGGATCGGGAGTCTTGGTCGACTCCATGCCGTCAAAGGGTATGACCTACTGTTCGAGGCGCTGGATCTTCTCCGCGATCATCCGGATCTGCCGCCTTATCGGGTCGTACTGGCAGGTGATGGTCCTGAACGAGACTCCCTTGAGAAGGTCGTACAGGACAAGAAACTACCAGTCGATTTCCTCGGCCACTGTGAAGACCCTTTCAGCTTTCTTCCAACCCTGCATCTCTATGTTCAGCCCTCTCATTGGGAGGGCATGTGCGTGGCCGCCCATGAAGCAATGACCTGCGGATTGCCTGTAATTGCTACTCCGGCTGGTGAGATCCCTCATACAATGAAGGACGGGCACTCCGGCTTGGTGGTTCCCTTCAACAATGCCCCTGTTCTGGCCAGCGCCATTGCAGAACTCATCATGCAGCCGAAGAAACTGCATACCATGGGCACTTTGTCCCGCAAGCTAGTGCTGGACCGCTTTGGCCCAGACGCCTTCCTACGACAAGGTAATGCGGTTCTGGACCGGCTGCCAGGCTTCAGCCCAGCCCCAGACGACGCTTCACGTTCATAAGGTCCCGCTTGGGACCAAACCCCACACGCTTCACGTCAACAAGAGTCACCTGCCCTGCGGCAGACAGCGTATGGAAACCATCCGGGAAGCGGCGACGGAGCACGGCAGGCGCATCCAGAACTGCGTCGGGCGTAACCTTTGGCAATCCGCGTTCCAGTCCTTCGATCTTTAACAGACGGATACCCCGACCGTATGTGCCGCGGCAGTCCTGGGTCGGAAGGAAGATTTCTCCATCGACTACGACGGGTGTACCGCCTGGCCGTGCCCCTGCACGATCGTTCAGGAAAAGGCCAAGAGACGTCCAAGGGCCCATGAGGTCATCGGCGACGGAAAGATGCAGCGTTGACTGGCGCTCTTCCCGCGTACCGGCAGGCGTCCAGAACATCCACCAGCGCCCGGCATGGTAAAAAGGCGTCGCGTCGATGGCAGCGTCGGGAAAATCGAACGCCTCGACCTTTTCCCATCCCAGGGGAAATTGTGTTGCCCGGTAGAGTGTCAATCGGCCGGACGCACTGGCTTCCGGCAGCAGATACGTCTCTCCCTCATGCTCGAACACATAGGGATAAGACAGATGCCAATCTTCGCGCAGGACTTCCTCGCGCTCGATCAGCCGTCCGGTGCTGTCATAGACCAGGACCTCGATAACGCCTTTCGGATTGCGATAATCATAGGCTTCCGCAAAAACATGCAGCCTTCCGCCACGCCATAATCCAAACGGATCTGCGAGAAACCGGTGATCTCCAATGTCTGGTAGCGTTGTAACCTCAAATCCGTTCAGGCTTCCCGCCCGGATCAGATCGGCCAGGGGAGCGTGGATGATGGCACAACGCCAGTGGTCCGTGCGCAGAAACGGCATGCCGACTCTCCTTGAACATACAAACAGGGAAAAACGAGAACAGGGGCAGACGTAAAGCGCAGATCGGGGCAATATGGAACCATGAGTTCGGTTCTTTCCGAGATGACACCCGGTTTTCCAGAAAGGCAACTCGCCATAAGGCGGGCTGTTCTGGGACTTTGCCGTACCATGGGCTGGGCCGCGATCAATGAATTTTCCCTTCCGTCCGCAGGGCGTCGGGCGGACGTCATGGCGCTTCTGCCAGATCACAGCCTGACCTGTATCGAGATCAAATCGGGCATCCGTGATTTCCAGACGGACCAGAAATGGTCTGACTATCGAAGCTGGTCGGACAGACTGTTCTTTGCCGTGGATGACGGCTTTCCACTTCACGTCCTGCCCGAAGACGTTGGCATCATCACGGTCAGCCTCAGCATGGTTCCGGACAGCCTATTTCACAGCATCGTAGCGGAATGCGCCGTCATCCGGGAACCCGCGGAGCACAAGCTTGCTGCGGCCCGTCGAAGGACCATCCTGCACCTGTTTGCAACGACGGCCGCCAGCCGCCTGATGTCTCTTGAAGACCCCGCCCTTACCGCCTCCCTGCGTGCCGCGCGCCGCACAGAATAGGACATGCCCCAATGAGTTTCGATCCTGTCGCCGTACGTCTTGAAGCTGCTCGCAGCGTTGTTCGCGATGCTGCCGCACTTGCCCTCTCGATGCGCCCGGCTCCCGGTGGACCAACGGGGACTCTGAAAGGACGGCAGGACTACCTGACGGAAGCTGACGGGGCCGTTGAAGCTCTGGTCAGCAAACGTATTCAGGACCTTTTCCCGGAAGATGGTTTTCAGGGCGAGGAAGGTGGCGTCACGCGCGAAGGACAATTCCGTTGGGTTGTGGACCCGATTGACGGAACGTCCAACTTCGCGCGCGGCCGTGACCGGTGGTGCGTTTCACTGGGGCTTCTCAAGGGAGACGAACCCGTTGCAGGCATTATCGAGGCGCCTGCGCTCGGTGAGGTTTTCACAGCCCAGAAAGGCAAGGGTGCCTTCCTGAACGGTAAGCCTATCAAGGCCTCCCCAATCAGCAACCCTCAGGAAGCAATGATTGAAATGGGATGGTCCTGCCGCGTCTCAACCGAACTTTTCGGCGAAAAGATCGGCGCGATCATGGCCCTTGGCGCCATGCCACGCTCTGGCGGTTCCGGCGCTCTGGCCCTGACAGACGTCGCCTGTGGCCGCAGTGACGGGTATCTGGAAATTGTGATCCAGCTCTGGGATGTCGCGGCGGCTCTCATCATTCTGGAAGAAGCAGGCGCGGCTGTTTCCCCCTTCCTCCAGACTGGTGGCCTTACGGGTGGAGCCACTATTCTTGCGGCCGCTCCCGGAATTGCCAAAGTGCTTTCAGATGCGGTTCAGGTGGAAATCTGACCCCTCCTCCGTTCCCTGTTCGTGATTTGGCCGTATTTCCCGCATAATGCGGGAAGACTTCAATTTTGCCGTTAGCAGAAGGTAAGCTTTATGACCCTGTCCGGTCTCCTGCGTTCGACCGTTCTTGCCGCCACAGGGTGTGCAACGCTCGCGGCGTGCTCTGGTACATCTACCACCACAGCCAGCGAACAGCAGATCGTTGTCGACAAGGCGACAATCGCCCTTCAGGATCTGTTTGCAAAAACCACGTCAACCTCCCGGTCCCAGCAATTACTCGCTCAGGCCAAGGCTGTGATGGTGTGCCCCTCCGTGCTGAATATGTCTTTCGGGCTCGGCGGTTCGGGTGGTCGCTGCGTTCTCATGAGCCGGGATGCGCGTGGTTCTTGGTCTGATCCGGCATTCTATCGTCTGAGCTCAGGTTCGCTCGGCATCCAGGCCGGCGTGCAAAGTTCCGAAATGATCTTCTTCATCATGTCGCAACGTGGGATTCAGGCCCTGCTGGACAGCCAGTTCAAGTTTGATGCAACGGCTTCCGCTTCGTTCGCAACCATCGGAACCGGTGCTGAAAGCAGCACGGCAGGCGCCAAAAATACGGATATCTACGCCGCCCAGAAAGCACAGGGCCTTTATGCAGGGCTTTCTCTTGGCGGCTCGAAGCTGACAGTGGATAGTGGCGCAAACCGGGCGTATTACAATCAGACCGTCGGGCCCGAAGACATTATCATCACCATGCGCGTCAACAATCCATCGGCAGATCCGCTCCGCCGTATGCTGATGAATGTCGCCAAGCTGCCAACCGCTTCGACTGCTCACGCTACAGCCGCCACAGCTCCGGCTTCACAGAGCGCCACAACAGACGTTGATCCTGTAAGCAGCAGCCCATATCCGAGCAACTACGATACGTCGCGCCCTTACAGCACACAGACGCGCGGCGTACAGAGCTCGTCTCTTGCGCCCGTGCACTAAAAACAGAAAACCCCGCCTTCCTTGGAAAACGGGGTTTCTCGCCTCATTGAGGTGAAGCGGTTTTTGCTCGATAAGCCCTTATATTCTGATCCTGCTCCTGCAGCGTCTCCGCAAAATTGTGCCCGCCCTCACCTGTCGCGACAAAATAAAGAGCTTTGCTCTCTGCAGGATGCGCAGCAGCTTCCAGAGATGTGATCCCAGGAGAGCAGATTGGCCCCGGCGGCAGGCCAGCCTCAAGGTAGGTATTATACGGCCCCGGCGTTTGCAGATCTTCATGCAAAAGCGGACGATCCAGCGTTCCAAGCCCGTCACTCAGGCCATAAATCACACTTGGGTCCGTCTGAAGACGCATTCCGAGTTTGAGACGATTCAAAAAAACTCGTGCCACCATCGGTCGCTCTGAGGGCACGCCCGTCTCCCGCTCGATCAGGGAGGCCAGCGTCAGAAGCTCCTGTGGGCTCTGGATCAGGCCATCCAGCGCTTCCACATCCCGCTTTTCCCAGCTTGCCTGAAGCTGCTTGTCCATCATGCGGCGCAGACGATCCACGATGGCCTGCCGGGGTGTGCCCCACACATAGGCGATGGTCTGGGGCAAAACTGTTCCTTCGGGGATCTCAGGAACATCACCCGTCAGCACGGGGGCCTTACGGATGATGTCCTCAATCTCCTTGGCCGTCAGACCTTCAGGAACCATCAAGGGATGAGAGACGGGCTTACCATGGCGAAGAATTTCAAGGACATGCGCGACAGAAACACGGGAGGGAAACTGGAACTCAGACGCATGAATCTGACCGTCACGGTGGGTCAGAAAGGCCGAAATACGGAAGAATGCGCCAGAAGCCCATGTTGGTGACAGGATACCGTCTGCCTGAAGTGCCTTCGTAACCGTGGCGTTATTGCCATGAGGAATCACGAACGCTTTGGCTTCAGGAAGAGGGCCGGGGTCAGTGTAATGCCCATATCCGGCTACCGCTGCTGCGATACAGAGCAGCGGAACCATGAAGATTGCCAGCTTGCGGCCAGCCTTGGGGGGAAGAAGTGGTGTTTTGTTCTCTTCGCCGTCCGGCTGGCTGTCAGGCATAGACCAATGGAACTCCGCTCAGCCCTCGCAGCGCTTCAGGATGATGCTGGCATTCGTGCCACCAAACCCGAAGCTGTTGGACAGAGCCACGTCGACCTTGCGCTTCTGAGCCTTGAGAGCCACACGATCAATAACGCTCTCGCGTGCCGGGTTCTCAAGGTTCAGCGTGGGAGGCACAATGCCGTCACGGATGGCCTGAAGGCAGAAGATCGCTTCCACGGCCCCTGCGGCACCCAGAAGATGACCAATGGCAGACTTCGTGGAGGACATGGCAATGTTCTTGGCGTGATCGCCGAAGAAACGCTCAACCGCATCCAGTTCCAGATCGTCAGCCATGGTGGACGTACCATGGGCGTTGACGTAGTCGATGTCCGACACCTGCAGGCCGCTGTTCTTCAGCGCAGCCTTCATGGCGCGGAATGCGCCCTCGTGGCCTTCAGCCGGGGCCGTGATGTGATGAGCGTCACCGGACAGGCCATAGCCGCCGATTTCACCATAAATCTTGGCACCACGAGCCTTGGCATGCTCGTACTCTTCCAGAACGACAACACCGGCGCCCTCACCCATGATGAAACCGTCACGGTCCTTGTCCCACGGGCGAGAAGCCTTGGTCGGGTCATCGTTGGACCCCGTGGAGAGCGCACGGGCCGAGCAGAAACCAGCAATGCCCAGAGCACAGATGGCTGCCTCAGCACCGCCAGCGATCATAACGTCTGCATCACCATGCTGGATCAGACGGGACGCATCACCGATGGCATGTACGCCCGTTGCGCAGGCTGTCACGACCGCATGGTTCGGTCCCTTGAATCCGTAACGGATCGAAAGGTGACCAGAAATGAGATTGATAAGGGCAGATGGAATGAAGAACGGTGACAGACGACGGGCCTTGCCGCTCGAAACTGTCAAAGAACCTTCATAAATTGTTTGCAGACCGCCGATGCCGGAGCCGATCATCACGCCAGTGGCGCAGCGATCATCTTCCGTCTCAGGCTTCCAGCCCGAGTCTTCGACGGCCTGAATGGCAGCGGCCAGACCAAGATGGATGAAGCGATCCATTTTCTTCTGGTCTTTGACCGGCACCCAGTCAGACAGCGTGAGACCGCCTTCTTCGGTCGGTCCCTCAGGAACCTGACCAGCGACCTGCGCAGGGAGTTCGGAAGGATCAAAATGGGTGATACGCCCGATACCGGACTGCCCTTCGATCAGACGCTTCCACGTCAGTTCCGCACCCACCGCAAGTGGGCTGACAACACCGATACCGGTAACGACGACGCGTCTTCCGTTGTTTGCATTCCCGCTCATCGATGCC
The DNA here is from genome assembly GCF_049887835.1 of Gluconobacter sp. NFX36. NCBI lineage: Bacteria > Pseudomonadati > Pseudomonadota > Alphaproteobacteria > Acetobacterales > Acetobacteraceae > Gluconobacter > Gluconobacter sp. NFX36. The sequence goes on along the minus strand of NZ_JAGEKJ010000002.1, from coordinate 287,632 downwards.
TCATGTCTCACGTTGTAAACGACCAGTACGTCGCAGCCTCAAGGCTGCTCCGTTTATCCGCCCCTACTCTGGAGGGCGGGATGGGACCAGCCTGAAGCCAGTCCCGAAAGCGCCTCAGGCAGCCTTCTGCTTTTCGATGTAGTCAATCGCATCCTTGACGGTGGCGATCTTCTCGGCTGCATCTTCCGGGATTTCGACGGAGAAAGCTTCTTCGAAAGCCATGACCAGCTCGACCGTGTCGAGGCTGTCTGCGCCCAGATCGTCAATGAAAGACGCATCCGGCGTGACCTTGCTTTCTTCAACGCCGAGGTGCTCGACAACGATCTTCTTTACCTTGTCAGCAATATCGCTCATCTGTTCATTCCTTTTGCCCGTGCCGGGCGTTACAAAAAACTCGTTTTGCCGTCTGCCAGTCCGGCAAGCCCTTTCGAACCTTCCAGCGCAGGCCACCTCTCCTTCCGGAAAGGCGTTGCCACCGGCCGAACCGGACATCGGCCTTCGTCAGACCGGGCAAAGCAGCGCGCGATTAGCACGCTTTGACCTGAAACGCCAAGCGTCTCAGACCATGGCCATGCCACCGTTGACGTGCAGGGTCGTCCCGGTGACCCATGCAGCCTCGTCAGAAGCCAGATACACCACTGCCGCAGCGACGTCATCCGGGTTTCCCATCCGACCGAGCGGAATGGAGCCCACCAGCTTCTCGCGAATACCTTCGGACAGTACATCCGTCATCGGCGTTTCAATGAAACCAGGAGCCACGACATTGACCGTCACACCGCGCGGACCAGCTTCCTGCGCCAGAGACTTGCTCATGCCGACGATACCAGCCTTTGCAGCCGCATAGTTGGCCTGACCGGCGTTCCCTGTCGTTCCAACAACGGATGCGATGGAAATGATACGACCGGCACGACGGCGCAGCATACCCTTAAGAGCCGCACGAGCCAGCCGGAACGGGCTTTCCAGATCCACCGTCATGACCTGCGACCAGTCACTATCCTTCATACGGATGGCAAGCGTATCGCGCGTCAGACCGGCATTATTCACCAGAATATCCAACGGTGCCCCGGCCACTTCCTCAGCCTTGGCAACGAGACCATCAGCTTCGGACGCCTCTGACAGATTGGCAACCGCAATATGCGTGCGCTCACCAAGGCTGTCTGCCAGTTCCTTCAGAGCTGCTTCACGCGTGCCACTGAGAATAACCGTTGCACCAAGAGCGTGAAGCTGACGGGCGATAGCTGCACCGATACCGCCAGATGCGCCGGTGACGAGAGCGGTCTTGCCAGAAAGAGAAAACATGGGTCGTTGTCCTTACAGAGCCTTGAGCAGAGCTTCGATTTCAGCAGGGGTGCCAGCATTGTCTGTTGCCAGATCCGGCGCAATACGACGAGCCAGACCGCAGAGAACCTTGCCTGAACCCAGCTCGTGCATAGTCGTCACACCCATGGCAGCGATGGCCTGCACGCTCTCGCGCCAGCGAACAGTCCCCGTCACCTGCTTGACGAGCAGATCACGGATTGCTTCAGGATCGGTTACCTTGGCCACAGTAACATTGGCAATCACCGGAACTCTGGGCGCATTCAGCGTTGCCTTGGCCAGAGCCTCTTCCATCTCCCGAGCAGCCGGAGCCATCAGGGATGAGTGGAACGGCGCGGAGACCGGCAGCTTTACAGCGCGCTTGATTCCGCGCTCTTTGGCCAGGGAAATTGCGCGATCGACTGCGTCCATATGGCCGGAGACTACGATCTGGCCACCACCATTGTCATTGGCGATCTCAAGGATCTGCCCCTGAGCGGCATCATCGCAGATTGACTGGGCCTGCTCGGCTTCGACACCCAGCAGAGCAGCCATGCCGCCCTCACCAGCCGGAACCGCACGCTGCATGGCCTGACCGCGCAAACGCAGAAGACGTGCACCCTCCGCAATCCCCAACGTCCCGGCAGCCGCAAGTGCGGAATATTCACCAAGTGAGTGACCCGCTACCAGCGCCGCCTTGTCCGTCAGGGCAAAACCCCCTTCGGATTCCAGAGCACGAACAGTCGCCAAAGAAACGGCGAACAGAGCTGGCTGCGTATTCTCGGTCCGGGTCAGTTCATCAGCGTCGCCGGTGAACATGAGCTTGGAAAGGTTCTGGCCCAGAGCGTCATCAACTTCCTGAAAGACGGCGCGAGACGAGGCAAAGGCATCATGCAGGGCCTGCCCCATTCCAACTGACTGGCTGCCCTGACCGGGAAAGACAAAAGCGTGAACGGACATGGAGCCCCCTGCTGGCATGAAAAACAGGCTCAGGGTGATGCTGTTTCATGCGCGTTCTGTCAAATCCTGCGTTATCTGTCCGGCGTGAACGTCAGATACGCGTCTCCCGGAATTCTGACGCGAACCTGAGCAAAAGGCTTGCTGGAGCGGAAAATCGTGTCTTCCGGATAATCCTGCGGACGCAACAGGACTGTCATGGGTTCTTTCCCCTCGTTGTTGGCCAGCATGATCACATGACCGCTGGTCACGGCCTCAAAACGCGCACCGGGAGCAAGGTCAATCTTGAGCCGATGCGCATCAGGCATGAACCAGGACAGGATCACGCCTGTCAGATCCCGAATGCAGGCATTGATTTGCGTCAGCCAGTGGCGTGCCTGAACGCCTGTAAACCTATCCCCCTGCGGCACTTCCACGCGAAGAGACAGTTCTGTCCGGACGTTATGACCAATCGACTCTGTCTGAAGAATTGGCGGATTTTCTGCCGCGAGTTGGACGGTACGCGGAAAGTGCATCTCCCGATCTGTTCCAAAAAATAGTGGAATATCACCCTGCTTGCTGTGGATGACGAGCCGCGCTTTTGACGGAAGCTCATGATCCGGCAGCAATTCACCCGTGAAATGAAGCGATATTCCCTCACGCGCCGCGGCCGGAAATTTCTCGAAGCGTTCATAAAAATGCGCGACATCTTTGTAGGTGGCCACGCGAACGACAGGTTTTCCCGAGACGGTCACATGCTCATCAACAGCGTAAACAGCATGCACCGGAAGACAGAAGAAAGCGGTTACAAGACCGAATGTCCGAAAGATGCTGATCATCATACCCATTCATGACAAATGATGTCTTATCCAATCTTCTGCAAGACAATCAGAACCTGCGGCAATCGTACAGGATTATCCAGATATTCGATCATGCGAAAAAGACCGCCCCATGCCTTCAGAACATAATTCCGAGGAATAATGGCTTCGCCATAATGCGCCTGAAAATGTGGAGGCTTTGCGGAAGAGGCATGCAAAAACCGACCGGCCTCGAAATCCGAATTGGCACGGGCCTCGTCGACGAAACTGTCCGCACAGGCTTCGTGCCAGGGATGTTCCAGCCGCATCCCAGACGCCCGACGCAAGCGCTGCTCTGCGCAGAACGCCAAAAACCGCCGACTTTGCGTTGTAATGACAACCAATCCGCCAGGTTTCAGGAGACGGTGGAACTCCTGCATCCACTGACCAGACAAAAATTCGTCCAGATGGGAAAAGGTGGACCAGGACGTCACCAGGTCCAGACTTTCAGACACCATCGGAAGTGGAGGCACGGGCCCAGCCTGAAGAAAGCCCAGAAACGGATTGGCACGACGCGCGGCCATGAGAAAACGATCCGTATTTTCTACACTCACAAGAGACTGTGGGCGAACGTCCTTCATGAACAGACGCGCCGTGCGCCCCCAACCGCACCCGAAATCCAGCAGAGCTGTCTCAGGCCGAACAGGCCGAACAGGCCGACCGGCATAGGCACAGTAAGCCTTGATTTCCCTGTAGAAAACATGAGCTTCATGGATAGAGACTTCTCCATGATGACCATGAATTTCACGCTGAGTATCGTCTGGAGGAAAGTCGGGCATCCGAACACCACAAACCTCCCGTGTTGAAACGGAAGCCGTCAGAACATGCAGCCATTCTTCATCGCTGAGACTGTGAAATGCCTCAAAAACCGCATCCGTCCTGTCGGAATGAGTCATTCTTCTACCGTTACACCATGTCAGTAACGATTAATTAACGTATCTTCTCCAACAAGAGAACCGGCCGAGGACGCTTTCCGGGGCAACTCGCTTACCTCAATCCGTCCAGAAATCCTTTTCACATGAACTGGATATGACTTTTGAACCCCAGCAAAGCCGCATCCCGAAGGTTATATTGGGCATTCGGATGAATGTAATATTCGAAGAGCGGCGTGAAAATAACACCCCTCACCACATGAATTGCATAGTTGAATTCCATCACGACCGTGTCCCGCTGCACCCCGGTCGCATGGTTGGGGAGCGTCCCTCCCTTCCGAATGAGAGCTGCTTCGGTCCGACTGACACCAGACGCAATCTTCGTATAAGTCAGGGAAAAGCCAAGCGTATCGTAAGGACGGGATGCAAAGAAACCGCGATTTATAAGCGCCCCGTAAACCAGATAGCGCCGTAGCGAGGTATGAGGATCATTGTAAATGAGACCAGCCATTCCAGTGAGGCCGGACCCTTTGGCCTTATAGTGAAGGAACTGCTGATCCAGCATGACCCATGTAGACCAGGAAGCGCTCCGTTTCTTCTGCGCAAGCCCCGTAACCGCATAAGATCCACCATACAGATCGCGATAATTATCGACTTGTGGCGTACTAAAAAGCTGAGCGCCAAACTTGTAATGCCCTGGCAGTTTCCCCTGTCCGAACACAGGTTCCCAAGCAGTTTCGAGCGGGGCCGCATAACCAATAATATTGGCGCCGTTAAATTTAAAGCCGGTCCGATGTTGATAGACCTGATAAATGCCGTTTTCGATCGGATACACGCCCGTCTGTACATAAACAGACCGCACAGGCCTTCCACGCACGCGAAAGCCCCATGTCGCTGCCGGATAACCGGCATCAAAATTGGTATCGGTAATACCCTTGGGGCGGCCGCAGAAACTTCCGTTCTGAAAATTGCAGAACAACGGACTGGCAGCAAAATCCGAGATTTCCGACATCCGTCCGGCAGCGATGGCAAGCCGGCCGCCATAAAGCGTCTCTTCGCCATACATATAAACAAGATGCACAACGACATTGCCGCCTCCGCCGTAATCTTCGGAAGCATGATTGAGCCAGTCACCGAACATACGGTTCGCGGTGGTACCGTAACGCCCAACCGTAATCATGTGCGTGGCAAATCCACGAAGATCCGCAAGCTTTTCCCAATCGATATCAAGCTGCATCGCATACTGGCCTGCATTACTCGCACCCTGCTTGTAGTTCTCGAACCCCGGAGTACTGCCTTGCGTCGGCTTGGTAATAGCGCCAGCAAATTCATTGGTATTATCGACGAGGAAATTAATTCCTCTCTTGCGCAGCCAATCGGATAACGGATTGGAAACAATGGCTTCAGGATGGGAAAATGCTGGCACGCCAGTCTTACGGGAAGCATTTTCCGACAAAGGCGTCGATAAGAGGAGGCTTGGAGCAGACCCAACATCACGATCCATAACCTGCCCTGATGCCGCACCTGAGACGAAAACACCTCCCAACAAGAAAAAACCTGCAATACGGAGAAGATTTGCAACAGATACACAAACGCGCAAGCTTCTCATCCTTCCAGCCAATACAACGCAATCGTTACATCACAATTTCTTGCATCCAATATTATGGAGATCCACCCAGAAGATGCAGAAATACAATGACAAATTCTCAGAATAAGAGAATTTTATTTTCAACATCTATCGTGGAATTGATTTTCAAAGGAAAACCCTACAAAAAATAAAATATATTTTATAGATTATTTTCCAAATAAAACGAAGTATATATATTTTTATATTAGAGGCTTATAGAAAATAATAATGACATCCCATGGAAATCTAAACGTGAACAGGATGTAATATCGCTGTCATACGAAACACATTTTTGTGGTTATTTCCGAAAACGTGTCTTTTTTTGTGGAAAATCAAAGACAGGCGGCAGAAGAAGTTTATCGTTCATGTGAACCACATGTCGTGGCATATGAAGAGAGAGGAAATTTCTGCATGTCTCTTTCTGGTAAAATTGCCGCTGTAACCGGAGCGGCTCAGGGTATTGGCAAAGCTATTGCGCTCCGTCTAGCCCGTGAAGGCGCAGACATCATCCTGCTCGACGTCAAACAGGAAACCGTTGAGCAAGCTGCCAAAGAAGTAGAAGCACTTGGTCGTCGCGCCATCGCTTTGACTGCGGACATCAGTAACCGCGATGCATTTCAGACAACCCTGAAAGATGCCGCCAATCAGCTTGGCGGCCTCGACATCATGGTGAACAACGCTGGCATCTGTCAGGTAAAGCCCATTCTGGACGTGACGCCGGAAGAAGTTGAGAAGATCTTCCGCATCAATGTGCAAGGCGTTATCTGGGGCATTCAGGCCTCGGCCAAGATCTTCCAGGCCAGTGGCAAAAAGGGCAAGATCATTAATGCCTGCTCCATTGCAGGACATGAAGGCTTCCCTCTCCTCGGTATTTATTCTTCCACAAAATTTGCCGTTCGAGCTCTGACGCAGTCAGCAGCCAAGGAACTGGCATCTTCTGGCATTACCGTAAACTCCTATTGCCCGGGCATCGTCGGAACGGACATGTGGGTCGAGATCGACAAGCGCATGTCTGAAATCACGGGGGCCGACATAGGCGCGACTTACAAGAAATACGTCGAAGGGATTGCTCTCGGCCGCGTTGAGACCGCCGATGACGTTGCAGGCTTCGTCGCGTTCCTGTCCGGCAAGGACTCCGATTATATTACCGGTCAGTCCATTCTGATCGATGGTGGCCTCGTTTACCGCTGATCCAGGACCATAAAAAAGGGCCGGATGTTCTCCGGCCCTTTTTTATTTCAGGCATCCCGCGGAATTAGGCGACCACGCTGCCAAGCCTCGGCGGCTTCATCCGGGTCCTGCCCTTCCACCCCAATCATGTAATCCAACGCGCTCATGACCTTGTTGCCGAGCATCATTTCGGAAAGCTCGTCCAGCAGGTCCGTGTCCGCTTTGCGGGCTACGTCTTCACGCAGGATCATGCGGGCGGACATTTCCCCGCCCAACAACTGACCCGGATCTTCAACCAGTGTCAGCAAAGACGCATGGAACACGGCATGAGGCTGCGTGGCCACGACAAGCGGTGCTTCCCCTTCAGACTGTGCTTTTTCCAATCGGGCAATCAGAGCCGCCTCCCCGACCACTTCCATCGGAAGAGCGGACAGCGCGGGAAGCTGCTTCAGGGCTTTTTCCAGAGCCTCCCGGCTGTCATCGGCAACGATCACCCGATCAACGTCAGCAGAGGTCAGGGTATTGACCGGACCAAGAGCCTTCAGTGCAGCAAAGGAAATCTGTGGCTGGTACAAGTCTCCGATAACGCGGGAACCAGGCCCGGAGAATTTTTCGTCTCGCGGGAACCAGGCAGAGACCAGAAGATCGACTTCTCCCTGTTCCAGCGCATCTTCAATGTCTTCCGGATCAAGATCGACAAATTCGACCTCCACCTCATGCGCTTCGAGAACACGCGCGACCGCACTGGCGCACCCGGCATGAAGCGAGGTGTACAGATGGCCGATCGTCATTTGCGTCATGAGGCAGGTCCGTCAGTCAAAAAGTTGAAACGTGAGACCGTGAAATAAGCCCCACGCTTCGTTTTGTCACGACCCTTACCAGATCTTTACGCGCTGATCCGGGGCCAGATAGAGCTTGTCACCCTCTTTTACACCGAATGCATCGTACCAGGCGTCGATATTATGCGCTGGCATGTTCACGCGCGTTACCGCTGGAGCATGCTCATTGGAGAGCATCTGCTGACGCAGCGCATCCGGACGATCCTTCTCACGCCAGACCTGCGCCCAGCCCAGGAAGACGCGCTGATCACCCGTCAGCCCGTGGACGGTCGTTTCCGGCTTGCCATGCAGGGAGTCATGATACGCCTGCAGACCAAGATTCAGACCACCAGAATCTGCGATATTCTCGCCCATCGTCATCTTGCCGTTCACATGCGTGCCCGGCAGCGGCTCCTGCGCGTCATACTGCGCGCCCAGACGGTCCGCGAGCTTCTGGAATGCATCCGAAGACGCCTTGCTCCACCAGTCGTTCAAACGACCATGCTCATCGTAATGACGACCCTGATCGTCAAAGCCATGGCTCATCTCGTGGCCAATCACGCCGCCGATGGCACCATAGTTCACAGCCATATCGCCCTTCGGATCGAAGAACGGCGGCTGAAGAATAGCTGCCGGGAAGACGATTTCGTTCATCGTCGGGTCGTTGTAGGCATTTACCGTCTGCGGCGTCATGCCCCATTCGTCACGATCCACCGGCTTGTCGAGCTTGTTCAGCTCATGCTGCCAGTTAAACGCAGCACCACGCACGGCATTGCCGTACACATCACCCTTGCGAACGACGAGGTTGCTGTAGTCCCACCACTTCTTCGGATAACCAACCTGAATGGCGAAATGATCCAGCTTGTTAAGAGCAGCCTTGCGGGTCGGCTCGTCCATCCATGTGTTGTGCTCAAGGCGATCATGGAAGGAAGATTTCACTTCCTGCACCAAAGACGTGATCTGGGCCTGCGCGGACGGTGGGAAGTACCGAGCCACATAGATCTTGCCGATCGCCCAGCCCATGGCACCATTCGTCACACGGGTTGCACGTTTCCAGCGAGGGGACTGCTGCGCAACACCCGAGAGCGTCTTGCTGTTGAAATCAAATGAAGCGTCCGAAAAGTCGTGTGACAGATAGGTTGCTGCATTATCGGCGAGATGGAAGGCAAGCCAGGCCTGAAGAGTGCCGTAATCTGTGGCCTTCAGAACGCGGGCCATGGCCGCAATACCTTCTGGCTCGCGCACGTCAACCTTGCGATCCGCCAGCCCTTCAGCCGGCAGACCCGCTGTGGTCAGGAACGCCGCCCAGTCAAAGTCCGGTGCAATCTTCTGAAGCTGGGACACTGGCATCGGGTTGTAGATCTTCAGCGGATCACGGGTCTGGTCACGAGGGACCTCAACCTTGGCTAGCGCCGTCTCCAGATCCACCACAGCCTGCGCATTCTTCGCAGCGTCCGGCCAACCTTCAAGCGTCAGCATCTTGGCGATATACGCCTGATAGGCCTTCTTCTTGTCGGCCAGTTTGGGGTCTGTGTAGTAGCTGATATCCGGCAGACCAAGACCGCCACTGACACCGATGCTCATGCCCTGATCGAGCATCAGCATGTAGTGTTCCGGGTCCTTCTGGTCCTGCTCGACGCCAATCTGGAACGTCGAGAACGCCATGGACTTCAGGGACGATCCAAAAGCTTCTGCAAGGCTCTTGGCGTCACTGACCTTACGGATCTTTTCCAGATCGGTCGCCAGCGGCTTGGCACCAAGCGCGTCTACAGCTTTCTGGTCCAGAAAGCTGGCGTAAAACGTGCCAATCTTGCCCATATCGTCAGACGGTTCTGCCGAGACGTGCTTCTGAGCTTCGCTCAGGATCGCCTTCTGACGCTCCATGGACAGCTCATAGAGAATACGGAACGGGCCGTAGCTGCTCATATCCCCTGGGATTTTCAGGTTCTTGAGATAGGTGCCGTTGGCATATTCGAAGAAGTTGTCGCCCGGCTTCACGCTTCGGTTCATGCCGGCTTCATCGAAGCCCCAGCCTGAATTGTAACCGGCAGCCTGCGCGCTGACAGATGTCAGACCCATGGCCAGCGCAAGTAAGCTCGCGCCCTGCGTCAGGCGACGTTTGACAGAAACTGTAGTCTTCACATTATGCCTCATGTTCTGGCGGTTGCCGTAGCATGAGGCATAAAAGATCACGTCGTCAAAAAGCCGTCCATACAGATCGAGATTTTTTGTTACTTTCCGCTTCTGCGGGAGGCCTTCCAGGCCTTTTCTGCCGGTGTCGACACAGCCAGCACATCATAGTCAAAAACCATGACCTTATCGAGATACGGGCCTGCAAACTCCTTAAACGCTTCATGTGCTGGGTCAAAGAAGGCCGGGTCCGTCACAACAGGCTTGCCCACATAGTAATTGCGATCGCCTTCAGAACGGAACGTCACAAGGAAAGCCTGCTGTAGACCGCCTTCAACGCCTTCGCCGCTGTTCTGAAACCCTGTCTCCAGGCTCACGACAACAGGACGTCCATCCGGACGGCGGCTGTCCTGCGCCAGATGCAGGAAGCGGGCTGCTATTTCGGCGCGCTGGGCGGGTGTCGCGTCCTTCTTGTACTTGAACATGACCATGTGACGCACCGTGCCAACATGCCAGTCCGCAGCCGTAAACTGGGCGTACCCGACCTGACGTGCCAGTTGCTGGCTCGCCACAGTTGCGACCGCAGGCGCGTCAGTCTTGATCGGGCCAGACGTTGCAATCGGGAGAGAATATGGGTCCGCTTTTGCGGCGAATCCCTGGGACAGTCCGACCACAGACAGCAGGGCTGCGGCCCCCCAGATGAAGCGACGGGACAGAAGTGAACGAACATCCATTCTCAAGCTCCAGTATTAAAGACAGAAAATGCGCTTCTTCATGACATGAAAACGCATCTGCCGTCTTGTGAATTTCAGTAAGGTACTCTGTCTATCAGGCCGCGATCTGCTTTTGGAATGCCCGCTTGCGCCACTGGATCAGGCGATAAACGCCATTGGCCGCAAGTTTCTGAAGCTTTGAGTGGGGCGTAAAGCCGATCGTCTTGAAGATCATGGCCGTCACACGATCGATATGCTTCTGCTGATAAAACCCCATTGCCTTGGACATATAGGCCGCGATGCAGCGTTTGTGATCGTAGGGAACGTCCTCCCCTTCATTGGTCGTATGGTAAGCAGAGGCGAGTTCATCATCCTCGCTCTCCGTCACACGGCCCAGCGCAATACGGGTCCGCGCCCAGACGCTCAGCTTTTCACGCTTCAGGTAACGATGCATATGGTCGTAAAATAGCTTGAAGTGCCTGTATTCGTCGGCGGCGATCTGTTTGCAGATGGCTTTCAAAAGCGGCTCATCCGTCGCATCCGCCAGAGCCGTATAGAATGAGGATGTTCCTGTCTCGACCATGCATCGCGCGATCAGTTCGCCTGTGCGGGACCCACGGATGGACGCATCAACGTCTGCATCAATCTTGTAACTTGCCCTGTAGCGATCAAAGGCTTCTTCATAGTCCCAAGTCGGGTCCGCCAGCATCGCCCAGCGACCCAGCGCATCACCATGCTGCACTTCTTCCACCGCCCAGTTGGCAGCAGCGGCACTGAAATCAGGATCGCCTACAAAGACCCGACGCAAATATTCCGCATAGTCCAGACCGTTCTTTTCCACGACTGAAGCAGACTTCACCAGAGGAATGATATCCGGGTCCACGCGGGATGGATCAAAGGAATCCCAGTCCATCTGCTCGATACGCCAGTGTTTCATTGCTTTGCCTCGTCCGTTTTCCGGCTCATAATCATGACGATGAGATGACACGCCGGGGCCATTTTGGGTAGGTGTGACGCAACAACGTTGGAGAAAGCCCCGTGACGGCTCAGAAAATGACACAGCCAGACGTCCGCCACGACTGGACGCGCGCTGAGGTTGAAGCGCTAATCAACCTCCCCTTCCCGGACCTGATGTTCCGCGCCCAGGAACTGCACCGTCGTTATTTCGACCCCACAAAAGTGCAGATTTCCACGCTTCTTTCGATCAAGACGGGTGGCTGCCCGGAAGACTGTGCCTACTGTCCGCAGAGCGCGCGCCACGAAAAAAGCGTGAAGGCCGAACGCCTGATGGCGCTCGACAAGGTCATGAAAGAAGCTCGTGCCGCCAAGGCAGCGGGTGCAGGCCGATTCTGCATGGGCGCGGCATGGCGCTCCCCGAAGGACCATGATCTCGATTCTGTTTGCCAGATGATCGAAGGCGTCAAATCCCTCGGCCTCGAAACCTGCGTCACGCTCGGGATGCTGGATTCCACGCAATCCCAGCGCCTCAAGGATGCCGGGCTGGATTATTACAACCACAATCTTGACACGTCCGAAGAGTTCTACGGCTCCATTATCTCGACCCGTACCTATCAGGAGCGTCTCGATACGCTGTCCAACGTGCGGGATGCGGGCATCAATGTCTGCTGTGGCGGTATTGTCGGTATGGGCGAAGACCTGTCTGACCGCGCTGGCCTGCTGATGACGCTCGCCAATCTGCCGAAGCATCCGGAAAGCGTGCCGATCAATCTGCTGGTGCGCGTCGAAGGTACACCTCTGGGGGACGCCGAAGCCGTCGACCCGATCACCTTCGTACGGATGATTGCCACGGCCCGGATCATGATGCCGCAAAGCCATGTCCGTCTTGCTGCTGGCCGTGAGAATATGACGGATGAAGCCCACGCCCTGTGCTTCCTGGCTGGTGCGAACTCCATCTTCTGCGGTGAAAAGCTTCTGACGACGCCGAACCCCGCAGAACACCGGGACCGTCAGCTTCTGTCGGCTCTGGGCATGACACCAATGGTGCAGTCCGAAGCGGAAATGGGCACGCTGCGCCCTGCCGTTCCGGACGTTGCTGCCTGCGAACCTGCTTTATCCTGAAAGCAGCAGGAGGTTGCCCGGTTTCCCGGCAACCTCCAACCAGTTGATCAGACCTTCAAACGGGCCGCAATATCAGCAATACGCTTGCCATAATGTTCAGCTGTGATCAGGTCACCTTTCTGAACACCATCAACGCCCGCATTTGCGGGAGAGCGCGCAAGCAGACCGACTGAACCGCCCAGATTATTCGGATCATCCGCTGTTGCTTCGAGAGTATTCGATGGTGGCATACCAAGGCTGACCCAGATCCCTCCATGCTGGGACGCAAGCGTCTGCAGGGTAAGCAGTGTGACCTGCTTGTCTCCATTCGGGCTCGCCGAATTAGTAAAGCCGCCAAATACCTTGTCCTGCCATCCACGCGTGAACCAGATTTTGGACGTGGCATCAGCAAACTTCTTAAACTGCCAGCTCACATTGCCCATATAGGTGGGCGTACCAAAAATAATGGCATCTGCCGCATCGAGGGCTGCCCATTCTGCATCGGTAATTTCACCCTCCGCACTGATGGCCACCACCTGCGCCTCAGCGCCTTTTGCAACATGTTCGGCAACAACTTTCGTGTGCCCATATCCTGAATGATAGACGACCAAGACTTTCGACATTGTTTTGCCCTTTCACATAGCAAAAACACATTTTGATACGTGGTTTCTTTTTGATACCAACGCTCCAGTCGTGGTAGATCGTTCATACATTCTGAAGCAAGAAGGCACTTTTTAGACACATGGTCACCTCCGAGAAACCTGCGTCACGCCCCCAATCCCTTTGCTTTAACGTCTATGCCAAGGATTGCCCCACGCGGATGGTCCTGGATAGGCTGGGAGACAAATGGGCGCTTCTCGTCCTTGACCGACTTCAGAATGATGTTGTGCGTTTCAACGCGCTCAAACGGGATATTCATGGAATTTCCCAGAAAGTGCTGTCACAGGTTCTGAAAAATCTTGAGCGGGATGGACTGATTTTACGAACAGCCTATCCAACGGTGCCCGTGACAGTGGAGTACAGCCTCAAACCCTTAGGAACGACGTTGATAGAGGCAGTCTCCAGCCTGACACACTGGGCCGAAACGCACATGTCAGAAATCCAGGCTGCCCAACACCTCTACGACGCATCAAAAGGCTGATCATCCCTGGGAATCTTCACGCCTCTCCCAGATCATACTTTATTTTTCTCTTGGCGCGGCTGCCGTTCTTTCCTAAACCCTCGCCCTTCGCGAATTTGGGACGGGACCAGCCAGCATGACGACGCATTCTTCCACAGCGCCAAAAATTCGCGTCGGCATCGACTTCGGCACGACAAACAGCGTTGTGGTGATTGCAGACGAGCGGGGCACGACGCAGCCTGCCGTCTTCAACTTCATTGACAGCCCGTCTTCCGAAACCTGTCGAACCCTGCTCTGCCTCTGGCTCGATCAGGATGGGAAAAAGCGCGTTCTTCAGGACGCCATTGGGCTCGATGCGATCGAAGCCTATCTGGACGATCCGGCGGAAAGCCGCCTCATCATGTCCATGAAAACGTACTTGGCGCAGAGTTCCTTCCGCGAAACCCGCGTGTTTTCCAGCACCATGACGCTTCAGAACCTGATTGCCCGGTTTCTTCGCTCCCTTATGGACAAGGCTGGTATCAGCCCGGATCAGGTCAGCGCCACGATTGGACGCCCGGTACGTTTTGCCGGTGAACTCGCAGATGACGAACTGGGCGTAAAACGTCTCAAAGAGAGCTTTGTCGAAGCGGGTTTTGCCGAACCGAATGTCGTGCTTGAACCGGAAGGTGCGGGATGGCGCTTCATGCAGCGTCTCGATGCCCCCGCGACTGTTCTGGTGGGAGACTTTGGGGGCGGGACCAGTGACTTCTCAGTCATGCGCTTCGACCCACACGGTTCTCCCCGCACAGTCACGCTTGGGCATTCAGGCGTTGGCATTGCGGGAGACCAGTTCGACTTTCGCATCATCGACAATGTCATCGCCCCGGCCCTCGGACGCGACACGACCTACCGCGTCATGGGTGGGCAGCCCCTCCCCGTTCCGATCGAATGGTATGCGAGCCTGGGCCGCTGGCACCGCCTGTCCCTGATGCGCACGCCACAGACCCTCCGCAGCATTGAGGATGTCGCAAAGACAGCGTCAGACCCGAAGAAGCTCCGCAATCTGCTACGTCTGATCGAAGATCAGGAAGGGCAGAACCTCTATCGAGCCATCGGTCAGGCCAAGACCGAACTTTCCCGGCAGGACAGCACCGTTCTGCGCTTTGCACACAAAGATCTTAAAATCGAGCAGACAATCACACGTGCCGATTTCGAAAGCTGGATCAGCCCGGATCTGGATAAGCTGGCCGCCGCTATCGATGACGCACTTGAGCGAACTGGATTGGGAACAGCCGGCATCGACCGCGTCTTCTTAACGGGTGGAACGTCGTTCGTGCCTGCCGTGCGTCAACTGTTCATCGATCGCTTCGGGGCACACCGCGTCGACGGAGGCTCGGAGTTCGTGTCCGTTGCCGAAGGTCTTGCGCTCATTGAAGTAGAAGCAAGCGCCACAGCCTAAAGGCTACAAAACTGCTGCCTCAGCCACGATCAGCGAGCAGTGGCAGCGCGGACACTCGTGGTGGAGACCGTGATGGACGCTTTCTCCACATGCCCGGTTTCCTGCACACTGCGGCTAGATAGCTCCTGCTGCCGCAAGGCTGCGGCAGTGCTCATGTCTCCTTGCACCTCGGCGGCCTGAGCCGCCACAAGAAGGGCGCGCCGCATCCCCTCATAATCCTGCGCATCCCGTCTTTTCTGCGTGAGGGACATGGCCTGACCGAAAGCAAGGGCTGGAGCATGATTGAGCAGTGCCAGACGGGCCGCGAGATCCTGATGATCCAACATCGCGGCAGTCTCTTTCGAAGGCGCCAATAATGCTTCCATCCGGGCCAACTGTGTTGCGTCTTTCTGATCGGCCGCGCCAAGACCAGCCAGATAAGCCGCCCGGTTCCGGACCTGCACATCCGGTGATTGAAGCGCAACCAGAGCAGACGCCTCCGATCCCGTCAGATCATGTTGCCGGTACAGGGCTGCACTTCTGACAAGTTCCAGGTCACTGGTCTGGCTATACTGACGAAGTTTCAGAGCTTTTTCCGTCCGATCCAAAGCCGCCAAGGTGTCCGCAGGCTTGTTTTCCTCCAGCAACGCAGTGGCGAGATTAAACCCCGCATCATGAATCTGAGCAGCATCATCCCGGATCAGGGCACGATCCATGGCGGTTCGATACTGAATTTCGGACTGATCGGGATGACCAAGCTCGAAAGCGCTCCGACCGGTTTCCATCGCATTTTCATAACCCTGATCCGGATCAGGGCCTTTGCTGACTGAGGAACATCCGGCCATCAACAAACACAGAACCATCATGCGCTTCATGGTCGAACGGCCTCTGCTGGCAGACGATGAGACGGCGTTTTCTGTGCACTTCCTCCGAGGAGCCACAGGCCCCGCAACTGATCTGTCAGCTTGCGCAGACTGTTTGCACTCGCTTCCGCCTGTGAAATCAAAGCCGGGATCTGGGCCGTAGCTGCGTTGGTATGGGCGATCGTTTCCTGAACCTGCGGCATGCTCTTTTTCAGTGTTGCAGACGCAGACCGGGCGTTTTCCATCGTGCCATCAGCCTTGGTCATAACCCCCCCAAGCTGTTTCTCGATTGGCTGAAGACGCGCAATGACCTCGTTCAGATTTTCCAACGCCTGATTGGCGCGCTGAAGCGTGTCATCCTTAGACAAAAGACCGCCGACAGTGCCCTTACCTGCCCGCATATCCGTCAGTATGTCGTTGACCTGTTTGGTGATGGCCTGAACGCTGTCCATGGCAGGGACCAGCTTGTTCCGAACGTCTGTGACAGTCTGGGTGATGACGTCCGCCGGATTGGCTTCTACCGTCGCGTTCAGAACGGCATAGCCCCAGTCCATGTCTTCCCCTCTCCCTCGCCCCAACTCGATATAGCTTGCACCAGCGACAACAAAACGGTGCCGGATGACGGCGGAACTGTCCTGCTTGATGAAGGGGACAAACTGCGGTTCGATATAGCCTTCTGCGTACATGCGCCCTGTGCTGTTCAGGTCCAGATGACGGATTTCACCGGCATGAACGCCCATAATTTCGATATCATCGCCAATCGCGAGGCCAGCAACCCCTGTTTCTGGCAAAACGAAATGGATCTTTTTTTCCGGTGTCAGCCACTGCTTGAGGAAGCCAGCTTCCGCAACGGCAACAGCAAAAAGAATGATGGTCGCAAGAACAAGCAGCCCAACCCACTCATCCGCATAGCGGTTCTGGAAAAGCGGGCGGGCAGTGTCGGGGCGGCGTACGCGAAACATCAAGACCCTCGCATCGAAAACAGTCCATCATCGTAAAGACGCAGGCGTATGCTCGCATCCGTTTCATAGGCCCGCCAACTGGTGTCATCCGGTGCGAGCCAGACAACCGCACAGCCACGATCCCGCGCATCGGTCAGAGCCGACAGAAAAGCGTTCAGAAGGGGGGGATTGGCGTCCCCCATCGGGTTCTCAAGCAACAGTAAGGACGGCTCCCCCAGGAAGGCCCGTACACAATCCGCACGACAGCGATCCAGTGGAGATAACTTCCCCGGAGAGACGACAGGCAGTCCGGGCAGACCAAACTGCATGCCTAGCTGAACCGCCCGCTGCATCAGGTGCTCTTCGGGCACGCGGGTATGATATAACTGCGGCCAGAGAATGTTCATGTGCGTGCCGTACAGATCGATCCAGCCACCATTGGCCACCATCCGGCCGATGCGCCCACGAAGGGCAGCGGCCCGGCGCTCATCCAGATCGCTCCATTCGAGACCCATGCACCTAGCCAGTCCGTCTTCCAGATCGACCAGGCCAACGCACATATCCGCGAACAGACTGGCCTGCTGCATATCGCGACATTCGATCAGGGCGCAGTCTCCGGGATTCAGGCGCAGATTGTAGCGCACGGAAGCCAGCCCACTCCCGTCGAAGCGGGGACGCGCGTCCACCAGTTCGAGAACCGGATCAAGAATGGTCAGTTCAGTGATGGGTGCTTTGCTTTCGTCTGCCATATCAATCCAGCCAGACGCTCAGAACGACGTTGATCGTCATGATGGACAGAATGCCGCGTGCAAAACCGCGCGGCAAAAGAGAGGTAAGATCATCTTCCGTTGTGGCATCCATGCCGGACAGGCAGGAACACACACCGACAGCAAACCCACTGAAAATGAACTTTGCCGGAATAGCAAAATAGTCCACCGGGTGCATACTGCTCACGACCTGATCCAGAAAAGCCCACACCGGCATGGTAATAACGTCTTCCACCCGGCAGACAGCATATCCTACCAATAGGGCTGTCAGACTGAAGATAATCCCCAGCGTAAAGCCACTGATGGTCATCGCAAGACTTCGGGGCAGCAGAAAGGCCACGAACGGGTCAATACCCATCCCTGTCAGCACCCGCATCTGACCACCCGTTGTGAGTGTTCCCAGTTCCGTCAGCATCAGCATCCCGGACCGCCCCAACAGGATGACGCCCACAAGAACCGGCGCAATTTCACGAACCATGACGGTTGAGAGAATGGAGCCGGTCATCTGCGCCATACCAGCAAAGCCCAGCCAGTAAACCGCCTGAGCCACAATCCCGAACCCGGTCAAGGTCGCAGTGACCAGAACACTCAGCAACCCGCCGCCGGTCGCCTGCTGGAGCGAATGCCAGAACTCTATTCGAACGGTTCTACGCCAGGATGTCGGTGACAGCCCGAGCCGCAACACTCCCCACGCAGCCCCGATGACCATAAGCGTAAAGCGCATCTGGGCACGCGTAACCCGTCCCAGAGAAGCAAGTGCATTCTGAATTCGGGAAATACGCTCAAAGCGGCTTCTCATCGCCGCCCCGCCAGAATGAAGCTACGCGTTACGCCGCTATTGGGCAGATAAAACATCCCGCGTGCGCGAAAAAGAAAATGCTCCCGAAGTTGGAGATAGGCCTGCTCGGAAACCTGAATTGTTCCCGCATCCGGTGCACTCGCAGCCAGCAACTCGGCAACATTGATGGCTTCGCCCCACAGATTGAAAACGGCAGGATCACGGCCCAGCATGGCCGCCATTACAGGCCCGACGTCAATGCCCACGCGGAAGACCGGATCAATATCCACCGACGCCAGAAGAGACAGACACGCCTCACGGATAGAGACTGCCGCATCTGCAAGGCGCAATACGGCATTCAGGTCCGGCTCTTGTGAGCAACCGCCCACCAGCACGAGACGGTTGCTGACAACCTGTACGGAAAAAAGCCCCGTCTCCCGTGAAATACGCTGGATATCCTCACTGAGCGACGACACCACTTTCATCGCTCGCTCGGCGCTATGACGATCCATGGCATAAGGGTCTGCAAATGAAATGACCATGACAGGCACCTGCGGATAAATCCCGCTGGGCACAGCTTCATCCTGAACACCGGATGCTGGCGGCAGAAGAAATCCTTCGTCGTAACGCGTGTCTTTCAGTTGATGGGTTACGCCTAGGCGGGCATCGGTCTGATGATCGCTCTGATCCAGAGCCTGTGAAAAGCGCAAAGCTACAACCGACGAAACAATCGCTACGATATGTTCCATCGCATCCGCTCTGGAGGGATTTTCCAGCACGATGGCACCCACAGCCTGATGACCACGCATGACGGGATGAAACACCAGCGATGTGGCTTCAACGGCCCTCATGACGATGCGCTGGAAATTCTGGCTGCGCTCATCCTGTCGCGCATCATCAATGGACAGGGAATGTCCTTCAAACAAGGCTTCGAACAGCAGCGTGTTCTCACGCTTCGTAATCTCGATGCCCGTACTGTGAACATCCCGGACAGGATCAAAAGCATCCTCACAGAGCAGCCGCTCTCCATCGGGGAGCAGTCGCCACAGGCTGGCACGACGCGAATTTGTGCGAGCTGCCAGGGCCTCCGTCAGGATCGGGACGTCATGAGACGCTTCGAACAGATCCGGCGTACTGGCAATCTCGTAAAGCGAAGCATTTTCCGCGCGCATCTGCTCACGACCGATTTCAATGCGCTTGCGAAGGCGTTCAATGCGCCGCCCCTGAATGATCAGCCCCAAAGCCAGCAATGATGCAAGCCCGACGACCAGCGCTGAAAACCACATATTCTGCCGACGCGCTGTAATGGCAAAGTCCGAGAAATCGTTCTCCGGAGCATTCAGCAACAATACCCATCGGCGATGCACGAACGGCAACGCTGTCGCAATGGTGACGTAATTTTTTCCTCGTGCTGCCACGAGCCCCGGACCAGGGCCTTTCACTTTGAAGGTATTCAGGGCGCGGATGAAAACCGGCTGCGTCTTGGGGTCCAGATGCATATTGGCAGGATCAAAGGTCGGCTGCGTGCCGTCATCACCCGCTGTCTGACCGGCGATGATCTGACCATGCATATCGACGATGACTGCCTTCCCGCTTCGCCCGACCTGAAGGTTACTCAGGAAGGAGGTCAGTCGATTGAGGGCAATGTTGGTTGCAAAAACAGCCTGATGACCGTCGCTCGTCTCAAAGGCCATGGAGGCCGTAATGGTGAATTCCCGAGCGGCCAGATAGGCGTAGGGATCCGTCCAATAGAGGGCCCCTTCTCCGCGCCCGATCCGTTTGATGGCTCCCCGGAACCATGGCCGGACCGTAACATCATATCCTTCCGCCGGATCAAATCCTGTCCCGATGGGTTTGCCGCTTTGGTCAACGTAAGTGTGACGATAGACACCATGGCCATTTTCGATCTGGAAATGGGTCTGCTCGTAATCCTTGCCGTGCCGGGTAACCATCCAGAACTGCTTCTGATCACTGGCCAGATAGAAACTGTCGACCTGCGGCATGTGCGCCAGCATGGAGCGTCCATAGAGCATGAAAGCGTCTGGCGAAGCGTCCGTGAGTGGCTCACGGAACATATCCTGCGCGATGGCAGCACTGTCTGAAGCAGGAGAAAGATAATTCCTGACTTCTTCCGTCACATATTTCTGCTGGCTTCGCAGCAGATCGCTGGACAGGGAGATCGCTCCCTGACGGGTGATCCGGTAATTGTGAAGGCTGATGGTAATAATTGCCGCAATAACAAGCAGAACGCCAATAATTGGACCTAGAAACTGCAGGACCTTCTGCCGGCTACTGGCAGGACTCCGCGTAGGGTCAACAATCTCAGCGGCTGACAAGGGCTTTTACTCCGGGATGATGGATACTCTAAACTGACACAAAGATTTTATCTGTTCGGCCATCAGGAAAATCCCTTAACCTTTAGCTTTTCAAAAAGATTGAATTCAACCCCTCTCCAAAGTCAGAAGAACCTAAATCTAGCGAAACATATCCTGTTGACGTTTTTAATTCTATAATTAACATATTAACAATGCCTTATAATACGATTAAAATCTCCCTCACTCGAGAGCATAGTATTGATTTAATACTTTTCAAAACAAACAAAGGAAAACTATAATGTTGGACCCATTTTATATTTCTATAATGGATAAAAATTCTGGAAATGTTGGAAATAGAATGTTTATGTATATGTATGCTAGAATTTTACAAAATTTATATTTACCCAATTCAGAGATAGTTAACTTTTCAATTAATGAATTTGGAATTGATTGCAGATCACAAAAAATGCATGGCAGGATACTCTCTATAAATGGCGGACATAAACACTCAATGAGTAATATTGCGTATTTTGCTAAGAATAAAATATATGACGGTATTTATTTTCATGGATTCGTACAAAGAATGGAGTATTATCCATGCGTCGATTTTTGCTCCAGCCTATTTCCTAATCCCATTTCTACATCAATAATTCGTGATGATGAGATACTCATTAATATAAGAGGATCCGAAATATTAAAGGCCATTCATCCAGATTATGTTCCAGTTCCAATTGATTTTATAGAACAGGTGTTAAAAGAAACAGGGCTCTCTCCTGTTATTATGGGACAAATTGGAAATGATTTTTATTCAGAGGAATTAAAAAAAAGAATTCCCCATTCAAGAATAATAAATCACTCATCAGTGAAAGAAGATTTTGATTTAATTAGAAATTCTAAAAATATCATTCTCAGCGTTAGTACATTTTCGTGGATTGCCGCTTGGCTATCAAAAAAGAATCAAAAAATACACCTTCCAATGCTAGGTTTTTTAAACCCAAAACAAAGAAATGACATAAATTTACTCCCAATATGGGATAATAGGTATATTTTTTATAAATTCCCAGAAATAAAGTGGATTAGATCCAATGAAAATATTTCATATATTATTGGAAGAGGAAAAATATATGATAAAATCCCCCATAATGAAGTGGCTAAATATTTGGCATATTAATAAAATTTCGTCAATTCCTAACACTGTACAGAAAGACTATAATCCGTATCATACCGGTCCAGTTTCACTGCGTCCCATGTGCCACTCAAGGCCTTCCCCGAGCGTGTCACCCTTCAAGAACTCCGGTGCTTCTCCATGCTTGATCTGCTGTCCTACCGTTCCGTTCTGGCCTTCACAGGGGCTGATCGCCTTTCCTTCCTGCAGGGATTGATCACGAATGACGTCCAGCTTCTGACATCTGACACGGCTCTTTGGAGTGCACTTTTGACGCCACAGGGACGGTGGCTGAGCGAGTTTTTCCTGTTCAGTACGTCAGACAGCATTCTGATGGATTGCCCGTCGGATCACGCCGATATGCTGGTTAAAAAGCTGTCCCGCTTCCGCCTCCGCGCTGACGTTGAAATCGAAGCAACGGATTTTAAGGTGATCGTCGACCAAGACAGTCCGGCTCCTGCAAATGCCATTTGTGCAGCGAACGACCCACGCTGTGACGGTGCAGGGTGGCGGGCCGTGGTACAACAAACCCCGACAGAGGCAGGGCATGGAGACGTCTGGTTAAAAAGACGACTTGAAAAAGGCCTCCCCGAAGCTGTCGACTTTGAGAGCGAAAAGACGCTGGCTCTTGAGGCCAATATGGACCTTCTGCACGGTGTATCGTGGAAAAAGGGTTGCTATATGGGTCAGGAACTGACGGCCAGGACGCATTATCGTGGGCTTCTACGCCGTCGCCTCCTGCCCGTTCAGATCCAGGATGGGGCTTTTCCTGAAGCAAGCGGGACGCTCGTTATGGGCGACAAGGAGGTCGGAGAACTGCGCTCCCGTCAGGGATCGCGCGCCTTGGCTATGCTGCGCCGTGAAGCATGGTCGTCTCCGGAACTTGCTTTTGAAGGCAAACGGGTCTCCGTTGTCTGGCCTGACTGGTTCCCGCTGGAGATGCGTTCGTGACCTACACCCCGCCTGCCCCCGCCGTCGTTGATGATATTATCAGCCAGACGAAGTTCGATGCGAATGGCCTGATTTCCGCCATCGCGCAGGACACGAAGGGCGTTATCCTGATGCTTGCATGGATGAACGCAGATGCCCTGCGGGAAACGCTGCTGACTGGCCGCGTCTGCTACTGGTCCCGCAGTCGCAAATCCCTATGGCGGAAGGGTGAGACGTCAGGCCAGCAACAGCATCTTCTGGAAGCCCGACTGGATTGTGACATGGACGCGGTTCTGATGATCGTGGATCAGACGGGCGTGGCCTGCCATACGGGTCGTCGAAGCTGCTTCTATCATGGTGTCACTCCGGACGGGCTGCGTGACACCTCGCAGCCCGAAATCAGCGCCGAAGAACTTTACGGACGCTGATCCGTCACCGCTGCCTGTGCTCCAGGGAGCGGCCAGCCCGGCATCATGAATGTTGCCGGGCAGTTATCCTGCACCTGCGGAGATGACCGATAAGACCCATTGGCCGGGAAGGTCGAGAGTTTCTGCGGATCAAGCGTGAACCAGAGTTGCGTCAGAACGACTTTCCCATC
Source organism: Gluconobacter sp. NFX36 (assembly GCF_049887835.1). Classification (NCBI taxonomy): domain Bacteria; kingdom Pseudomonadati; phylum Pseudomonadota; class Alphaproteobacteria; order Acetobacterales; family Acetobacteraceae; genus Gluconobacter; species Gluconobacter sp. NFX36. The sequence continues at coordinate 264,258 of NZ_JAGEKJ010000002.1, read as the reverse complement.
ATGATCGTGTTCGCACTGGAACTGGAGCGCCCGCTCTTCCCGCACACCGGTCAGTTGCACGAACATCGCCAGCATGTCGTCTTTCTTCACCTGAAAACCGCTATGCTGCGCCAGCCATTGCCCGTAGGCGGATGACGCAAAACGATCCCGCAACTGCATGGATGTGACGAAGAACTGGTCTGCATCATATCCAAAGCAGCGGGCATGCTTGGTATATTCATGCACATGCAGCGGATGCTTCAGATGGGGAACCACGTTCGCAAGGGCATTTTCCGTCGCAGGCTGGAGCTTGGGCGGTGTGTCATCGTGATCGTAGATGTCACATCCCTTCATCCACCACTGCTGAACCGGGACATTCTGCGCTTCAAGGGCATGCGGCTCGGACGCCCAGAGGCCATGCAAACCAATCAGATGACTATGCGACTGAGTGGCCATACAACCCCCGCCACTTGCGCAGAAGCCTGGCTGCCAGGTCAGGGCCAGCGTGTCGTGACTAAAATCCGTATGCGTGACGGGTGTCAGGGATGGGCCTACAGGTGCCTGTGAAGAAACGCATCCTCCGAGAACAAGGAGGGCAGCGACAACCAGGCGCTTCATGCCTTCAGTCCTTTGGCGTGATGGATCAGATGATCGGCGATGAAGGTCTGGATGAACCAGTAGGAGTGATCGTAAACGTCGTGATGGCGCATTTCGAGCGCCTGCCCGCTTTCCTTGGCCGCTTCGACGAGAGCATCCGCCCGCAGATCGGAGAGGTACTGGTCCTGCAATCCCTGATCCACGAGAATTGTAGACGGGTGCTTATGGCCGTTCCGCAACAGCAGTGTGGGGTCACAGTCGCGCCATTTCGACGGGTCTCCGCCGAAGTAGGCATCAAAGGCCTTCTGCCCCCACGGGATCACACTTGGATGACAAATCGGGGCAAAGGCGGAAACTGTTTTCCAGAACTCGGGATAACGAAGCGCCTGAACGAGCGTGCCCATGCCACCCATGGAATGGCCCATGATGCCCCGACGGTCCCCATCCAGCGGGAACAGCTTTTCCGTCAGAGCGGGCAATTCCCGATGGATATAGCTCTCCATTCGGTAATGTCGGCTCCATGGTTCAGACGTGGCATCCACATAGAACCCCGCTCCTGAACCAAGGTCATATGCGTCGTCTTCGCCTGGAGTGCCTGTATCACGAGGTGACGTATCCGGAGCAACCAGAGCAATACCATGCTCCGCGGCGAAACGAACGGCATTGGATTTGATGAGGAACGTCTCATGATTGCAGGTCAGACCGGCGAGCACATGAATGACCGGAACCTTCTGTCCGGCCAACGCCTCTTTAGGCAGAAAGATCGAGAACGTGGCAGGCACGCCCAGCACGTCTGACTGATGTTTCAGAACACGCAGGGAGCCGCCACAACAGGCATGTTGAGATAATGTCTCAATCGACATGCTCAGAACTCCACAACGCTGCGAATACTTTCGCCACGCGCCATCAGATCAAAACCGTGATTGATTTCGGAAAGCTTGAGTTTGTGGGTGATGAGGGAATCAATGTCGATCCGCCCGTTCATGTACCAGTCTACAATTTTCGGGACATCGGTACGACCCCGCGCACCACCAAAAGCAGACCCAATCCAGCGACGACCGGTCACAAGCTGGAACGGGCGGGTGCTGATTTCCTGTCCGGCTCCTGCAACGCCAATGACGCAGGACACACCCCAGCCACGATGTGCACTTTCCAGAGCCTGGCGCATGAGCGTGACATTCCCCACACATTCGAACGTATAGTCTGCGCCGCCACCAGTCATTTCAATCAGATGACCAACCAGATCACCATTCGGACCCAGATCTTTCGGATTCACGAAGTCTGTCATGCCGAACTGACGCGCCATGGCTTCTCGAGCAGGGTTGACGTCCACGCCGATGATACGGGTTGCACCCACCATTTTTGCGCCCTGGATCACGTTCAGGCCAATCCCGCCAAGACCAAAAACCGCCACGGTTGACCCCGGTTCGACCTGCGCCGTGAACATCACAGCACCAATGCCCGTCGTCACGCCGCAGCCGATATAGCAGACTTTGTCAAAAGGGGCGTCCGAACGGATCTTCGCCAGTGAGATTTCTGGCAGAACCGTAAAGTTCGCGAAGGTAGAGCACCCCATATAGTGATGGATTGGCTGCCCCTTGTAAGAAAAACGTGATGTGCCGTCCGGCATGACACCCTTGCCCTGCGTGGAGCGGATGGACGTACACAGATTCGTTTTGCGAGACAGGCAGGATGGACATTCCCGACATTCCGGCGTGTAAAGCGGGATCACATGATCTCCCGGCTTCAGATGCTTCACACCTGGCCCGACTTCGCGAACAATCCCGGCACCCTCGTGCCCCAGAATGGCAGGAAACAGCCCTTCAGGATCCTGCCCCGACAGCGTGTACTTGTCAGTATGACACAGACCTGTCGCCTTGATTTCGACCAGAACCTCGCCTTCCTTTGGCCCTTCGAGCTGAACGGTATCGATTTCGAGCGGCTTGCCCGCTTCAAACGCGATTGCTGCAATGACGTCCATGTGCACTGACTCCCTGATGCGTTGCGACAAGGTGTCGCATTCGGGAAACCGGACGCAAGAGGCGCGTTATGCTTTCCTGCAGCCTCGTGAAACAAAGCTGTTGTGCGGGAAAGTTTCTTTCCCGTTTTGACTGGCAAAACTGCGCAAAACATCAGAAATCTTTTGGTGTTGGCCGGTCATACTTTTCACGGTTAGTTTCAGAGGTCATACCGCATTCAGGCAAGGAGCCTTCTGCTTGATCGTCAATCGCCAACACGGCCTGGCTATTCTCTTCAGAGAATCCCTGCCACCTATCCTTCTGCTGGCCCTCTGGGATCTTGTAGTCGTTATCCTTTTCCAGATTTACCATCAGGAATGGATGGACCAGCCTGCTCTCCCCATTTCCCTGATGGGCTCTGCGCTGGCCATCTTTCTTGGCATGCGTAACAACGCTGCCTATGCACGCTGGTGGGAAGGACGGACCCTCTGGGGTTCAATCACCAACAACTGCCGGTCCTTTGGCCGTGAAGCGGCGTCCCTGCTGGGCGGTCGCCCCGATCTTGCACGGTATATGGCTGCCTACCCGCACGTCCTGCGAGCAGCACTGCGGGGAGATTCAACCGGTGAGGAAGTCGAAAGACTGCTCCCGGCTGACTTACGCAGCAAGATCTTTGCCTGTTCCAACACAGCGAACGCCCTGCTTTACGAAATCGGCCTTGGCGTACAGCAGGAAGTGGAACTCAAGGGTATTGACGGTGCCGTTCATGGCACGGTGGATCGTATTCTTTCGGATATTGCCAACGCACAGGGCGGTCTTGAGCGTATCCGTAACACACCGCTTCCGGTGCAGTATTCCGTCATTCCTGAACTGGCCACGCATCTGTTCTGCATCATTCTGCCCCTTTCAGCCGTTCAGACACTGGGCTGGATCACGCCGCTTGGCTCCAGTGTGATCGGTCTGCTGTTCCAGATGCTGGATCGCAGCGGCCGCGACCTTCAGGAACCGTTCATCGCCAGCGTCCATGCCCTGCCAATGCACACCATGGCCCGGACCATTGAGCGGGATCTTCTGCAACCCATTGGAGAGCCTGCGCCCGCTCCCATCCAGCCCAAACACGGGGTGCAGGCATGATTCAGATCGGATAATGCAGGACAGGAGGGGGTTTTTCTGGTATTGTCCAGAGCTATGAACACCTTCAAGACCCCCCCGAAGGGCGGCATGACCGACGAAATGGCTCGTGCCGCAGCCAAGAATACCGCCCGTCAGACAGATCCCGAGCACGGTTCAGATCCGTTCAGCGAGGGTGACTCCATCGTTTACGCAGCGCATGGCGTAGGCCGGGTGGACAAGATCGGTATGGTCGAAGTGGCCGATACCATGATCGAGATGATCCAGATCTCGTTCCCTGGCAACCAGATGACCCTGCGTATCCCGCTGGCCAAAGCCCGCAAGGCAGGTCTGCGTAAAATCGTAACGCGTGACATCGTCGACAAGGCGATGACGGTCATCAAGGGCAAGCCGCATGTCAGCAAAGGCATGTGGGCTCGCCGTGCTGTCGCTTATCAGGAAAAGATCAACTCCGGTGATCTGATCCAGATTGCAGAAGTGCTGCGCGACCTGCGCCGCAACGTAGACAGCCTTGATGGCAGCTTCTCTGAACGCAAGCTGTTTGAAGCTGCACAGGAGCGCTTTGTGGCTGAAGTGGCTGTTCTTGAAAACACGGACCCTGCCACGGTTCTCGAGAACCTGACCAAGACCATGAAGGCCGCCTGAGCCTTCCCCAATTCTGCGATGTTTTCCTTTAATTATGAAAACATCGCAGTCTGAAAAGCATCCTTCCCCTTTCTTCCGCGTTGGCGACACGGAAAGCTCTTTCAGGATGCTTTACTCCATCATTCAAAATCCCTGACGTTCAAGGAGAGGTGAGGACCTATGCCCGCCCCTTACAGCAATCGTTTCGCCGGAAAAAAAGTACTCGTTACGGGTGCGTCCCAAGGTATCGGTGAGGCCACAGCCCTTCGTTTTGCAGAAGAAGGGGCTCAGGTCGCACTGAATGGCCGCAAGGAAGACAAGCTGATTGCTGTCCGCGACAAGCTTCCAAAGGTTTCCGGCGGCGAACACCCGATCGCCACGGGTGACATTTCTAAGGAAGAAGACGTCCGCCGCCTGATGCGCGAGAGCATTGAAGCCATGGGTGGACTAGATATTCTGGTCTGCAATGCTGGTTACCAGATCCCGTCTCCGTCTGAAGACATCAAGCTGGAAGACTTTGAAGGCGTGATGGCCGTCAATGTGACGGGTGTGATGCTACCGTGTCGCGAAGCGATCAAGTACTGGCTCGAAAACGGTATCAAGGGTGCAATTATTGTGAACTCTTCCGTTCACCAGATCATCCCGAAGCCTCACTATCTCGGCTATTCCGCCTCCAAGGGCGCTGTGGGCAACATCGTCCGCACACTGGCGTTGGAATATGCAAGCCGCGGCATCCGTGTAAATGCAGTCGCGCCAGGGGCCATCGTAACGCCAATCAACATGTCGTGGATCAATGATCCGGAGCAGTATAAAGCCGTTTCCGATCACATCCCGATGAAGCGTCCGGGTGAGAGTCGCGAAATTGCTGATGCCGTCACGTTTCTTGCCGCCGAAGACAGCACCTATATTACGGGTCAGACCCTCTATGTGGATGGTGGTCTGACGTTGTATGGTGACTTTGAAAAGAACTGGTCCTCGTAATCCATGACACCTTCCCTCACTGTTCTCATCATCGAAGATGATTTTCTGATCCGAACCTGTCTTGTAGAGTTCCTGCAGGATAGCGGACTGGACGTGAGGGAAGCTGGAACATGCGCAGAGGCTGTCGCCTGCCTCACGTCAGAGCCTCGTCTTGATGCGCTAGTGGCAGATATGGCGCTTCCTGATGGCGATGGCATGAGCCTAAGCCATCAGGCCCGCAAGCGCTGGCCGGATCTTCCGGTCATTTACATCAGTGGTCATGGTGATCTTCGCCGGAACGAAACATCCGGAGATCCAGCGCGGGACCGGTTCATCTCCAAACCTTATTCGCTCGCTGCCATTCTGAAAGCTCTTCAGGAGATGGCAGAGCCGGTTTCCGGTTAGGAACCGCTACGATGAACAGCCCCAGTGAGATGTCCTCCCCTTCTCCAGTCGAGCATCGCCTGAACGAAGCCGATCAGAGCCTTCGGGCCGGAGATGCTTCAAAAGCACTGGATTTGCTTGCGCCCCTTCCAGACAGCCATGCCGTCCATCTGTACAGAGGACGTGCGCTCTTTAGGCTAGGCCGATATCAGGATGCGGCGGCGGAGCTTGAGAAAGCGACCCATCCCTTTGGGGGTCATGCCGTTACAGCTATTATTGACGAAGCAGTGTCCCTGCGTCGCAGATCCGACCTTCTGCATCTGTTTTCGGAAAGCCGAAAAATTGCTCCGCATGACCCGCGCCTGCTGGATGCACAGGGGAATATCCTCATGCACCTTGGACGCTTTGACGAAGCAGACGTGTGCTTGAGGGAAGGCCTTAAACGGCGCCCCAATGACAAGGGCACTCTCAATCTTCTGGCCATGAATCTGACGGAACAGGGACGCTTCGATGAAGCTCTGGCCATTCTGGATAGCCTCCGTCAGCGCGCGCCTGAAGAATGGGGGCCAGGCTGCAACATGGCTGCTATTCTCAACAATATCGGGCGCCTTGAAGACGCGGCAAACATTTATCGAGAGACCATTCCTCTCGCGCCCAACGAGGCTGCGCTCAGGCTGAATCATTCCATAGCGATGCTTAAAAGCGGTCGCATGGCCCAAGGGTGGGCCGAGCATGAATGGCGTTTCGGTTTACCTGGACACACCAACCTTCCGCAGAGCCGTCTCCTGCCCAATATCACGCCTTTTCTGAACCTTGAAGGCAAGCGCGTCCTCGTGACGCAGGAGGAAGGTCTGGGGGATACATTGATGTATCTCCGATATATCCCGGCTCTCGCACGAACAGGCGCTATTGTTCATATCTGGGGTACATCCACACTGGCTGGCCTCTGCCGCCGTGTCGAAGGCACAGCCATCGTGCAACATGGTGGAGAGACGCCGGACTATGACTACCACTGCCCCTTCATCAGCCTTCCCCGTGCGTTTTCCGCAACGCCTGACGCCATGGGCGCACCCGTTCCCTATCTGAAGGCCGATCCAGTCAAAGTCCTCCAGTGGAAGAAAATCTTGCATTCCGACCGCAAATTGCGTGTCGGCCTGGTTTGGGCGGGCGGTGCGCGCCCTGAAAATACAGGTGCACAGATGGTGGATCGTCAACGGTCCATGCCGCTCTCCGCGCTTGCGCCTCTGGCCGACCTGGAGGGCATCAGCTTTTACTCTCTTCAGAAAGACGAACCTGCCCTGCAAAGGCTCGATTTCCCGGGCACTCTGATCGACTTCATGCCGCAATGTCTGGATATGGATGATACGGCGGCCCTCGTCTCATGCCTCGATCTTGTCGTATCTGTGGATACATCCATGGTGCATCTGGCAGGAGGGCTTGGGAAACCTGTCATCATGATGGACAGGCTCAACAACTGCTGGCGCTGGCTTCATGGCCGGGACGACAGCCCGTGGTATCCGAAAATGAAAATCGTCCGCCAGACCCGTTTCCGGGACTGGTCGGACGTTGTAACCCGGGTCAGGTCTTTGCTTGAAGACGCAGTCAGCGCTCAGTAATCGAACCCGTAAGACAGACCAACGCTTGAGCCCGGATCGTTTTCTGGCGTTGTAAAGCCCGTTACCTGCCCGCCTGTTCCGACCGTCGTGTTAAGCTTGAGGCGCTTGGTCAGGTCAATCTGAACCTGCGCCTGCGTACCCGAACCAGATGTGGCCTGTTTCGCCCCCACATAGACGCCCTTCATGACGTATTTTCCGGCTTCCACACTGGTCCCCCCGTTATCGACGCCACTACCGCCACCTACAGCCAGGCGATCAAGCCCAAGCGCATTCCGCACTTTCCCGAGAGGGTCAAAAGACGAGCCCCCTGCAAGCTGAGCCACGGCAGCAGCAAGTTCAGCAAGCTGCGTGGTCGAGAGGGAATGTGCGTCTGTTCCGAAGAGCAGAATGGCCAGAACTTCATCCCGAGGCTGTGTCGGCACTGATGCGAAGTCGATCCTTGGTGCGCTGGCATAGCCAGTCACCAGAAGGCTCGCCAGCGTTCCCTTGGCATTACGGTCTGCGCGGAAATCCAGTGTCGGATCAAGCTTGTGGTTCACGCCCGTGCCATTGAACGCGACGCGTCCATGCGTGAAATTCAGGTTGATCCCGGCAAGGTTGAAGTTACCGCGCTTAAGGTCGAACCCGCCCGTCACAGATGGCGCGCTGCTGGTGCCGCCAACATGCAGCTTGCCCTGCATTTCTGCATCCAGACCATGTCCCTGCACCACAAACTGGCCCGGCGAAATCACATCAATCGCCAGACCAATAATCAGTGTGCTGGTCGTGTCGGGTGCCTTCTGGCCCGGACGCACTACATCAAGCTGCGCCACAGAAGCTGGCATGGAATTGGGGATATTGACCGTCACGCTCGGCAGAACGATCTTCCCGTCCACATCGACACGGGTGGTGGCCTGTCCATGAATATGCAGGTCCGTGTTGATCGTGGCCGTTACCAGATCACTAGAGATCGGCCGCGCCTTGTTGGAAATAACCTTGATATCCACCGGCAGGCCCGGTCGGAACACACCGACAGTTCCCGTCAGACCAATCGTTCCCGGACCTGCGTGGGCCAGAACGTTCTGAAGCGTCAGAGTGTCACCTGAGGCCACAATCGCACCGTTGATGTCCGTCAGACGGACGCCCTGTGCGTAATGATCGAAAGAGACATTGTGCAGGTCAACCTGTCCGGTTGCCCGAGGCTGGGTTGCGTTTCCAGCGACATTCAGATTGATCCCGATCTGACCCTTCGTCGCCATGCCGCTCGCACCCAGCACACCATTGGCAACGGACAGGTCTACGTGGCCAGTCGTGTTCAGGGCAATCGCGCCATCCTTGGACGTAGGCGCCGTTCCACGAACCGCGAGAGCCACTTTCGGGCCAGCCGCAAGGGTCGCATTCACCTTTGCCGTTTTTCCAGCCAAGCCGATATTCGCCAGAATTTCCGCAGCTGGGAGCGACGCTGCGGAACCGGTCTGCATTTTCAGACCATGCGCCGTCAGAGACACGGTTCCGGTCGGGGCATCCAGCGTTCCACCTAGATTGGCCTTGGCGGAAATGGTGCCGCTGGCTGCCAGATCCGGGGCGAAAGGCTTGGCAATCGCAGGCGTCAGACGGTCCACCGTTGCCGTCAACGCAAGGCGAGGCTTGATCGAGCCTGCAACATCAATCGTTGCCGGCGCCACACCCTTTGGGGCCAACGTCGCACGCAGATGATCCACGCCCATGACATCACCGAAGGACACATTGGCTGGCCCACCCAGGCGGATATATTCGTCTTTCGCCATCGCCGTCAGACGATCAATGCGGACGGTCTTTTTAGGCAGATTCAGCAAAACCGCCGTATCGACATTGGCCGGTGCACCCATAACGTTCTGAAAAGCACCATTCAGCGTCAGGGTCATGGCGGACTGCGACCCCTTGACCGTTGCCCGCGCCTTACCCGTGATATCCTGCGAGCGAACGCCTGCGAGATCAAGCGTCAGGTCCGGGGTTGGATCATCAATCGGATTGGAGATCAGGCCCTTCAATGTCAGGGACTGCACGCTCGCCTGAGCCATGGCCAACGCACCATCGAGCCCGAGCTTGACCTGCGGCGGTGCGCCTTCCGTTTCCGTCGTATGAATGGAAAGAGCCAGATGCCCCTTGATGGCCTGACCGATCAGACGCTGGAAATCTGCAAGGTTCCTGATGCTGAGATCCAGATCACCCAACGGCACCTTCGCACCATTGGGTAGCCGAAGTTTGCCCTGCCCGGTGAGGCTATTCCAGCTCAGTTTGTTCAGATCAACATGAAATGCGCCGTCATCCGTTTTCTGCACGGCGCTATCCAGCACCAGCGGCGCGTGATCCAGCGTTCCGTGAGCCGTCAGCGTGCCTTGAGGATGTGAGGGCAGATGCTGGAAATCCGCATCCAGTGCCACTGGCCCCTTCGCAACATCCTTTGTCCCGAACTCACCTTCCAGCCCGGCTTTGACCGCCAGATCATCGGTCGGCCCGTCCGCCGTGGCCGTCAGGGTCGTATTCCCGAGAAGTGTCGGGCTGACCTGTTTCAGATCAGGCAGCGCAACCGTTGCTTTTGTCTGCATCCGGTTGCCATGCGCCATATCCACGATGGCCGACACCAGAACATGGAGCGCCTGACCATCCAGCCCGAAATTCTTCACCGTCAGAACATTGGCCGAGGACTTGCTGAGTTGCAGAGCCAGATGACCGTCCTTACCAATCAGATTTAGAGCCTGTGGCTGGCCGCCCGTGATAGAAATCGTGCCTGTGCTCTGGAGCGTCAGGTCATCATGATCCGTCACCGGCATTGCAAAATCCGCCGCCAGTGCAGCGTTTCCACTCAGGTCCGTGCTGCCCATGGCAGCAAGCGGGTGGAGGTCCGGCAATGTCAGAGTGACGTGACCGGATGCTGCAGGCTTGAGCGTCGTGTTTGCGGCCATATGGATCAACGGGTGACTGATGGTCGCCACAACCGGCATGGTCGCCGCGAGCGGGTGCGCGGTCACATCCAGCGTTAACGGGGCGGACGCTAACAGGGTGGGCTGAGGTCCGGGCACACGCAGACCCGTCAGGGCGGCCTGAAGATGAGCAACCGTATCTTCAGGCTTGGGGGTTTCATTCCCGTCAAATGTCGCGTGCAGATGCCCGATGGAAGCACCACCAGCGGTCAAAGCGTCAATGTCCAGAAGACCTTGCCCTGCAGGAGCCTTCAGCGGTCCGTGCAGATCGGTGTTCAGGGCAATCGCATTCCAGCCAATTCCCGGCTTCAGGGTCATGGCAGGCGCATTGGCCTTGACGTGCAGGGTGGCAACATTGGTGTAGAGATTGATCTGACCGGTCGAAGACGCCGTAATCGGCCCGGCGCTCAGCCCGAAATCAAGAGCAGCAGCGGTGCGCGGTCCGGACAGATTCAGATGCGTGTCCACAGGATCAAGCTGCGGCAGTTGCCCAAGCGTGGTCGCAAACCCATTGACGCCTTCCTTATAGGTGAGCGCCAGCGCAATACGGTCTTTGGGGGTTTGAGCCGCCAGCGTCATGCCACCCGGCGCATCCAGACGGTTCAGTTGCAGCGCGATATCCATTTTCGGAAGCGACTGCATTGTTACGCCATTCAGGAATGGCGCGATTGACGCAATATGGGCGTGACCATTCAGCGTGAAGACCGTGGGCTTACCCGTGAAGTAAGGCCCTATTTCAATACGGCCGACATTCAGGGCATCCAGATCCACTTTGATATTGAGCTTCGACGGACTGGACTTCGTTTGTGTTTCAGTCGTCGCCTGCGTCGTGTCCGAAACGGGGCTACGGAGCAGCGCCAGACGGCTGGCACTCAGAACCTTGACGTGCGCATCCATGCGCAGAAGCGAGAGCGGAGACCAGCGGAGTTCAAAATGATCCAGCTCCAGCCAGACGCCCTTGCTGTCCTTCACGCGAAGTTCCGCCAGCGTGAGATGCTGCGGAAGCGCGCCGGACAGCCCGGCGATCTGCACCATGCCACCCGTCAGTGGGCCGACTTTGCTTTCGATCAGCCGCTGCCCTGGCCCGATATTGATGCCGATGAGCACAACCACGAGCGCCAGAACAACCAGTCCGAGCGGAACGCCGACAACGAGACCAACGATCCAGAGAATGATCCTGCGGGCGCGCATCAGAAAGTCTCCCCAAGACCAATGTAGAGTTCCCATTTGTCGCCGTAAGCCGGGCGGTTCATGGGAAGGGCAACGTCAACACGGATCGGGCCGATCGGCGTGAAGTAACGAACACCCCCGCCATATCCAACACGCAGCGTGCCCTGCCCCGGACGCGAGCCAGTCCCGACCTGACCGGCATCGACGAAGGCCGCCACACCCAGATTCATTGGCAGTCGCTGGCGGAACTCGACCGTTCCCGCATCCAGAGACGTACCGCCAATGGCATATTTCGTTCTGCCATACTGCGGTCCCACACCCTGATACCGGAAGCCACGAACCGTCGCAGGTCCACCCGCGTAGAGCCGCTGATCCGGCGGGATCTGGTAGGTGGATGCCCCCTGAACCGACCCAACCGTGCCACGCACCGCAATGATGCTCTTACCGGGTTTGGTCAGCCCGATCCGGGCAAGGTCAAAGTATGTTGAGACCTGCGCAGACAGGAGGGTGAAGAAGGACGTTCCATTTTCCAAAGATACGGACGGCGTAGCGGACAGGGCGGCCCGAATACCATGTGTTGCCGGGTCGATCGGATTGGAAAGCTGGGTGCTGTCATAGGTCGCGCTCAATGGCGCGGATACAATGAAATAATTCCGTGTATCGCCAAACTGCTGGATCTGCTCCTGCATCCCCATGAGGCCGCCGGACACGTACCAGAACTTGCCGAGACGCCGACCAATTCCTCCGCGAAGAATGAAGGCCGTCTGATGATAGGAATACAGAAGCTGCCGCACCGCTTCCACACGCAGGCTCAGGTTCTGGTTTTTATGCAGGAAGTCCGGCTTGCTGAAATCTGCATAAACATCGTAGCCCAGACCCTGCTGGGCTGAGCCGCCGAGGCCTGTCAGCAGAGCTGTCAGCTTGAGCTGCTCGGCATTCCCCAGAAGATTATGATGCGTCCAGGTGACACCGGCACGTCCACCCAGATCGGTCGAGTACCCGGCCTGAACCGCAACGGTGCGCCGCTTGGCTTCCTTGAAATCGAAGTCGATCGGCATGGCCTGAAAAACTCCAGGCACCAGCGTCTTACCCGGTCCAAGCGTGACGATCGGCGGCGCATTATGAACCTGAACCGACGAAAATACGCCCACAGCCGCGAGATCCTGACGAGCCGCCTCAATTTTAGACGGCTGATACAGCTCGCCTTCCTTGATCGTCAGACGGCGGCGAAGAAACGACTGGTGCACACGTTGCAAGCCATCCATCCCGACGGGACCAATGACAACCTTTGGACCTTTCCCAACGCGGAAGACAATATCCAGCGTATTGTCATGCGGTTGAAGATAGGCAAGCGGCGTGGACACATCCGCGACCGCATACCCCTCTTCCTGCAACTGGGTGAGCAGATTTCCCTGTGCGGCAAGCACATCGGAAGCCACTGCTGGCTGCCCGGATTTCAGCTTGAACGCTTTCAGTTCTGCCGCAGTCAGTTCCACGGGTTCACCCTGAGCCGTAGCGTCTCCCGCTGTCTCTGGCGCGCCCATTTTCTCTGCTGTCTGAGCCTTACTGTTCGCTGGAGCCGCACTTCCTTTTGGAGACGGTGACTTTGCAGCTGAATCAGATGGCTGAACTGCTTTGGGTGGCGGTGTTGTCAGGCTAATCTTGCCGAGATGGAATTGCGGTCCCATGGCAGCGGAAAGGGTAATGCTGACCTTTCCGCCTTTGGGAAGCGCATTCAGAGCATCCGGCAGTGCAGGATCACGTCCATCCAGTTCCCGATTACCGACCTTGATACGAATTGTAACCGTCCCCGCATAGTAGCCCTGGGACTGCAATGCCGTGTCCACACGGTCGTAATCCGCACGGATACGTCCCGCTAACGCATAAGGTCCAACAGCATGGGTCGTCTTCAGTGTTTGAAGCTGGGACGAGGCCTGGATGGCGCCATCGACCTCCGCATTTTTAGTCGGCTGAAGGGTAACAGAATACGGAACAGTTTTCTCGGCTTCCTCCCCGCTGGAGGGCGCATCTGCCCATGCTTTCTCAACATGACAGCAGGATGCCATGACGCCGAAAGCAAGGGAAAAGGAAACAACTGACGAGCGATGGCCTGGCTTCACCGGAGGTCCTGAAAATCCGTTTTGAGGAGGGATCGAACCGGGAAGGGTCGACCCTTTGGAGCGGATCCGCAAAAGACGGCCGCATACTCTTCTGGCTCTATCCTGAACACGCACGCCAAGTCCACCGAAGACCCTCCCTGTTATAGCCGATAGATACGCCTGAAAGACAAACAAGATTGTCTAGGTCTTCTGAAAACCGTATCACTCAGCACCCATGTCCCATCGTGATGCTCCTTCACCGTCCGGCCGCCGACGCCACAACCGACCGATCATTGATGAAAGTGTCAATTTTCCGGTCAATCAGGCAACAACGCAGTCCTCGCTCTTCAGCCGGCTGAGCTGTATCGGCCGACTGACAGCCGTTTTGATATGGGCTTTCTGGGCAGGCTGCCTGCAGGCGCTCTTCATACGTCTGCCTGGTCCAGCAAAGATCCGGCTTCCTCGCGTTTTCTGGTATACGATTGGGCGTATTCTAGGGCTTCAGTTTCGTGTCATCGGGACACCTGCCGGTGGCATCAGAACCGCCAGGGATGTCCAAAATGGTGAACGCCCGATCGTTTATGTCGCCAACCATTGCTCCTGGCTGGATATCATCGCTGTTGGCGGTGTTCTCCATACGGTGTTCGTCGCTAAGGGCGAAGTCGGCACCTGGCCACTGATTGGCACCATCTCACGCCTCGGGCGCACGATCTTCGTCAGTCGCAACCGCCAGAACACGGGGAAGGAACTGCATGACATGGCGGATCGCCTCTGGGACGGAGACGATATCGTACTTTTCCCGGAAGGCACGTCTTCAGATGGCAGCCGCGTCCTGCCCTTCCTTTCGTCTTTCTTTGCCGTGGCCAAGCCGGGCCGCCTTGAGCAGGCAGGGATGCCAAAGCCCCCTCCGGTCCTCATCCAGCCCGTTTCCATCGTTTATGACCGACTGGAAGGCCTGCCAGTCGGGCGCAGTCGGCGGTCCGTTTTCTCATGGTATGGGGACATGGACTTGACGCCACATATCTGGTCGTTCGGCCAGTGGCGCTCAATGCGGGCAACCGTTCTGTTGCATCCACCGTTGAACCCGGAGGATTTCAAATCCCGCAAGGAACTGGCCAACGCAACGTTCAAGGCCGTGCGGGATGGTGCCGCCCAGCTTCGGCAGGGACTTGTGCCAGACGGACAGAACTAAGCGCCTTATTCTTCTGCAATTCACAAGGTTTGTCTTGACTTGCCCGCCGTCAGCGCGTCACTTTCATAGCCATTGATGGGAGCAATCCAGCGTCCGTCCGGAGATGGTGATGCCACTTCAGGCCAGTCTGACATGCCGATACCGCCCCATGTTTGACATCTCCCCTGTCTGGACAGGCTTGACCGCGCGGTCTCCTGCCCCGATGTGTGTGCCTGCTTTTGCCAATCCCGGATCGAGACTGTGACCACCGAGACTTCCGCCTCCGCGCCTGCCCCTGCTGATCGTGCCCCGACTGACCGTATGCGTCATGGGCTGCATGTCATTACATGGGGCTGCCAGATGAACGTCTATGACAGCGCCCGCATGGCTGATGTCCTGCGTCCGCTTGGCTATGGGCCGGTTGAAACGCCTGAAGAGGCGGACATGGTGATCCTCAACACCTGCCATATCCGGGAACGCGCCACGGAAAAGGTCTTTTCCGAGCTGGGTCGCCTTCGCAAAATCCGTGACGAGCGGATGGAGAACGGGCGCGAACGCAGTATCATTGCTGTTGCCGGGTGTGTGGCGCAGGCAGAAGGCGAAGAAATCCTCCGTCGTGCGCCCTATGTTGATCTGGTGCTTGGCCCGCAGACCTATCATCGCCTGCCAGAGATGGTCGCCCGTGCAGCGCGCGCTGGTGGTGCGGTCATCGAGACGGATTTCCCGGCCGAGCAGAAATTCGACTTCCTCCCCACTGAGGCCGCCCCTCAGTCCGCCGGGAATCTCACAGCGTTCCTGACCATTCAGGAAGGCTGCGACAAGTTCTGCTCCTTCTGTGTCGTACCGTATACACGCGGCGCGGAAAGCAGCCGTTCGGTTGCTTCTGTCATGGCGGAAGCACGCCGCATGGTGGACGCTGGTGTCCGTGAAATCACGCTGCTGGGCCAGAACGTCAACGCGTATCATGGCGATAATGGCCAGGGTGGCAGTGCTACACTGGCGGAACTGGCCGAAGAACTGGCACGCCTGCCGGGCCTGGATCGTATCCGCTACATGACGTCTCACCCGCGTGACGTGGATCAGACCCTGATCGACGCTCACCGCGATAACCGCGCCCTGATGCCCTTCCTGCATCTACCAGTTCAGAGCGGTTCAGACCGTATCCTGAAAGCTATGAACCGTGGGCATACCGCAGACGAGTACCGCGAGAGCGTTCGTCGCCTGCGGGAAGCGCGGCCGGATCTGGCTCTCTCGTCAGACTTCATCGTCGGTCATCCGGGTGAAACGGATGAAGACTTCGAAGCCACGATGCAACTCGTACGCGATATCGGCTTCGCCATGGCTTACAGCTTCAAATATTCCCCACGTCCCGGTACGCCAGCCGCTGGCCAGCCTTTTCAGGTAGCTGAAGACGTAAAGGACCGTCGCCTCGCCGAGTTGCAGGCGCTCCTGCGTGAACAGCAGGATGCGTTCAACGCTGACATGGTCGGGACGGTTCAGGATATTCTCATTACGGGGAAAGGCCGCAAACCAGGTCAGCTTTCCGGCCGGTCTCCGTATCTCCAGCCTGTTCATTTTGAAGGGCCGGAGCATCTGATTGGCACCATCGCCAAGGTTGCCATCACAACTCGCATGACCAACTCACTTGGTGGAACCCTCATCCGGGAGACAGCCTCCGCTTGCTGACAACACCCCCGACGCGCTCCGTCGCCACCACTGGTGGCACCGAAGGCAATCGCACCGTCGCATTGCGCTTCAACGACAACATTCTTCTCCAGAGACTTCTGGGAGACCACGACCGACATCTCGCCCGACTTGAGGAAGGGTTTGATGTCCGGCTCTCATGTCGCGGCAACAAGATCGCCATTTCAGGAGAGACGGACGCCGTGGGCCGGGCGCAGGCCGCCATCGTCGCACTTTACAATCAGCTCGAACAAGGCGGCACCATCGACAGTTCACAGGTTGATGGGGTGATCCGTCTCACGGCCCTCCCAACGCGTCATCATGAGCGGCAACGCGCTGCCGTCCCCCCACCATCTCCACCACAGCATTCTCAGAAGCAGCATCCACGCCGGGACAATCAACAGCGGACGGATACCCGCTCTCCACAGCAGGTCCCTCCGTCCTCCGCTCCTTTTACGGACCTGCCCGCCATTCGCACCAAACGGGGCGTGATTGCCCCTCGGTCTCATGGTCAGGCGGCCTATATGGAAATGCTGGCACGCACCGATCTGGTCTTCGGGATCGGACCAGCGGGAACAGGCAAGACCTATCTGGCAGTCGCGCAGGGCGTCGCCATGCTGCTGGCCGGACAGGTTGATCGTATCATTCTCTCCCGTCCGGCAGTGGAAGCCGGCGAGCGTCTGGGCTTTCTGCCCGGTGACATGCGGGAAAAAATCGACCCCTATCTCCGTCCGCTTTACGACGCCCTGAATGACATGATGCCGGGCGACCAGGTTGTGCGCCGGATGGGTACGGGCGAGATTGAAGTTGCGCCGCTGGCCTTCATGCGTGGCAGAACCCTTGCCCACTCTTTCGTCATTCTGGATGAAGCCCAGAATACGACACCAGCCCAGATGAAGATGTTCCTGACCCGCATGGGTGAAGGCACACGCATGGCTGTTACAGGCGACCTGAGCCAGATTGATCTGCCCAACGGGGTATCATCTGGGCTAAGGGAAGCCGTCGAGACCCTCGAAGGCATCAAGGGAATCGGCATTACACGATTTACATCCGTCGATGTGGTGCGCCATCCACTGGTCGCCCGTATCGTCGATGCCTATGAACAGAAAGCGCCTGCCCCTCTGGATAATTTCAGGGATCGGCCGCGCCGGGAAAACAATGGAACCTCCAAGTCGTCACGCCGGTACTGACATCATCATCGAGGACGCCAGATGGCGCTCCTCGGTTCCTGATACTGAGCGCGCGATCCGTCGTGCGCTCACCGCCGTCGCCCGCCAGGGTGGCCCGGATTTCAGCCGGTCTCCTGCTCCGTCGATTCTTCTCTCGACAGATCGGATCGTAAAGCGGCTCAATGCCCGCTTCCGCAACAAGAACAAGCCCACGAATGTTCTGACATTCGAGCCGGTGTCCCCCGTCCATGGCGGAGATATCATCCTGGGTTACGAGACGGTCCGGAAGGAAGCGGATGCTGCCCATCGCAGCATGCGTGCCCATCTCTCCCATCTTGTAGTTCATGGTGCCCTGCATCTGGCAGGATACGATCATTATCAGCCCGGCGAAGCCCGGGACATGGAAGGCGTGGAAACCCGCACGATGCGTCAGCTTGGCTTTGGCGATCCGTGGCGACAGGCAGGAAGACGGGCATGAGCGAAGACATTACTGACCGTTCAGACGACGGTAGGAAGAATTCCCGAGGCCTGTTCGGACTGTTCGGTCGCCGTGGCCGCGATCAGGGTTTGCGCGAATCCATTGCCACGCTTGTTCAGGAAGCAGCGCAGCCTTTTGAGGAAACGGGCGACGAGCCTGAACTCGATCGGCAGGAACGCGCGCTCATTATGAACGTGCTGCGCCTGCGGGACATCACGGCGGATGACGTCATGATCCCGCGCGCAGACATCATTGCCATGCCGGAAAGCATCTCCTTCAACGATGCTCTGGATCACATGCGGCGGGAAAATCATTCCCGTATGCCAGTCTATCGCGGGCAGCTCGACGATATCGCTGGCATGATCCATGTGAAGGATCTGGTGGCTTATGTGGACGACCCCGAAGCGTTCGACATTCGTCCGCTCCTGCGTCAGCCTCTGATGATTGCGCCAACTATTCCGGTTCTGGATCTGCTTCTGCAAATGCGTCAGCGCCGGATGCATATGGCGCTCGTCATTGACGAATACGGCAGCATTGATGGCCTCGTGACAATCGAAGATCTGATCGAGACGATCGTGGGCGATATTTCAGACGAACATGATGATCCGGTCACAACACCGTGGGTCGAACGCCCTGACGGCTCCTTCGATATCGATGCCCGCTTGCCAGTCCGACAGCTTGAGGAGCGGCTCGGCGCTGTTCTGACAGATGCGGAACGGGAAGCGGAAATTGAAACGGTTGGTGGGCTGGTGTTCCGCATGGCGGAACATGTTCCAGCCCGCGATGAAGTTTTGACCCATGACAGCGGCCTGGAATTCCGCGTTCTCGACGCCGATGCGCGTCATATCCGTGCCTTGCGGATGCGGGTTCCGGAAGGTTGGGAAAAGAAGCCTCTCCCCGATACCGGGCAGCAGGATGATGAGCGCGGGTCTTGACGCCCGCGTCAGTTCATCGTTCTGAGTAATTGAGATTGTCCGTAATGGAGACCCATCCATGACCCTTGGCCGCCGCGCGTTCCTTATCGCTGGCCCTGCCCTTGTGGCAGTGACTTCCCTGCCTTCTGCGTTCGCAGAAGACACCGGCCTCCCGGCGGGAGATACCCGCATGGGACCACGGGTTCTCGGTTCTCCGGACGCCAAGGTACAGGTTGACGAATGGTTTTCCCTCACCTGTTCTCATTGCGCACATTTCGCGCAGACCATCTTCCCGCAGGTGAAGGCGAACCTGATTGACACGGGCAAGATCCGCTATCGCTATCACGATTTCCCACTCGATCAGGTGGCGCTTCTGGCCGCCATGCTCGCCCGTTCCTTGCCAGCAGACCATTATGCCCCCTTCGTGGATGATCTGCTCCGCACGCAGGATCAATGGGCGTTCGCGCAGAACATCGACCCTGTGCAGGAACTGAAAAAGCGCGCCGCCATGGCGGGTATTTCAGCGGCTGAGTTCGATAAGATCAACGCTGATAATGCCCTGCGTGAGGCCATCGTGAACCGGCAGGATCGCGATGGCGCGTTCCTTCAGATCCAAGGTACTCCCTATTTCCGCATCAATGACGCTCCGGCCCCGGATGTTGTTTCCAGCTATGATGCGTTCGCCAAAGCAGTTGCAAAGGCTTCCTGAATGACCCGTCCCATGATTTCCCGCCGTTTTATTCTTTCCGCAGCCCCGGCTCTTGCCGTGGCCGGTACTGCTGCCCGCGCCACTGATGTGCCACCGGCCCTTCCCGCCAATGACCCGCGCATGGGACCGCGCATCATCGGCAATCCGAACGCCAAAGTGCTGGTGCAAGAATGGTTTTCCCTGACCTGCACACATTGCGCCCATTTCGGCACGGAAGAATTCCCGAAGATCAAGGAACAGCTCATTGATACCGGAAAAATCCGCTATCAGTTCCATGATTTCTGCGGAGACCGCGTCGGTCTGACGGCTGCCATGGTGGCCCGCTCCCTACCCGAAGACCGTTACGTTCCCTTCATTGGTGCGCTGCTCTCCAGCCAGATGCAGTGGGCTTTTGCTTCCGGCGGTGACCCGATGCAGCGCCTGCAGCAGATGTCGGCTCTGGCGGGTGTCTCCGCTGCTCAGTTCAAGAGCATCAGCGAAGACACGGCATTCATGCAGGCCATGTACAATCAGGTGCAAAAGGATGCGGAGACATACAGCATCCAGGGCACGCCTTATTTCCGCTTCAACAACACGCATTACGATCAGGACCCGGAAACCTACGAGAAGTTTGCCGATCTGGTATCCAAGGCCTCCTGATCTCTTTCAGGGCGTTTCATAAACACCGATGTCAACCCACACCACGACGATCAGCCGCCTGACGATCGGCGGCTTTAAAAGCTTCGCCGATGAGGTGCGCGTTGACATCCTTCCGGGCCTGACGGGCATTATTGGCCCGAACGGCTGCGGCAAATCCAATGTCGTCGAAGGCCTGCGCTGGGCCATGGGTGAGACCTCCGCCCGCGCCCTCCGGGGTGGCGAGCTGGACGACCTGATCTTTGCTGGAACAGGCGCACGTTCCGCCCGGAACATCGCTCAGGTCACGCTTCATCTGACCGGCGCAAAAGGTCTCGCACCTGCTCCGTTTCAGGATGCTGAAGACCTCGAAATCACCCGCCGCGCCGAGCGTGGCTCCGGCAGCGAATACCGTATCAATGGCCGTGTCATGCGTGCGCGCGATGTACAGACGCTTTTTGCCGATCTGGCGTCCGGTGCACGAAGCTCTGCCATCGTCAGCCAGAACCGTGTCGGTCAGCTTATCGCGGCCAAGCCGGAAGAACGTCGTCTTCTGCTGGAAGAAGCCGCTGGCATCACGGGTCTTCATGCCCGCCGCCATGATGCGGAACTGAAACTTCGCCAGACCGAGACCAACCTCTCCCGCGCCGAAGACCTGCGCCTTCAGATTGAAGAGCGACTCGGCAGCCTCGAAGAA
Source organism: Gluconobacter sp. NFX36 (assembly GCF_049887835.1). Lineage (NCBI taxonomy): Bacteria > Pseudomonadati > Pseudomonadota > Alphaproteobacteria > Acetobacterales > Acetobacteraceae > Gluconobacter > Gluconobacter sp. NFX36. Next base: position 243,362 of record NZ_JAGEKJ010000002.1, on the reverse strand, counting down.
CAGACCGTTCAGGCGCGGAAATATCGTGAGATCTCTGAAAAGCTGCGTGAAGCCGAGGTTCAGCTTCATGCCCTTTTGCACGCCCGTGCCAATCTCGCCGTACAACGCAGCAAAGATGATTTGGCCAAAGCCCGAGAGGCCCTCCGCAAAGCCGAGCAGGAAGCCGAACACGCAACCATTGCCGAGTTCGAAGCCCGCAAGGCCACACCACAGGCCCGAGAAGAAACAGATCGGCTTCGCAGTGCTCTGGAGCGCCTGAAAGTCCAGTCCGAAACGGCACGCGTGGACGTCACGCGTGCACGGGAAGCAGAAACCGAAGCACTGGCACGCTTCCAGCAAGCCGAAGCAGATTTTACCCGAAGCACGGAACGGCTCGCACAGGATCGAGCCGCCCAGACCGCCGCTCTTGCTGATCTGGAAGCGCAGGAGAAGGAACACGCCCAGCTTCCTGAGCAGCGCGCTCAAGCCACCGAAGAGCAGAACCGGCTCGCAGCACTTGAGCGAACTCAGGCAGCGTCTCTGGAAGAAGCGGTCCGTCTGCGGGATGCAGAAGCAATCCGTCGTGACGGTCTGAAAAGCGCTCTGGATGCTCTGACAACGCGCCTTGACGCTGAAACAGGTGCTCTTCAGGCCCTTGAAGCAGAACTGACTGCGCTGGAGAAAGACCGACCTGACGATGACGCCCTAGAAAGCCTGCGCCAGCAGGTTGAGGTCACCATCAGTGAGGCTGAGGACGCCAGACAGCTCGAAGCTGCGGCTCTTGCCACGCTTCAGGATGCGCGTCTGGCAATGGAGTTGCAGAGCCACACCCTCGAAGACGGACGGCAACGGCTGATGGTTCTGGAAAAGACCGAGGCGGATCTGAAGCGCCGCCTTCAGGCCGCAACAGACCGTCTGTCTCAGGACCGCACCGCTCATGCCCAGACAGCCACCGCTCTCCTGACGGATACACAGCGCGCCGAGCTTCAGGCTCAGCGGGAAAAAACCCTGCAGGCATTGGAAGATATTTCCGCGCGGGAACGCGCAGCGCGGCAGGCTCTGGATGAGGCCAATGCGGCGTGGCTTGAAGCGCGCGCCAAGGCCGAAGAAGGCGTCCAGCGTCATAAGGGCCTGCTCCGTGCGAAAGACAATGCCCAGCACACCGCCACTCAGGCCGCCCAGCGTGCAGAGACGGCTCTTCGGGAACGGGATACCGCCGGGAAAAGTCTCGTGCCGGACACTGACATAGCCGTCCTTCGAGCAGCCGTCACGAGTCTGGAAGCGAGACTGGACGCCCTTCAGAGCGCCCTTTCCGAAGCCGAAAAAACTCTTTCTTCCGTGTCCGAAGCGGAGACCTCTACCCGTGAGGCTCTGACTCACACAGAAAGCATGATCCTGCGCCTTCGTTCGGAATGTGAAGGGCTGGAACAGACACTCGCGGCCGTCGCTGCGCAACCGGACCCTCTGGAAGACAGGCTGGATATTCCTGCGGATCTGGCACGAGCCGTTGCTGCGGCACTGGCTGATGGACTGGACGCTTCGCTCGCACCCACGACCGTTGCTGCCGACCGTCGGTGGCTTGCGCTCACAACACTAGCCAGCCCACAGATTGATTCCTGCCCGTCTCTCTCCTCTCTGGTTGCAGCTCCCGACGCTGTTAAACGTTGCCTAGACGCTATCTTCCTGCTGGAGGATCCCGGTAAAGGAGCCGCACTTCAAACGCATCTCCAGCCCGGTCAGGCGCTTGTCTGCCGGAATGGCGCTCTGTGGCGGTGGGACGGTTTCATTCGCTCTGGAGACGCACCTGATGCCGGAGCCACCCGTCTGGAGCAGAGGCAGCGCCTGACACAGGCCCGCACCCTTCTTACGGAGCAGGAGAAAGATCTTCCGGCCGCACAAAATGCTTTTCAGGAGGCCCAGTGCCAACGGATTGAGGCGGAACAGACCTTGCAGCGTCTTCGATCGGAACGTGCGGGGCTGGAACCTGAACTGAGCAAAGCCCGCTCCCAGTTTTCAGGACGCGAACAGCAGGCCGCGCTGGCAAAAAGTCGTTGGGACGAAGCAGAACGTCGTTTGTCAGACGCAGAAGCCGCTGCGAAAAGCGCACTCTCGGACGCGGACAAAACGACAGCTGATTATGACGCCCATCCCTCCCCGGCGGCCCTGACCGACACGGCTGAACAGGCGGGTCAGGTCGTAGAGGGGGCTCAAACGGCTCTCACAGCATTGACGCGGGATCTCCAGACAGCCCGGACAGAGGCCGAACAGGCTGATCGCATTTTGGATCAGGCCTTTCTGCGCCATGAAACGGCACAGACACGCCTTCAGGAACTGGAAGAGGCCCTGAAAAGGCTGGAGCGAGACATTGATGCCCTTCAAACTGAGCTTGAAGCGACAACAACCGCGACAGACCGGCCGGACCTTCCGGATCTGGAGCGCCGTGAAGCCATATCCCGTCAGCGGCATCAGGATGCCCGGCAGAAACTTGAAGCCGCGAGCAAGACCACGAGCAACCTCCGCCAGAAGGCAGATCGCCTCTCTGCCGAATTGCAAACCCTGGACCAGTCCGCCACAGCAGCCCTCGCCCGACGCACAGCGCTTGCTCCACGCGCGGCAGAGCTCAAAGCGCTCGTCGAGAAGCTCACAAAGGAACATCAGGCGCAGGACGCTGCCATTGCAGAGCGTCCGGATCCTGCGCTTCTGGAACAAAACGTGCTGGACGGCACTGCGGAGCTGGAAGAAACCCGTACGGCGCTTCAGACAGTTCGGGAAACCCTGTCTCGCCTCGCGCTTGAAGACATGCGCCTGAACGGAAGTATCGCGGCGCTCAGAGGACGGCTATCCGACCTTGGTGGACAGATTTCTCAAGCCGTTCAATCCCATGCGGAACTGGAAGATCGCCGGAACACGCTGGAAAACGCTTGGAATAAAGCAGCCCATAATCCGATACGCCTCGAAGCCGCGCTAAAGCAGCAGGATCTGGATCTCGAAAAGGCTCAGGCGGCCTATGATGAAGCCCGCGCGAGAGACGAGGCCACTGACCAGGCTGGTCAGGCCGCGCAGGAACGTCGTCGGGAGGCTGATCTGGCCCTGTCCTCCGCACGCGAAGCCATTGCCCGCCATACGGAACGGGCCGAACAGGCCGTGGCAGCGCGTGAGCGTCTGCTGACGGAAAGCGACCCGCCAGAAGGGGGCGTTTACCCGTCTGATCTGTCCGAGCAGGCTGAAACATCCACACGCCGCAGGCTCTCCCGTCTCACCCGGGAACGGGATGATCTCGGGGCCGTCAATTTACGCGCCGAGACAGAATATCAGGAAGCCAAGCAGACCGCCGAAACCATCGCCCGCGAGCATGAAGAACTGACGGCTGCCATCAACCGGCTGCGCGGCGGTATTGGAACCATCAACCGTGAAGGGCGCGAGAGGCTCCTAGCAGTTTTCACTGAGGTGGACCGACATTTCCAGTCGCTGTTCTCCCGGATGTTCGGAGGTGGTCGTGCGCATCTGGGTATGGTCGGCAGTGATGATCCGCTGGAAGCCGGGCTGGAAATCTTTGCCCAACCACCGGGGAAAAAGCTTTCCACCCTGTCCCTGCTGTCCGGCGGTGAGCAGGCCCTGACGGCACTGTCCCTCATCTTTGCGACATTCCGCTGTAACCCAGCGCCAATCTGCGTATTGGATGAAGTGGATGCGCCGCTGGACGACGCCAATGTCGAGCGCTTCTGTTCTCTTCTGGCGGATATGACCAAGGAAGCGGGCACGCGCTTCCTTGTCGTGACCCATCATCAGCTCACCATGGCCCATATGGACAGGCTCTATGGTGTCACAATGCAGGAGCGTGGTGTAAGCCGGGTTCTGTCGGTTGATCTGGGGGGCGCAGCGGCTCTCGTCGAAGGCTGACGTCTTTTTTCTTCAATCGAAAATTGACGTTAAGGCGTTGAAGCCTTTTGATAGACAAAACGCCTTGAAAGACCGAGCCCATTTTCGTCGAACCACCTCTCCCCGCCCCGATCATGACGCGAATCCGTGAACACGGTGTTCGTGTGGTGGGAGACGTGCATGGCGACCTGAATGCTTTCCGGCATGCGACCGCCACTGATCGCTTCGTCATACAACTTGGGGACCTCGTAGATCACGGACCAGACAGTGCCGGCGTGATGGAGCTGATGCTCGATCTTCTGGAAACACATCGCGGGCTTTTCATTCTTGGTAATCATGATCGCAAACTGGGGCGCGCTTTCGAAGGACGCCGTCTGAGGCGTGATCCGCCCCTTGAAGAAACGCTCCGGCAGTTTTCCCTGCCGGAATATGAAGGGCTTCAGCAGCGTGCCCATGAAGCGATTGCTGCTGCACCAACATGGCTCAGACTGGGACGAGCGCTGTTCGTTCATGGCGGCTTTCATACCGCCATGCTTTCCGAGCCTCCTGTTCCGGGCCTGGGCGAAATGTCCGCCCCTCTCTCCCGCGCCCTGTTTGGCGAAACCACCGGCCGCATGCAGCCGGATGGGTATCCTGAACGCCGCCTGACCTGGATCAACCGTATTCCCGAGGGAATGACAGTTTATGTCGGCCATGACCGCCGCTCAACTGACGGACGCCCATGGCGCCGGATGGGGAGACTTGGTGGCACGGCTGTCTTTACGGATCTGGGTGCTGGAAAAGGCGGCCACCTTGCATGGATTGACATTAATGACTTCTGACAGCTCTTCCGCCCTCGCAGAACTTGAACGCCTGCGTGCCAGTATCGACAATATCGACGCCGCCCTGATTCATATGCTGGCAGAACGGTTTCGGTGCACCAAGGCGGTTGGCGAACTGAAGGCACGTTCCAGCCTTCCCGCCGCAGATCCCAATCGTGAGGCCCGTCAGATCGAACGTCTGCGCCAGCTTGCGCGGGATGCGCATTTGGACCCGGACTTTGCCGAGAAATTTCTGGCCTTCGTCATCCGTGAAGTTATTCGGCATCATGAGGCTATTGCCGCTCAGGCGAATGGTTCGCACTAATGTCTGAGCGCCTGCTGCTTGTTCTGCGCCACGCTGAAGCAGGCCCACATCTCTATTCCGGAGCGGGCGATATTGAACGCCCGTTAACCGAAACCGGCCGCCAACAGGCCGTAAAGATCGGTCAGAAGCTGGCCCAACTGGCTCTGCCCCAGCCCTTGCAACTTCTCTGCAGCCCCGCACGACGGACACGGGAAACGGCTGCCGGCGTTCTTTCCGCTCTGCCGGAAACCGTAACGCCAGAACTTGAAAACGGCCTCTATGGCGCAGACCTCAATACGCTTTACGGCTTTATCCACGGCACTCCAGACCATGTTCAAACGCTGCTTCTGATCGGGCATAACCCGGCCATTGGTGCACTGGCTTACAATCTGGCCGGCACAGCCGTGCAGAATGACGCCTTTGCAGCCCTGAGGCACGGGTATCCCCCCGCAACGCTGACAGTCTTCCAGATACAGGAAGACTGGATCAACATCCGGCCCTCTACCGTACAGGCTCTCCACGTTCTGACACCCTGACGGGTCAACACCGCCTATAGGCACTATTCAGAAACGCTCTTCCAATCGGTGTCTCTGGACAGGGAAAACTCCTACACCCTAAACTTGGCGCCTTCCCGTAACCCTGTCAGGCAGGCTCTCCTTTCATGCACGACCCCAAGCCCGAAACCGCTACCCTTCAAGCCGGTGAAGCCTCCATGCAGGCTCCTCTTCTGAAGGGGACTATGGGTCCGGACGTCGTTGATCTGCGCGGTGCCGCTCAAAAGCTTGGGGTCTTTTCCTTTGATCCGGGCCTAGTGGGTACAGCGACCTGTACCAGCGCGATCACGTTCATCGACGGGGATGAAGGAACGCTGCTGCATCGTGGTTATCCGATTGAAGACCTTGCCCTGAATGCCAGCTTCACCGAGACGGCCTATCTGCTGCTCTACGGACAGCTTCCCACAACGCCGCAATATCAGGCTTTTCAGGCCGATATGAATACACATCGGCTGCTGAACGAACAGATCCGCAATTTCTTTAACGGGTTTCGTCGAGATGCTCATCCCATGGCTATTCTTTGCGGCACGGTGGGAGCACTCTCCGCATTTTATCACGATGGTCTGGACATCTCTCAGGCCAAAGACCGGGATCTTTCAGCGCGCCGCCTGATTGCGAAGGTGCCAACCATCGCAGCCTGGGCCTATAAATATTCCATCGGAGAACCGTTCATTTATCCGGATGAGGAAATGTCCTTCTCCGAGAACTTCCTGCACATGCTTTTCGCAAGACCCGGGAATCATTATCGCGTCAATCCGGTTCTGGCCCGTGCAATGGATCGTATCCTGCTTCTCCATGCAGATCATGAACAGAACGCCTCAACCACAACGGTCCGTCTTGTCGGCTCAACGGGTGCCAATCCCTATGCCTGTATTTCAGCTGGCATTGCGGCGCTGTGGGGCCCCGCTCATGGCGGTGCGAACGAAGCAGCTCTGAATATGCTGGAATCCATCGGTACCCGCGATGGTATTCCGGCGTTCCTTGAGAAGGTAAAGGACCGCAATTCCGGTGTGCGCCTGATGGGCTTCGGTCATCGCGTGTACAAAAACTTTGATCCCCGGGCGAAAATTCTTCAGGCCACCTGCCATGAAGTGATTTCCGAGCTGGGCCTGGAGCATGATCCGCTGCTGGATCTGGCCAAGGAGCTTGAGCGTGTCGCGACGGATGATGATTATTTCGTTAGCCGCAAGCTCTACCCAAACGTGGATTTCTATTCCGGCCTGATCCTCAAAGCCCTCGGTATCCCGACGAGCATGTTTACCGTGCTGTTCGCTGTTGCGCGCACAGTTGGCTGGGTCAGCCAGTGGAAAGAAATGATTGAGGATCCTGCTGGACGGATCACACGTCCACGGCAGCTTTACGTTGGGGAAGCGAAGCGGGACTTTGTCCCTATGAGCGAACGGGGCTGAAAAGCCCCCGCCCTTTCAGATCGTCTGATCAGCAATCACAGCCGGGGGTCTGGCCCTCGGCCTTGCGAACGACGTGATGGTCAATCCATTCCGCAACAAGGCGGCGTGCTTCCGTGATGGACGACTCAGGGTGATGGATACGGTAAAGCGTGGTGCATGCGGCAAAAGCCTGCATGTCCGGCTGACCGACCTCACGCAGTTCCTGATAGGCTGTTACGACGGCACGTTCGCATTTCCGGCCAATCCGGCTGGTTTCGATGCTCACTTTTGATCCTGCTTCAGAAGAGGAAAAACGGTCTTACTCCTTAGGGGGAGAGACCTGACTCCGCAAGCATAGATTGGCTCCCCCTATGACAGCAACAAGTGCGGGCGAATTTGGCACTACCCTTCACGCCTTGTGGCCGGTAAACCACAGAAAACGACGTCAGTGGAGAGCAGCATGACACAGCACGGAGACAGCCCGATCGCAGGCCGCACACAGTGGGATCGGGACGCAGCCCTGACCACGGCCCGCATCCTTCTTGAGATCAAAGCCGTCAACTTCCGCCCGGAAGAGCCTTACACCCTGACGTCAGGCTGGAAGTCTCCGGTCTATATCGATTGCCGCAAGATCATCTTCTTCCCACGTGCGCGCACGAAGATCATGGAACTGGCCGTTGAGAAAATCGGCCGTCACATCGGTTATGAAAGCATCGATGCGGTCGTCGGTGGCGAAACAGCCGGTATTCCGTTCGCTGCATGGATTGCAGACCGCATGATGACGCCGATGGCTTACGTCCGCAAAAAGCCGAAAGGCTTTGGCCGCAATGCACAGATCGAAGGTGATGTACCCGATGGCATGCGCACCCTGCTGGTCGAAGACCTGACGACAGACGGCGCATCCAAAATCCGATTCGCCAATGCCCTGCGCGATGCAGGCGCCATCGTGAACCACACCTTCGTCGTGTTCTTCTACGGCGTATTCCCCGGCGCGCACAAAACGCTGGCAGACATGGACATCTCCCTGCACGCCCTGTGCACCTGGTGGGACGTTCTCGAAGCCTGTGCAGGCGGCGATTACTTCTCCGAGAAGGACAGCGCCGAGGTTCGTCGTTTCCTTGAAGATCCCTGTGGCTGGTCCCGCAAGCACGGCGGTGTTGGCAGCGCCGAAGAAGCGCTGGCACTCAAGGCCAAAGCGGAAGGCTAACGCCAGTGGGCTCACCTGCCCCTTCGTATCGATGCCTTGCCTTTGATTCGGGGATTGGAGGAATGGGTGTCGTGCAGGCTCTGCGCGATACCCTCCCAACCCTCACGATCGACTATCTGGCTGATACCGCGCTGTTCCCATATGGCGAGCAGCCTGACGATCTGCTGACCAATCGGATTGTCACTCTGCTTGACGCCGCCTGCCACGAACTCAGACCCGATGTGCTCGTCATTGCGTGCAATACAGCAAGCACAATCGCACTGCCCGCCCTTCGGGAACGCCTTTCCATTCCTGTTGTGGGTTGTGTCCCTCCCATCCGCTGGGCTGGGCGTGTCTCCACCACCCGCACCGTCGGACTACTCTCGACAGCAGCAACAGCACGGCGACCCTATGTTCTGGATCTGCACAGGCAGTTCGCTTCGGACTGTCGCCTGATTACGCATGGTGCCCGGGGGCTGGCCGATCTGGCGGAGCGTGCTTTTTTGGGAGATGACATCCCGGATGCGGATGTCGAACAGGAACTGACTGCGCTTTTCAGTCAGCCCAATGGCGACGAAATTGACACCGTAGGTCTGGGCTGCACCCACTATACTTTCCTGCTGCCTGCCTTCGAGCGGCTGGCCAGACGCCCTCTGAACTGGCTGGACCCGGCTCCCGCCGTCGCCCGGCAGGTTCGCACGGTTCTGGAAACCGCAGTTTCACTACCCGGCCCTGAGATGCCCCCTCCACAACGCCTTCTCATGACCAGCGCACCGTTCAACGCACAGCGCCTGGAACAGGCTGTCAGTCGACTGGGATTTTCGGGATGGTCTCTTTTCAGGTCCGTTTCCGTTACGGCCTGAAGCAGTCAAGTTCTACGTCATCCCGGCATGAAGCACAGGTCGACGTAGAACAAACCCGCTCAGCGCGCCCGGTTTACCGTGAACTGAACCGTCTCGATCAGAAGACGACGCAGTTCGCTATCCGGGAAAATGGACAGGGCTTCAACAGCCGCATCCGCATAGACCTGCGCCCGGGCGATTGTCGTGTTGATCGCACCTGTCTTTGCAATCAGTTCCAGAGCGTGAGGCAGATCAGCTTCGGTCTGCTCGCCTTCTCCAATAACGCGCTCCCAGAAAAGCCTGTCTTCCGGTGAACCAGCCTCGTAGGCGGCTAGGACCGGCAGAGTAATCTTGCCTTCCCGCATGTCATCGCCAACGGTCTTGCCCAGAACCTGCTGGTCTGCGGCATAATCAAGGGCGTCATCAACAAGCTGGAACGCCATGCCCAGATTGGTGCCGAACTGTTCCAGAGCATCCTCTTCGGCATCCGGGCGTTCGGCCACAACAGCACCGACGCGGCAGGCAGCCGCAAACAGCGCAGCGGTTTTGCCGTGAATGACTTCGAGATACCGTTCAACAGGCGTCGTGAGATCATTCTGCACAACCATCTGAAGGACTTCACCCTCAGCAATTGTCGCAGATGCATCTGACAGGATCGCCATGACCTTGAGAGAGCCGTCTGCCGTCATAAGCTGGAACGAGCGGGCGAACAGAAAATCCCCAACCAGCACGGAGGCCTTGTTACCGAACACGGCATTGGCGGAAGCCAGTCCACGACGCAACGTGCTTTCATCCACAACGTCATCATGCAGAAGGGTCGCGGTGTGAATAAACTCAACGCAGGCTGCAAGACCGACATGACGCTGATGATCCGGCCCCGGCTGATAACCGCAGAGACGTGCAGAGGCCAGCGTCAGCAACGGACGAAGGCGCTTGCCTCCAGCGGCGACAAGATGGGCGCCAAGCTGCGGAATCAGGGGAACCGGGCTCTCCATTCGGGCGATGATCGCACGGTTACAGGCCAGCATATCCTCTTCAAGGTAGGCAGAAAGCGCCGATAGCGCACTCTCGCCCCCCGCACCCTGAACCACAGCTTTATCAACGGTCACGGCGGCATCCGGTGCGGCAGAATCCAAGGGTCTTTACTCCAGTTCCTGCAAAATGTCCCGGGACTGCCCAGGACCATGCAGGCACGATATGATATGGCGCAGTCCCGTTCGTTCTTCCTGTATGGAAAAGCGACCGGGCCATGTTCACGCCGGACGACAGGTTGGAATGACCATATGAGCGGCAGCAGGAAGGCGGTCAACCCATTGCAGCCCCTTAAGACCTCCCTGACCAGCACTTCCTCCCTTTCTGAAAAAGAAAGGACCGGAACATTACTGGACGGACGACTCCGCTACACGCAGTTCCGGCAGGGATATCGCACGGGGCTGGAACCTGTCCTGATGGCTGCGGCCATTCCCGCAAGAGCGGGTGAGACCGTCCTTGAAGCGGGCTGCGGCGCTGGAGCCGGATTACTCTGCCTTGCAACTCGTATAGCGGGTGTAAGCGGAATTGGCCTTGAGGCAGATGGCGACACGGTGGAACTCGCTGCTCACAATTTCCTGAACAACCCCTTTCCAGACTCGCGGACACACCTGTCTGTCGTTCAGGCCGTTCTGCCAGACATTCCATCTTCCCTGCGGGCAAAAGCTCCCACAGCCAATGGCCGCTTTCATCATGTGATGGCCAATCCTCCCTGGCACAGTGCCCACGGCACCCCGTCCCCGGACGAACGACGACGCCTTGCCCTCAGCACAGCAAACAGCGACCCACAGGCCTGGATTTCAGCCCTGAGTCGCTGGGTTCTCCCCGGTGGGACACTGACGTTCATCATATCCACGGCAATCGCAGACAGAGCCTGTCAGACACTTCTGGAAAATGGGTGTGGCTCAATCCAGTTCTACCCCTTCTGGCCCAAACAGGGACGGGAGGCGAAGCTGGTGCTGGTTCAGGCTATCCATGGCGGAAAGGGTATTTTCCGCTTGAAGCCAGGAATGACCCTGCATGAAGAAGATGGCTGCTTTACCGCTGCGGCCGAACGGGTCTTGAGACTGGGGGAAGCTCTACCCTGAAGCTGGCCTCCCCCAGGTAAATTACTCGAAGACGCTTCCTTCGAAAGCTTCTTCCCATGTGCCAGATGTAGAGGCCCGGGAATATTCGGTAGAGCGGTTCTCGAAGAAGTTGGCATGCTCAACAGCGTTCAGCATGTCGTCGATCCATGGCAGCGGGTTTTCTTCCACGCCATAAACCGGGTCCAGACCAAGCTGTGTCAGACGGCGGTCTGCAATGAACCGGATATACGTTTTCACGTCCGCCGGCGTCATGCCCTCGACTGGCCCCATTTCGAAGCACAGATCAATGAACGCATCTTCGTGCTCAACGGTCGTCTTGCAGATCTGGGTCAGTTCTTCGCGGAAATCTTCCGTCCACAGTTCCGGGTTTTCACGAATGAACGTACGGAACAGGCGGATCATGGACAGACAGTGCAGCGTTTCATCACGCACCGACCAGGACACGATCTGCCCCATGCCCTTCAGCTTGTTGAAGCGCGGGAAGTTCAGCAGAATCGCAAAGGAAGCGAAAAGCTGAAGCCCTTCCATGAACGCACCGAAAGCCGCCATGGTCTTGGCGATTTCGCGCTTGTTCGCGATGTTGAAGGACTGCATGAAATCATACTTGTCCTTCATCTCCTTGTACTTCAGGAACGCGGAATACTCTGTTTCCGGCATCCCGATCGTATCGAGAAGATGCGAGTAGGCCGCGATGTGAACCGTTTCGATGTTCGAAAAGGACGACAGCATCATCAGCACTTCGGTCGGTTTGAAGACCTGGCTGTAGTACTTCATGTACGCTGAGTTCACTTCCACGTCCGACTGCGTGAAGAAGCGGAAAATCTGCGTCACGAGATGGCGTTCGGCTTCCGTCAGCGTGCGGTGCCAGTCCTTCACGTCATCAGCCAGCGGCACTTCTTCCGGCAGCCAGTGAACGCGCTGCTGGGTCAGCCATGCGTCATAGGCCCAAGGATAGCGAAACGGTTTGTAAACCGGGTTCGCGGTCATCAGGTCATAGTGCTCGGGTGCTGGCGTTTCACCAGCAGTCGGGGTCGGGTTGCTCATGACCTTACTTTCCTCAAAGACACGTTCCCCCTGTGACCAATCGCCCTCTCCAAAAGGAAGGCGGACACATGAAAATCCGTGTTTTTCAATACCTTAGACAATCTGGAGACCATGATCCGGGTGCAGTTCTGCTCAACCCCGGTCATCCAGAATCATTCTGGGAGGGATCATAACGTCCGACGAGGCATCAGTCGACATTCCGTTCTCTTGTGAGACGAAAACACGAAGGTTATGCAAGCAGTGCAACCCTCCAGGCGGAACCTCCATGCCCCAGAAACCGCGCTGCTTCTGGCCGCGCTCCCATCTTCTCGCGCTCGTCCTTCTGCCCATCTCCGTTTATCTGCCCGAATGGCTCGGATTTTTTTCTACCGATCCGATGATGACGACGTCCTTGATGGTCTCGAATGCCGCGGCAGCTTCCAAAGCGCTCATTCCGGGCAACCCTGGTTGGATTGACGGGTGCGCCGGGGTTTTTGTGGAAGCCCTTGGGCGACTGGTCGCACGGGACTGGGCGCATGGTATTATCCCCTGGTGGAATCCCTATAGCGGGGTTGGTATGCCGCTGGCCGGCGAATACCAACCCGCCGCGTTTTTTCTTCCTTTCGTGCTGTTTCTGGGCCTTCCGAACGGCTTACTGATGATGAAGTGCACGCTTCAGATCATCGCCGGACTTTCAACATATGCCCTCCTGAAACAACTTCGCCTTGATGCACGCGCTGCCCTGATCGGCGCACTTCTCTATGCCTTCAATGGAACTTACGCCTGGGCTTCAGACGGCCCCTCCGAGCCAATCGCCTTTCTGCCACTCGCGCTTTATGGGGTAGAACGCGCCCGCACGGGAAACTGGGGCTGGCTGGCTCTGGGGCTGGCCTATCTTCTTCTGGCGGGATTTCCGGAAACGGCTTTTCTTCTTGGACTGATCGCTCTTGGGCAGGCGGTTCTCCGCTTTTTCCAGACGGGCTCAGGCAAGTTACGCTTTGCCCTGCATATTACCCTTGGCGGCATCACGGCGGGCCTGATTGCTGCTCCACAGCTTCTGGCTTTCCTGACTTTTCTGCCTCATGCCGATGTTGGCTTTCATGCCGGGATCAATGATGATGCGCTCCCTCATCAGACATGGGCCATGCTGCTCTTCCCTTACATCAACGGCCCCATATTTTATGGGGCGGAACTGGATGCATGGTATGCCTTGGGGGGATATTGCGGTCTTGTTGTTCCATTTCTGGCCCTGTGTGCAACAGGGGGGAAGAAAGAACGTGCACTGCGCTTCCTGCTACTTGGCATCATCATCGCTGTCGTTAGCAAACAGGCTGGCGTTCCTTTTCTGACCCAGCTTGTGGATCTGATTCCAGGGGTGGGACACACGGTTTTCTACCGCCTGTGCGAACCCATGGTGGAAAGCTGTTTGATCCTGCTGGCGGCTTTTACGCTGGATGACATGTTTCGGGGCATATGGCGGCGCAATGCGCTTGTGCTCTCCGCTTTTATACTCAGTGCCCTGGTTATAGTGGCGTATCTTCTGGACCGTTCGGCACTGGAACGACTTCGTTCTTTTTCCGCCCCCCCGTTCTCCTCACACACCTATGCAACAGGCTCGCTAATTTTTGGACTGCTTTGCCTCATTGCCGCTCTGGCACTCTCCTGGTGCAGAAAGCCTCCCATGGCCTTGGGACTTATGGCCCTTTGTGAAAGCCTTGCCCTGTTCGGTTTTCCTCTTCTCAGCGCCTACCCGGAAGCCCCCCGTCCCGATCAATCCCTCATCACCGCCCTTCGAGCAGAAACCGGACTTCAACGTTTCGTCACTATAGGCCCGGTCGAACCAAATTATGGTGCATATCTTGGCATCGCCTCCATCAACCATAATGCCATCCCAACGCCAAAAGCATGGATCCAGCGACTGAGACAGGATTTCGGTTCCAAGGTCGATTCCGTAACCTTCAATGGGTCCTACCCATTTACCGAAAGCGGGGACGCCTTTCTGGAAACTTTTCTGGCAAACCGCCCGGATCTATTTTCCAAGCTTGGCGTCTCGGCCCTTCTGGTCATGCCGGGGCAGGGTCTGCCCAGCATCACACCCTTTTCTCTAAAAGATCGTCAGCCTGGTGGATTTCCCCTGATTCCAACATCGTCAGACGTCAGAATTGACATTTCCTCCTGGGAAAAGCCTTCCAGCAAACTGGCCCTCCTCCAGTTGGGAACCTACAGCGGTCATTCAGACGGCTTTCTCGCCCTGTCCATCTGTTCCGATCAGGAATGCGCTACGGGTCAAGCTGCATTGAAACAGGCAAAGGATAACGGTCTAGCAGCGATTGAGCTGGACAGAATGATCCCGCCCGATGCCCGGACCCTGACATTGAGTCTCAAGAACGCAACTACAGGCGTGATGATCTGGTCCACTGTGAAAGATCAGATCGCCTGGCCACGCATTCGTTTCGAAACAGAAGCAGTGCGCGAAACTATGATACCCGTTTTACAGACAGCCGCCGGAGACCTGGTCCGACTGAAGAACCCGGCTCCCTATTTCGAGACCGAAGCGCCTTGCGCTTTAACGCCGCTGGACCGGGAGACTCTTTCTGCACAATGCGAGAAACCTACTCATCTGATCCGCCGGGAAATCATGCTGCCAGGCTGGAAAGCAGACATAAACGGGACTTCCATCATTCCAGGAACATGGGATGGATTGTTTGAGCGTATCCCTCTCCCTGCTGGTAACAGCCAGATCCACTTCCATTTTGCCCCTCCCGGAGCAACCTTGGCATGGATCGCCACAGCGTTGGGGATGATCCTGCTGATCATGGGGTTCCGCCGCCGCACTCACCGGACCTGAAACGCCCTGCACAAAAAAATCCCAGCCCTCGAATGAGGAACTGGGATTTTTCAGCAGATTGTGTCGACTGACCTTACTGACAGGCGAGGCATTCTTCGTAATCACCACTGCTCATCTTGCCGCGCGGAGCAGCCTGTGCCGTGGCTTCATACTTCTCGTCTTCCAGAATATCGCTCTTCACGGCCAGCGTGGAGACCGCATCAGCACGCTGCACCGACAGGGAACGGCAATAATACAGAGACTTCAGGCCTTTCTTCCACGCCTGGAAGTGGATCTGGTGTAGGTCACGCTTATGCACATCTGCGGGCAGGAAGAGATTGACCGATTGTGCCTGACAGATGAACGGCGCACGGTCTGCGGCATGTTCGACAACCCAGCGCTGATCCAGTTCGAAGGCCGTCTTGAAGACGTCCTTTTCATCCTGTGTCAGGAAGTCCAGATGCTGGACTGAGCCTTTGCTCAGAGTGATGTCAGACCAGACTTTGTCCGTGTTCTGGCCGCGCTCTTCAAGAATCGTGGTCAGATGACGGTTACGGACCGAGAACGAGCCGGACAGCGTCTTCTGAAGGAAAACGTTGGCGCTGATCGGCTCGATGCCCGGGCTGGCATTGCCTGTAATGATGGAAATGGAGGCCGTCGGAGCAATCGCCAGCTTATGCGAGAAACGCTCCATGAAGCCGTATTCTTCGGCATCCGGGCATGGGCCACGCAGTTCCGCCAGCTTCTTTGAAGCTGCATCGGCCTGGGCGCGGATATGCTGGAAGATCTTCTTGTTCCAGACCTTCGCCATCACGCTCTCGAACGGGATCATCCGAGCCTGAAGGAAGGAATGGAAACCCATCACACCGAGACCAACAGACCGCTCACGAGCAGCAGCATACTTGGCACGCGCCATGTCATCCGGCGCACGGTCGATAAAGTCCTGTAGGACGTTGTCGAGGAACAGCATGACGTCCTCGATGAACTGCGGATCGTCTTTCCACTCGTCCCAAGTTTCCAAGTTCAGGGAAGACAGGCAGCAGACAGCCGTACGATTCTTGCCGTGATGGTCAATCCCGGTCGGCAGCGTGATTTCTGCGCAGAGATTGGAGGTCTTGACCTCAAGACCGGCCAGCTTGTGATGCTCCGGACGGGCGCGGTTCACATGGTCCGAATAAATGACGTACGGCTCGCCCTGCTCCATGCGGGCCGTCAGGATACGGATCCAGAGCGCGCGGGCCGAGACCTTGCGGATAATGCTGTGATCCTTCGGGGAGAGCAGAGCCCATTCCTCGTCAGCCTCGACGGCCCGCATGAAGGCGTCCGTAACCAGCACGCCATGATGCAGGTTCAGGGCCTTACGGTTCGGATCACCACCCGTCGGGCGGCGCATTTCCGTGAATTCTTCGATTTCAGGATGCCAGACCGGCAGATACACAGCCGCAGACCCACGACGCAGGGAGCCCTGTGAGATGGCCAATGTCAGGCTGTCCATCACGCGGATGAAAGGAATCACGCCGGACGTCTTGCCGTTACGGCCGATGTTCTCACCAATCGAACGCAGATTGCCCCAATAGGACCCAATCCCGCCGCCCTTGGAGGCGAGCCAGACGTTCTCGTTCCAGAGACCAACAATGCCTTCAAGGCTGTCTTCAGCTTCATTCAGGAAGCAGGAGATCGGCAGACCACGAGACGTGCCACCATTGGACAGGATCGGCGTGGCTGGCATGAACCAGTGACGGGAAATATAGTCATAGATGCGCTGGGCATGGCCCTGATCGGCACCGTAATAGGACGCAACGCGCGCAAACAGATCCTGATAATGCTCACCGGGCAGCAGATAGCGATTGTCCAGCGTCGCCTTACCGAAATCCGTCAGCAGGGCGTCACGTGAACGATCCACCCGCACGGCATGGTGACCGGGAAGCTGGACGACATCGTCGAACATATCCGGCGTTTCGTCCCCTTCCCCAACAGCAGGCTCACCAACAGGATGGTCAACAGGCGGTAGCACGTCATGCGGTCGGTCGGCCGTGTGTGGCGTGTCCATCGTCACGTCATGAAGTGTCATTGCGCTCTGCTCCGGCGGTCTGTTTTTTTCGATTTGATGACCCTCCAATTCCACACTCGCCGGGCTCACTGCAAGCGAACTCTTCGCTTGCAAAATGGAGAGACCTGTGAATTTGGAGTCATCCATATCTAGGGGCAAAAATGATCCACACCCCTATATATTGGGGCAATCGCAGAAAACTGCCATGAGTTCCCATTCATCCCCAAGCAGTTTTCGGACCGTGACATCACAACCACAGAGGGAAACGATTTTAACGGCAACCGAAGACCGGCTCCTCACGTTGGAGACCCCGACCCCAACACGCGGAGAGCGTCTCATGACCATCAACAAGAAAGCTTCGGCTCACTGGAGCGGCACCATCAAGGAAGGCAAAGGCACCATCTCGACGCAGAGCGGCGCCCTTCAGGATCAGCCTTATGGTTTCAACACGCGATTCGAAGACAAGCCAGGCACGAACCCGGAAGAACTGCTCGGCGCGGCCCATGCGAGCTGCTTCACAATGGCGCTATCTCTGATTCTCGGTGAGGCAGGCTTTACGGCCGACTCTCTCGATACGGAGTCGACAATTTCCCTGGATAAGGTTGGTGATGGCTTTGCCGTTACGAAGGCCCATCTGACGCTTCGCGGCGTGGTGCCGAACGCGACGGAATCTGACTTCCTTGATGCTGCCAACAAGGCGAAGATCGGCTGCCCGATGTCCAAGGTTCTCAATACAGAGATCACCCTGGACGCCAAGCTCGCCAGCTAAAACTGAGAGGTTGGGATCAGTTATTCCAGCCGCACTGCGCATTATTGCGCAGCAGATGGTCTGCCAGAACACAGGCCATCATGGCTTCCGCCACAGGCACGGCACGAATACCGATACATGGATCGTGCCGTCCCTTGGTGCGAACCTCCACCGAATCCCCTGCACTATTAATGCTGGGCACCGGCGTCAGGATCGAACTGGTTGGCTTGATGGCAAAGCGGGCCACGATCGGTTGCCCTGTGGAGATACCTCCAAGGATGCCACCCGCATGGTTTGACGCGAACTGCGGCCCCGGCGCGATCGGGTCCGCGTTCTGCTCACCACGAAGAGCAGCGACGGCAAAACCATCACCGATCTCAACGCCCTTTACACCGTTGATGCCCATCAGAGCACCGGCAAGGTCTGCATCCAGTTTGCCATAGACTGGCGCACCAAGACCCGGCAGCAGGCCTTCAGCAACAACCTCAACAGTCGCCCCGATGGATGATCCATCCTTGCGAATGGAGTCGAGCAGCTCTTCCCATGGACCAACGCTTGCAGCATCCGGGCACCAGAGCGGGTTTCGCTCCACTTCGTCCCAGTCCCACCGGGTCGGATCAATCGTCTGACCGCCGATCCCTGTCAGGGCCGCGCGAATCTTCACGCTCTCCCCGACCAGAGTTTTCAGCAGCACACGGGCCACGGCACCGGCCGCGACACGCATGGCCGTTTCACGAGCGGACGAGCGACCGCCCCCGCGGTAATCGCGGATGCCATATTTCAGATCGTAAGCAATATCGGCATGGCCCGGGCGATAGCTCTGGGCAATCTCACCATAGTCTTTCGACCGCTGATCCGTGTTCTCGATCATGAGCGAAATGGGCGTGCCAGTCGTCTGGCCTTCAAAAACCCCCGACAGGATCCGGACCTGATCAGGTTCCCGCCGCTGGGTCGTAAAGCGGGACTGCCCCGGCCGACGACGGTCAAGCCAGGGCTGGATATCCGCTTCGGACAGCTTCAGGCGGGGCGGGCAGCCATCCACGACACAGCCAATGGCTGGCCCGTGGCTCTCACCCCAGGTGGTAACACGAAAAAGTTGCCCGAAGCTGTTGTCTGACATGTCAGTCCCCGGAACTGACAGCTGCGATATCCGGAGCGGCCGGGTTCTTCATGCCAACCGTGTGATAGCCGCAATCCACATGATGGATTTCGCCCGTCACGCCGCTGGAAAGATCGGAGAGCAGGTACATGCCCGAACCGCCAACATCCTTCAGGGTCACGTTACGCTCCATCGGGGCGTTGAGCTGGTTCCAGCGCAGGATATAGCGGAAGTCACTGATACCATTGGCCGCCAGCGTCATGATCGGGCCTGCGGAGATACCGTTCACACGGATATCGTCACGACCAAGGTCAGCCGCCATGTAACGCACGGAGGCTTCAAGAGCGGCCTTGGCAACACCCATAACGTTGTAATGCGGCATGACGCGCTCGGCACCGAGATAGGTCATGCTCAGGAACGAGCCGCCGGCATTCATCATGGCAGACGCACGACGGGCGACGGACACGAAAGAATAGCAGGAGATATCCATGGCCTGCAGGAAGGCATCACGCGGCGTGTCGATGTAACGGCCACGCAGGTACTGCTTGTCAGCAAAAGCGATGGCGTGAAGCACGAAATCAATCTTGCCCCATACCTTTTCGATCTCATCGAACGTGGCGTCGATTGCAGCATCATCGCTGACGTCACAGGGCAGAACCAGGTCAGAGCCAACGCTCTCTGCCAGCGGACGAACGCGCTTGCCAAGAGCCTCACCTTGGTAGGTAAAAGCCAGTTCGGCCCCCTGAGCAGCACACGCGCTGGCAATCGCCCAGGCGATGGAGTGCTTGTTCGCAACGCCCATAATGACACCGCGCTTACCCTTCATGAGGGTCCCGGTCACGGGAGCCGGGATGTTGTCTTCTGTTTCAGACATTGGAGGTTTCCTGAATCGCATTGGCGTATTAGCGCCGTGGTCGCACAAGAGATGCCAGCAAACAAGAGTAACACGACACTCAATGCCTCTTCGACGGCAGTTTTCAGCCGCAGTGTGGATTTCCAGCCCATGAGACAGGTCAAGGCATCTCTTCTTTCGTCCTCTATATAATGTAGGCGACACTATATTCGGGACCGTCGATTGATCGGCTCTGTTCCGGGAACCGGGCGGAACCGCTATGGTTCTTGTCCTGCCCTTTCGGGTCCGTCCCCGCTGCTTCAGGAGACTTCCATGCCCTCTCAGCCCCTTATCGATCTGACTGCCGATCCGTTCGCACTATTCGCGACATGGATGTCAGACGCGGAAGCGTCCGAGCCCAATGATCCCAACGCCATGGCTGTTGCAACCTCGACACCCGACGGTCTTCCCTCTGTGCGTATGCTTTTGCTTAAGGGCATGGATGAACAAGGTTTTGTTTTTTACACAAATTTAGAGAGCCACAAGGGTCGCGATCTGCTGACCAACCCTCATGTCGCCCTGCTGTTCCACTGGAAATCCCTGCGTCGGCAGATCCGGATCGAAGGACCGGTTACGCAGGTCAGTGAAGAAGAGGCGGATGCGTATTTCGCCAGCCGCTCGCCCATGTCCCGCCTTGGGGCCATTGCCTCTGACCAGTCCCGCCCCTTGGATGACCGCAGCACTTTTGAAGAGCGCCTGAAGGCAGCGGAAGAAAAATATGGCGATGGTCCGATTCCGCGCCCGAGCAACTGGACCGGTTTCCGCGTCAGTCCAGACGCCATCGAGTTCTGGCAGGACCGCCCTTTCCGCCTCCATGACCGTGCATTATGGACTCGTGATGGATCCGGATGGAACGTCACGCGTCTTTATCCGTAAAGAGACAGAACATCCTTTTCCATAGGTGGGGAGCCTTACGTTATGCTTATCGAAATCAAGAATATCCTTCTCCCCCTCACCGGGGCCGACGACCTTGACTCTGTCATGTCGGTCGCTCTGGACTTTGCACATCGTTTCAACGCGCATCTTTCTGCTGTCGTTGTCGGATCAGATCCGACCGAAGTGGCGACACTGGCTGGCGAAGGCATTTCTGCCGGCATGGTCACGGAAATGATCGACGCGGCAGCTACAGAAGCCCATCGTCGTGCCATCAAGATTCGCCACAGCTTCGATACTTTCGTGCATCAGAACGGCATCCGCCGCGTCGAAGCCTCCAAAATTGGCATGACTCTTGGAGAAGGCGTCAGCGCCAGCCTCGAAGTCCTGGACGGAACGGAGCATGACGCCCTGACATGGCGTTCACGTCTGGCGGATATGACGCTCGTGCCGAATCTCATTTCCGCTACAGACCCCCGGGCATCCGAGACGCTGCACGCCATTCTCTTTGATAGCGGCCGCCCGCTTGTCATTGCGCCGCCGATCGTTCCCAAGACCGTTGGCCGCCGCATTGCCATTGCATGGAATGGTACGCCTGAGGCGTCCCTCGCCCTGCGTTGTATCCTGCCATGGGCGCACACGGCAGAAGCAGTACAGGTTCTGACCTGTCAGGAATATCAGCGCCGCGGTCCGACTGGCGACGATGTAGTCCGTTATCTGCGGATGCACGGCATTTCCGCTACAACGCAGGCCTGCGATCCCATCAACAAGGACGTCGGTGCGGGCCTGCTCAAAGGCGCTGAAGATTTTGGCGCAGACATGCTCAGCATGGGCGCTTACTCTCACTCACGCCTGCGCCAGATGATCCTTGGCGGGGTGACACGACATATTCTTGAGAACATGAAACTGACTGTTCTCATGAGTCGCTGACATCAGATCATGCGTCCTTTCCGGGTGTTCTGCGTTGAAGTCGTCATCTGACGTTTCACACAGCCCTCCGGAAAGGACGTTCCATGCTTTCCCGCCTAGCCGCTCCGCTTTTCTGTCTTGCCGCTGTTACAGGCGCATCTGCTCAGGCCATGGATAGCCGCCTTTCAGCGGATATCTCCTCATTCACTCTTCAGGAACCGTCGGGCCAACTAAGCCTGCATCTTGTTCCTTCCGCCACGCTGATCTCGGGCTACAGCAGCCCGTTTTATAGCCGCAACCCGCAAACAGGCAGCATAACACTTCATACTGATGGTCTTCAGCCGCCAGTCCGGGGCACAATTGCCCCCGAGACCCTCCTGCGCGAAAATTCAGCCTGGTACTTCCAGCAGACTTCTTCCGATCTGGAAGCCGCCCTGCACATCGACCGCATCCCAAAGAACGGCCGTATCACCATTGGGCGTCTGACGTCCCAGCAGGGGGCCATTGCCGAACTCAGAGTCGAAGGCGACAGGGTCTTGGCCATTGTCAACAACGGAACATCCACCCAGAAAGTGGTCGCTGGCACCGTCTATCCGCAACAAACCGTCCGCTATTCCATCCACACAACACCTAATGGTTTGCTGTTGATCTCCGTTAACGGGACAACGAGCCATTTCTCGCTTCCCTCTGCCGCAACCACACAGGCCCTGTGGTTTGAAGCCATCGCAGGCGAACAGGGTTTCCATAGGCCGAGCCACTCGGACGCAGCCCGCGTAACGTTCACGGGACTTCAGGTTCACCATCAGGCAGCCTGACAATCTGTCACAGAGTTTTGCGAGCCAGCCCGGACCATGCTACCCGACTGCCCATGATATCGCCTGCGCGCATGATCCGTATCTGGCTGGGTGCCAGCCTGCGTTCCACACGCTGGCAGGTCAGCGGCTCAAAGGACTCCAGGGATCTTCTGCTACAGCCAGATCAGGGATTGGTGGTCGCTTTCTGGCACCGTTCCCTGACCCTGGCTCCGGCGCTCTGGTTCTGGGCAACCGCTCATGAACCTCGCTTGAAACTCAGAGTTCTCATCTCCCGGAATGCCGATGGCCTGCTGATTGCTGACGCCGTCCGTCCATGGGGAATTATTGGCATCCACGGATCGTCTTCCAGAAAAGGCAAAGACAAAGGGGGCGCCGCTGTCATGCGCACCGCGCTCCGGGAACTAAAGGATGGTGCTTTCGTCGCCATTACGCCTGATGGTCCCCGCGGCCCTGCCGAAGATGTCCAGCCTGGCGCAGTGGCGCTCTCCCGTCTGGCAAAATGCGCTGTTATCCCCATTGGTCTTGCCTGTAACGGCATCCATCTGCCCTCATGGGACAGAATGCTGTTTCCGCTGCCTTTTGGCAGAGGATCACTGGTTGCCGGGGCACCACTTTTCCAACCCGATGCAGAAACCTTGAAGAAAGCGCTGGAAACGGTTTCTCAACAGGCTGAAGACACTGTGCGACGACAGAATTTTTCCGTCATGGATCGGCTCTGGGCCATCATCGGAACACTTCTGGCCCCGTCCCTAACCATCATGCTTCGTCTTCGCGTCCACCGGGGGCGTGAGTTACCGAACAGATTGCGGGAACGCATGGGTCTGGGTGGTGGTGTGCGACCAAATGGGAAACTTCTCTGGATCCATGCCGCCAGCGTTGGAGAGACGCTTTGTGCCCGTCCGCTGATGGACGATCTGCTTGAACGACAGCCCGACCTGAAAATTCTGTTCACAACGGCCACAGTCACCGGGGCGGAAATCGTCACCGCACATCCGGAGTTTGGCAAACGTGTTCTCCATCGTTTCATTCCTCATGATGTGCCGCGCTGGTTTGGTCGCTTCCTCAAACGCTGGAAGCCCAATGGCGCCGTTTTTGTGGAGAGCGAACTCTGGCCCGGGATCATTACAGCCTGTTGCCGCCAGAATATTCCCACAATGGTCGTCAATGGCCGATTGTCGGATCGTTCCGCACATCGCTGGGCCAAGGCAGGACCTTTGGCGCGCCGGATGTTTTCACGCCTGAGTTGGGTCGCGGCTCGCGGGGCAGAAGATGCTACACATTTTCGCAGTCTTGGTGCCAATCCGGTTTATGAAGACGGAGATCTTAAACAGGATGCCGCCCCTCTGTTTTGCGACGAGCAGGAACTGAAGCGCCTGAAAGCCCTCATCGGTGATCGTCCGGTGTTTGTGGCGGCCTCCACGCACCCAGGCGAAGAAGACCTGGTTCTGGAAGCCGCAGCAATCGCGCGGCAGAAGACACCTGATCTGCTGACCATTCTCATCCCCCGTCATCCTTCCCGAGGCGAAGAACTGGCACAACAGTTCGGGCTAAACCGTCGGCGGTCTCAAGGTCAGGACCCAGACGCCACAACCTCCGTCTGGATTGCGGATACGCTCGGAGAACTAGGGCTGTTCTACCGACTGGCAGACAGTTGCTTCATCGGCAATTCTCTGGCTGGCAAAGGCGGCGGACATAATCCGTTCGAGCCTTTGCGGCTGGGGATCCCAACCGCGACTGGCCCGTTGATGACCAACTGGCGTGAAGCCATGATCCTGCTTCAGGATTATCTTCACATCGTCAGGGATGTCGCTACTCTGGCAGAGTGGATGACCACAGCGCATGCCACAGCTTCGACGGGGGAACTTCAGCGCTCCGTAGTGTCGAAGCTGAGCCCTCGCATTCTGGAGACACTTGAACGATGAAGCTGCAGGCTCCGCGATTCTGGTCCGTTCCCCGGATAGGACCTGCCGCGTTTCTGCTGCGTCCGTTCGGAACCATTGCGACGCGCCTGACACGCCGTCGTCTCAAAAAATCCGGGTTTCAGGCCCCTGTTCCTGTCCTGTGCTGCGGCAACATAACAGTCGGCGGAACAGGAAAGACTCCTCTGACCCTCGATCTGGTCCAGCGCCTTATTGAGCGTGGACATCATCCTCATATTCTCAGCCGTGGTCATGGCGGACGCGAACGTGGGCCACTGGAAGTCAATCCCGGCCGGGCCAGCGCCAGGGATGTGGGCGATGAGCCCCTCTTGCTCGCCCGTGCCGCACCGACATGGATTGGGCCCGATCGGGGCCAGACTGCACGCCTGGCCATTGGTCAGGGGGCCGACTGCATCGTGATGGACGATGGCTTCCAGAATGCGAGTCTGCAGAAGGATGTTTCAATTCTGGTTGTGGACGGCACAGTCGGCTTTGGAAACGCACAGGTGATGCCGGCTGGCCCATTGCGTGAACCGGTCATGGACGGGTTGAAGCGGGCACAGGTCGTGGTCATCATTGGCGACGACCGTCACAATCTTCTGCTGACCCTTCCGCCATTCCTGTTCAAAACGCAGGCCCGACTTGTTCCCGGACCAGAAATCCGGGGTCTTCAGGGGCGTCGCGTGGTGGCCTTCGCGGGCATTGGCCGGCCGGAAAAGTTCTTTTCCATGTTGCAGGATGCCGGCGTAACTCCCGTACGCTCCCTGCCCTTCCCGGACCATCACACCTATTCCAACAATGATATTCAGCGCCTTGAAACGCTGCGCCGGGAATCCGGCACCACTCTGGTGACCACAGCCAAGGATGCGGTCAAACTTCCTCCTGCCTTTCGGGCGCAGGTCACGGTCGTCAATGTCGAGCTGCTCTGGGCAGACCCCAAGGCACCCGACCATATTCTGGATCTGCTTTTTCCCCTGTCATGACCTCTCTTTCATACCGGGCAGAAGCCCTGATCGTGCGCATCCTGCTGGGCGGGCTCCGCATTCTGCCACCTTCCGTGGCCTCTACCCTCGGTGGATCGGTAGCGCGAACAATCGGTCCACTTTTGCCAGTTTCCAAAGTAGCGGACCAAAACCTGCAGATGGCCATGCCGCAGATGACCCGCGACGAACGCCGCAAAACCGTTCGGGACTGCTGGGACAATCTGGGGCGGACCGTTTCGGAGTTTCCCCATGTTGGACGCCTGAAACAGAACACGCCCTCTGGTCCGGGATGGCAGGTTGAAGGGGCGGAACATCTCGAAGCTGCCAAAGCCACGGGACGACCGATCATTTTCTTTTCCGGCCATATTGGGAACTGGGAACTGATGCCTCCGGTCGTAGCCCGCTTTGGCATGCCATTCGCGTCTTTCTACCGTGCGGCAAGCAATCCCACTGTGGATTCCATCATCCATGCCCTGCGCCGGGAGGCCATGGGGGCCGACGTCCCCATGTTTCCAAAAGGCTCCAAAGGAGCACGTGCAGCCCTCAGGCATCTCTCAAAAGATGGCCATCTCGGCGTGCTGGGCGACCAGAAAATGAACGATGGCATCGAAGCTCAGCTCTTTGGCCGTCCAGCCATGACAGCTTCGGCTACGGCAGTGTTTGCGCTGCGTCATAACGCCCTGATCGTGACGGGTCATGTCCGCCGCGATGGTCCGGCGAGACTCGTGCTTGTTGTGGACGAACCGATTGACTTTCAGCCAACAGAAAACCGGCAGGCCGACATTCTGTCACTGACACAGCGCCTCAACGACCGGCTTCAGGAATGGATTGAGGAGAAGCCAGGATCCTGGCTCTGGCTTCACCGCCGCTGGAACAAAGACCTGTATCGGAATATGACAACAAGATGTTGAGATATGCGTTTTTCGCATGGCAGATTTGCCACAGTCGGGAAAGTTTATGTCGCCAGACCGGGTTTTGACGTCATTTAAGATTGTGAAAGGCCCCGTTTGGATTTTAGCCTGACCTTATCGCAATCACAGGGCTCTTCTGCCCCGCTTTGATGAGGACTTACCTGATGGCGCAGGCAACTCCCCTTCTTGACCTTTCCCCCGTTTCCATGGGTGGGAATGTCATTACCCTGAGACAGGGTGTGCTTCCCCGCCACCGTGAATATCTGTCCCGGTGGCTCGAAGCTGGTATGCGGATGGGTCTGTTCGATGCAGAGATCACTCCGGTCGACTCTGGCGTTACCAATTTTGATGGAACGACCCCGATCGAGCATGTTCTTGTCTGGGTCCGTGAGAATCCCGACCCTGCCTACATGCTGCGTCCACAAGGCATGCGCTGGGTTCTGATCGACCATCTGCGAAATCACGAACTCGGCAGCTACGCCAGCTTCGAACTGGCTCTGCACACCATTCGCCCCGTCCTGCCGCTGGCAGAAACATACGCCGCCTGACAGCGCTTTGAGGCATCAAACGGCCTCTTTCTGCTGTTCCCGGCGTCTTGGCCAAAAGCAGGCATAAAAAAACACGCGCTGGTCGCCGCAGACGCGTGTTTCTTCCTTTAAGAAATCAGATGCTTTCTTAGCTCGGTCGGGCCGCGATATCCCGCGATGCCGGAACAATAATCCGGGCGCCCCCGCCACGCTGGATCTGGTAGATCGCCAGCGCGCGCGTCACATGCCCATCCGGACGCAACCGGAACAGACCATCTACTCCCATATAACCATCCGGCCGTGTCAAGGCTGCCGTCGTAGGGCCACCCTGCTTCATCAGGCTTCCAGCCAGAGCGGCCGCATCATAGGCAAAGTCCGTGACTGGGGACGGTGTCTGCTTGTAGACGGCCTTATATTGCCCGACATATCCGTTGCGATCCTTGGCGTCTGGCGCAGCGTACCAGGCACCATGCAGCGCACTCAGCTTGCCATCAAACGCCTTCCAGAGCGCCGGCCCCATGATCTGAACCTGACTGGCGTCAATGTGATCATCGCGCAGAGCCGTAATGATATGCCCCAGTTCCATACCGGTGTCGGCCAGAACCAGCGCGTCAAACGGCGGCGGCGGAACAGGAGGGGCTGCAACAGGCTGCGAAGGTACTGCCTGAGCCGGAGGCGCAGCAGTAGCCGAATCGGGAGCAGCTTCTGCGGTCGGGTCAACAGCAGACGGACCGGGTGGCATTGTCAGCGCAGGAGCAGGAGGCTGACGGTTCGCGATATCCGACAAACTCTTCAGGCCATCATCAATACTCTGGGCATCCATTGCGTGGAAAACGATCTTCGGCTCGTTCAGACCGTCATCGCGACAGGCACGCTGAAGACCCTCTGCCATGGCGTGACCAAGCGCATTGTCAGGCAGGAAAGCAGCAAATGTTTTGCGACCCGTCGCCCGTGCTGCGTCCACCATGCGGCGAACCTGCTGCTCCGGCGTCAGACCCATGACCCAGACGCCCGGACGCGCCTGTGTCGAATCGCTCGTGAACGCCAGGACAGGCTTCCCTGCTTCCACAGCCAGTGGCGCAACAGCGGCCGTTTCCGTAGCGGTCAACGGCCCCAAAATCATCGCATCACCACGGGAAAGCGCATCATGAGCGGCCTGCGCAGCGCCCCCTGCGGCGTTGCTGTCATGAATATCCAGCGCCGGCGACCCTTGGGCAGAAAGAGCAAGCTTGGCGGCGTCTCGCATACGACCACCAATCGCTCCGTAGCGCCCCGTCAGCGGCAGAATCAGGCCCACGTCATGCGCGCCCGGCGCCTGGCTAGAGCCAGGAATACCGCCCACACCGGGGATCAGCGAGGAGCCTCCGCCCGAGCAGGCAGTCAGCGTCAGGAAGGTTCCAGCGGCGAGGCCAGTGCTTACACCCTTGCGCAGACGGCTCATCGGTCCAGAATAGGGCCTTGAGTTCGTCACCGAGGATGCAGATGTCCGAAAAGTCATGTTCCGCTGAAACTCCCTTGAGCGATACGGCTGAAATATTAACGGCCGCCCCGCCATCGGAGCATGGCCCGAAAGTGGGGGGACAACTGATATTGGTTGCGACGCCAATCGGCAACCTGGCCGATATCAGCGAACGCGCGATAGAGACCTTACAGAGCGTTGAGGCGATTTTATGTGAAGATACGCGGGTTACGGCAAAATTGCTGATGTCCCGCAACATCTCCACGCCCACCAGAACGCTGCACGATCACAACGAACAGGATCGCACCCCGTTTCTCATTGAAAAACTTTCTGCAGGGGCACGATACGCCGTCGTGTCAGACGCGGGCACCCCACTGGTCTCAGACCCGGGCTACCGTCTGGTGCGCGCAGCCATTGCCGCTGGTATTCCCGTTACGGCCATTCCTGGCCCGAACGCGGTCATCACTGCTCTGACCCTGTCTGGCCTGCCCCCCCTACCCTTCATGTTTCTGGGCTTTCCGGCACCGCGCAGCGAAGCTCGCAAGACCGGCTTTGCAACGCTCCGCGCGGCCGAACAGGCTGGCATACGCTCTACACTGATCTGGTATGAAGCACCGCATCGTCTGGTTGAAACACTGGAAGATCTGGTTGAGGTGTTCGGGCCAGATCGCGAGGCCGCCGTTGGTCGCGAACTGACAAAGCGTTTTGAGGAAATGGTGCGCGGAACGCTCACAGAAGTGCTGGCTCATTTCCAAACCACAGCACCGCGCGGAGAAATCACGCTTCTGATTGGTCCATCAGCAGAAGATGACAGTGGCGCGGATGATCTGGATACGCATCTGCGACAGGCGTTGGAGAGCCATTCAGTCAAGGATGCTGCAACGCTTGTCGCCGGGATCGTGAAACTGCCGAAGCGCACGGTTTATGCCCGTGCGCTGGAACTCTCAAAAGAGATGAAGAGCTAATTCCTCACTCTTCGGATTTTGGAAGCGTGAACAAAGACTGGGACACGCTTCCACCCGTCTTTACATCCGACAGAGCAATGCGGGTCGTTCGCCCCTGCGCATCTACAACTTCCCATCCCAGAAGAGCCAAAGGCGCCTCCGAAAACACGAGGGTCAGGTTCCCCTCACCCGGGTTATCGGTTTTCTCAACCTGCAGATGGATCTGATCGCTTTTGCGCTCGAA
Organism: Gluconobacter sp. NFX36; assembly: GCF_049887835.1. Classification (NCBI taxonomy): domain Bacteria; kingdom Pseudomonadati; phylum Pseudomonadota; class Alphaproteobacteria; order Acetobacterales; family Acetobacteraceae; genus Gluconobacter; species Gluconobacter sp. NFX36. Next base: position 214,090 of record NZ_JAGEKJ010000002.1, on the reverse strand, counting down.
TCCCGTAACAGTCACGTCCCCAGACAGTTTCAGGTCAGGGCGAAGCAGAAGGCCCAGGGGGGTGCGGTCCAGCGGAATGACCGTGACCTGTCCGACGCTACGATCCTGAAACACGACCTTCCCGTCATTCGCGACCAGTAGAAGCGGGCTTGGGCTGTCATAATCGAAACGCATCCGCCCCGGACGATCCAGCGTCGCCGTGCCACCAACGGTTTTGCCATCGGGAGCAATCTGCTGAAAGCGGGCCTGAAGGACCGTAATCTGACCCAGCGTATCCTGAATACGGGCAATCCATCCCTGATCCACAGGACGAAGCTGCGCCGGAACAGCCTGCGCCAGAGCAGGAAACGGGAGAGCAGCAACGGACATGAAAGCGCTGGCCACAGCCGCGCGAAAGAAAAGACGGTTCATCATCCCTCTGGAACTACCGATCGGGGAACGGGTTGCAAAAAAGCACCCGCTTTCCCGATTCATAGTGCCCCCCGATAAAAACCGGAATGTTCAGCTTCAGATCGAAGCTTCGCGGAACAGCGGCTTCACGCTGCCGCCCCATGCGCCCTCATAAAGGGCCAGCCAGTATTCGGCCTGATTCGGGCCACCTTCTGCAATCAGATGCAGCGGATCGAGGAAGTGAGCCTCATTACGAACACGCGCCCGAAGTCCCTGCTCTGCCAGTGTCAGAACCCGCTTGGCCAGAGCTTTCAGACCACCCGGGAATTCAGCCTGCATTCCCTTTGCGGGCACATCGGCACGAAGCTGCTGATAAACCTCCCAAGGCTGTTCCAGAACCAGCTTTTCAGCCGCTTCCAGCGTGGCCGGATCATACAGAAGACCAACCCAGAGTGCGGACTGCGCCACCATCATCTCCGGCTTACCAGCATCCGCGCCACGCATTTCCAGGAACTGCTTGAGCCGCACATCCGGGAACGCAGTCGTAAGGTGGTCTTCAAAATCGCCGATGGTCGGGGTCAGACCTTCCAGACCGGGCTGCGCCTCGCCATTCAACCAACGACGGAAGGAACAACCACTCACGTCGATATTCTTTCCATCGCGGGCGACGAAATACATCGGAACGTCCAGCGCCCAGTCGACATACTTTTCGAAGCTGAAATCTTCTGCGAAGAACAAGGAAGGCTGACCCGCACGCTGATTATCAGTGTCCGTCCAGATGCGGGCACGGTTGGACATGAACCCGTTGGCCTTGCCTTCCACGAAAGGCGAATTGGCAAACAACGCCGTTGCCAGAGGCTGAAGCGCCAGAGACACACGCATCTTGCGGGCCATATCCGCTTCGCTGCCAAAATCCAGATTAACCTGCACGGTGCAGGTCCGCGTCATCATGTCCAGACCGAGGCTCCCGACCTTCGGCATGTAATTCCGCATGATGGCGTAGCGGCTTTTGGGCATCCACGGCATGGCATCCCGGCCCCAGAGCGGCTGGAACCCAAACGGAAGGAAGCCAATTCCAAGCTCGGAAGCCGGCCCACGAATCAGGTCAAAATGCTCCTGCATTTCAGTCTGCGTTTCTTGAAGCGAGACAACTGGCGCACCCGAGAGTTCAAACTGCCCCGCAGGCTCCAGGGAAATCGAGCGACCTTTCTGGCTGTTCTGACCAGCCAGACCAATCAGCGCCTCTCCATCATGAATCGGCGCCCAGTCCGGTCCTTCCAGCTTCTGAAGAAGAGCACCAATACCCTTAGGTTCGTAGGGAGGAGCCGATAGCGGCTCACGCCCGTCATCCTGTCCCGGTAGCACAAACCCGAACTTTTCATGCTCGGTGCCAATCTTCCACTCAGACTGCGGCTTGGAGCCACGCTCCAGAACCTCGACGAGCTGCGCCCGATTCTCGATCGTTGCGCTATTGGACGTGCCGGGATTGGACATGGCGGTTTTGCCTCGGTTTAAAATCGTTGTTCGATATTGATTGAACTTGTAGCAGGTCAGACGATCCTGTCACCCTCACGCGCCACGTCTGAGCGCCAGACGGGACAGGCCAGCACAAACAGCAGTCTCGGCCCGCAGCACAAGCGGCCCCAGCGTCAGAGCATGGACAGCAGGATGACGTTGAAGCAACAGAACCTCGGTGTCAGAAAATCCGCCTTCCGGTCCAATCAGCAGCGCCGCTGCTTTCAACGGACCGTCTTCACCAGGCCGACGCTCCAGCGCCGCAAAAAGCGGCTTGTCATCTGGCCAGGTAGAGAGAACGGTTTTCAACGGTTCAGGCGGATGAATCATCGGAATATCCAGCCGCTCACATTGTTCAGCAGCCTCGGACGCAATCAGGGCAAGACGGTCCAGATTCAGACGATGGGTATTGGTTCGTTCCGTAATGACGGGTCGAAAGGCGGTCACGCCCAGTTCCGTACCCATGCGGATCACAAGCTCTGTCGCGTCCCGCTTCAACGGCGCGAACAGAAGCTCCACACCGTCCGTTGGCTGCGGAGGACGCTCCATTGCCCCAAGGACAATTGTCCCACGGTCTTTGCGAAGGGTCTGGATCGTCGCAGCCCACTCCCCGTCCGTCGCATTGAAAACACGAACAGCGTCTCCAACAGCATGTCGCATAACATTGCCCAGATAATGGGCCTGACCAGCAGGAAGCGGAAGTTCCAGCCCTTCCGTGAAGGCGACATCCGGAACTTCAAGATAAAGACGGGGATCAGATCGGCTCATCCTTTTCCGATAGCGCGCTCCAGCCATTGACGGAAGCGCCTCCGCCACGCATCAGGGATTTCAATGAGTAAGACGAGCCCCCATACCGACATCCATCTGGCCGGCCAAATCGGCCGCCTGCCCGAACCTTGGCGGTCCTATGCCCTTCTGGCCCGACTGGATCGCCCGTGGCCTACATGCCTTTTGCTGCTTCCCGGCGTGTGGGGGCTTTTCCTTGCGCCAGAGGCACCGCTTGAGCTTCGCGTCCTCTACACGGCACTCTTCGCGTTCGGCTCCCTTGTCATGCGGTCTGCCGGATGTGTCGTGAACGACATCTGGGACCGCGATATTGATGCCAAGGTTGCCCGAACAGCTGGCCGCCCCCTAGCCAGTGGCGCACTTTCTCTGAAACAGGGGCTCAAACTACTTGCTGCCCTGCTGTTCTGCGGTCTGTGCGTTCTGCTGTGCCTCCCGGTCGCCTGCTGGATTTTGGCACCTTTTGCACTGGTCCTTGTCGGCCTCTACCCAGCAGCAAAACGAGTCACATGGTGGCCTCAGCTTGTCATGGGCTTCACGTTTGGTTTCGGGGCCCCCATGGGCTACGCTGCGGCTGGTGGCCGCCTGGATGGGAACGGAGCTCTGCTCTATGGCGCCGTCATTCTCTGGCAGCTTGGCTTTGATACCATCTATGGCTTTCAGGACATGGATGATGATGCACGCATCGGTGTGCGCTCCACGTCCCGCCTTATGGAAAAGCGTGCGAAACCCTTTATCGCCACCTGCTATAGCCTGATGCTGCTGGCTCTGGGGCTGGTCGCCATTCACGCCCATCTGCACCTTGGCTTCTGGGTGTTCTTTGCAGTGGCAGGTCTGCTTCTTCTTCAGCAGGCCCGTACGCTTAACCCCTACGACGCACCGAACTGCCTGCGCCAGTTCAAACAAAACGTCCCGATCGGTTTCCTTGTGGCTCTTGCCTTCATCTGCGGAAGACTTTGAACACCATGCCCGTCAGACTGCAGGACCCCGCGGCATTCATCCGCGACAACACGGCAGTCGAAAGTGCCGGACTTGTTCCGGAAATCGCCCTGCATCTGGCAACAGATATCACCCCCATTTGGCAGGCCAGCGAGGCGTTTCTTGAAGCGCATGGCATTGAGCCGCCCTTCTGGGCCTTTGCGTGGCCGGGCAGCCAGCTTATCGCACGCTATATTCTGGACAACCCTGAGCGGGTTCACGGCAAGCGTGTTCTGGACGTCGCATGCGGATGCGGTCTAGCCGCCATTGCTGCAGTAATGGTCGGGGCATCTGCTGTAGAAGCCAACGATATCGATCAAATGGCTCTGGAAGCCACTTCCCTGAACGCCACACTGAATAGTGTCACGGTGACGCTTCTTGCTGGAGATCTGGTAGGCTCAAAGCCTGACTGCGATCTCTTGGTCATCGGAGACGTCTGTTACAACGAAGCCATGGCAGCACGCATCATGCCATGGCTGCTGGAATGTGCCCAGCACTGCGAAGTCTGGCTCTGCGATCCCGGACGCCATTACGCACCAAAACTGGATCTGGACATTCTGGTTCAACAGAACGTCCAGACCACTCAAGAGCTGGAAAGTACCGACCAGCGCACAACAACACTCTTCAGTCTGCGAGGTATTTCCGCCCAAGGCTAAGAGCGGATCCTGTCAACGCGGCGATCATCGCGCCGCCGAGGCAGATAAAGGCTGGGTGGGAGAAGATTGTGAAAAGGGCAGCCACGAGCAAGGCGCCCGTCGTCTGCCCTCCAAGACGTGCGACTGAGAGCATGCCACTGGCCCCACCTTCCCGACCAGCAGGGGCCGACACCATGATGGCCCGGTTATTGGGAGGTTGGAACAGACCAAAACCACACCCGGCCAGCAGGGTTCGCCACGCAATCGCAGCATTGCTCGCATCCAGCGGCAACAGCCAGAGCAGCAGAAAGCCAAAAGCTGTCAGCAGCAACCCCAAGGAAGACAGCACAGAGGCAGGAAAGCGGTCAGCCATTTTCCCGACCACAAATGACATTACAGCCACGCCAACCGCCCACGGCGCAATCAGAAGCCCGATCGTGGAATCGCCACGATGAAAGGCTGACGCCAAGGTGAAAGGCATGGCGACAATATAGAGGTTTGAGGCCACAAAGCCGAGAAATCCCACCAGACAGGCCAACAGAAATGGCCGCCGTGCCAGAAGATCCACAGGAACAATCGGCTCTCGACGCCCCTTCTGATAACGGAGCAGAAGCCACCAGCAGATCAGGCCCGCGCCGGTCAGCAACGATCCCGGTAAAAAGTCGCCATGCATCAGACCATCTAGGCCGATGCCAAGTAACGCGAAAGAAGCCACGGTCAGGATGGAGCCGGGAATATCAGCCTGCGTTTCGCTTCGGGGCGTTTGTGGCAGAGCAAAATGCGCCATGGCGAGAGCCGCCAAGGCCAGAGGCAGATTGATCCAGAAAATCCATGGCCAGGTCGCGACCGAAAGAACAATCGAACCAATCGTTGGCCCTAGAGCCACTCCAATACCCACAAACAGACCATTCAGGGCAATGCCCTTACCAAGCTCTGCATGAGGATAAATGAACCGTACGAGCGCGATATTCACGCTCATGATGCACGCCCCCCCAACCCCCTGGAGGGCCCGGGCCAGCGTCAGTTCCAGCAGGTTCTGGGACAGGGCGCAGCCGACAGACGTGATGAGAAACAGGAAAATGCCAATCTGGCTCATACGGGCAAAGCCTACCCGCGACCCGAAAGACGCCAGAGGCAAGAGACAGGACAGGTTGGCCAACTGATAGGCATTCACCACCCAGATCGCCCGCGAAGACGGGGCATTCAGATCATGGGCGATGGAAGGAAGCGCCACGTTCGCAATGGCGTAATCCAGAACGGAAAGCAGCAGTCCAAGCAGAACGGCTGACATGGCTTTGACACGCTGGGCTCCGTAAAGCCCAGCGTGTCGTTGGTGGTCGCAGTCGAGATCTTTCTCGCCAGCGGCAGCGACTTTCATCACGATTAACGCCCCAGATCCCTCAATTTTTTACCGGCAAAAAGATTGGTCTCAATCGTCTCAAGAGAGACACCTTTCGTTTCCGGAACCATCATGAGCGTGACAAGCATGAAAAGTCCATTGAAAGCGGCAAACATAATAAATGTTGATGCAGCGCCCATAGCGACCATGACCATCGGGAAAGTCTTGGAAATCGCCCAGTTTGCCCCCCAGTTTGTGACAGTAGAGCATCCAATTCCGAAATCACGTCCGCGCGTGGGCTGAACTTCGGAGCACAGGGTCCAGACAAGCGGCCCCTCACCGATTGCGAATCCAGCCACGAACAATAGAACAAATCCGCACAGAGCAATCTGAGCCTCAAAGCTCGAAGCGCCGACCGCCAACAGGATGCCCACACCCAGCAACGCCAATCCCGCAATGACGCAGCTCAGGATGAGAAGCGGACGACGGCCCCATTTGTCCACGCAGGCAATCGCCACACCCGTTAGGATCATGTTCGTCAGACCGACAAGTGTCGTAGCCCAGATGGACGCGTTGACACCAAAATGGGCCGCCTGAAAAACGCGCGGCGCATAATACAGCAGGGCATTGATCCCGGTCAGCTGCTGCATGACCTGAAGAAGCATGCCCAAATAGACAGAGCGACGGAAATTGGGATTGCTACGAAACAGGCCAAACCCGGCATCGCTGCTTTTGTGCAAACGCGCCTGAATGTCGGCCAGTTCAGCTTCTGCCACTTCTTCGTCGGAACGCAGGCTGTTGAGAACACGGCGCGCATGGTCCTTGCGCCCTTGCATCATCAACCAGCGCGGGCTGTGCGGGAGGATCAACACAATGCCCAGAAACAGCGTTGCAGGAACCGCCATGATTCCGAGCATCCAGCGCCAGTGCTGACCGCTCGCCAGAAGACTGTCAGAAACGAAGGCGAGGAAAATGCCGAGCGTGACCATCAACTGGTAAAAGGAAATCATGGACCCGCGAGCGGATTCGACAGTGATTTCAGAAATATAGAGCGGCGCAGCAAACGCTGCGAGACCTACGGCCAGTCCCAGAAAGACGCGCCCGATAATCAGGATCAAAGCAGACGGTGCCAAGGCGCACAGCAGCGTCCCGAGAAGAAATAAAATTGCGGCGCCAAGCATAGCCCCGGTACGCCCGTATCGCGTGGAGATACGCCCAGCAACCAGAGAACCAAATGCGGCTCCTGCCATCATGGACGATACAATCCACCCTTGCAGGGCATCACTGGCATGGAAATCTGTAGCGATAAAGGGCAAAGCGCCCGCAACCACACCAGTATCGAGACCGAACATCAGGCCAGCAAGCGCCGCCATAATCCCCAGTGCCGTAGCGCGTGCCGTGCTGCGTTGAGGCTCCCCTGAAACGTCCTCACTGCGGACCGCAGCAATCCCGACCATAATTCCTGTTCCTCATCCTTAACTCAGGTCTGGCTCATACCTGACGGTCTTTCTAGGACCGAACACAAACCAACACCAACGTTTGGAGAGGGATAGATATACGAAAAGAGGGAGTTTTATAGTCCACTTTAGATTTTCTGTTCCGGTATGCGTACGATGCATACCGGAACAGAAAAGAGCATCACTTATCTGCGTAAGGGTTTTTCGTGCCACGCAACTGGATACGGATTGGCACACCCGGCATATGGAACGTCTCGCGAAGGCCATTGACCAGATAGCGCTTGTAAGCATCCGGCAGCATTTCAGCGCGGGTCCCAAACAGCAGGAAGGTTGGCGGACGTGCCTTGACCTGCGTCATGTAGCGCAGCTTGAGACGACGACCATCCACCAGTGGCGGCTGATGCCGGTCCAACATTTCCTCGAACCAGCGATTGAGTTCGCCCGTCGTGACACGCGAGTTCCAGACTTCGTAAGCCTTACGCACCGCGGGAAGCAGACGATGAACCCCTGCCCCTGTCAGTGCAGAGAACGTCACCACAGGGATACCACGAACCTGCGCCAGGGATGTCTCGATCCGGTCAGAAATAGCCTTCCGGGTCGCAACGCGATCTTCAACAGCGTCCCATTTGTTCAAAGCGAGAACACAGGCACGCCCTTCTTTTTCGATCAGACGGGCAATCTGAAGATCCTGCTCATGAACGCCGAGTGTGGCATCAAGGGTCAGGACAACCACTTCCGCCATTTTCAGCGCCTCAATGGACGCAGAGACAGACATGCGCTCCAGAGGCTGCTCGACGCGTGCGCGTTTCCGCATTCCGGCCGTATCAACAAGGCGGATCGGTCCAACCTCATCGAACAGTTCGACCGAAATGGAGTCACGGGTCAGGCCAGCCTCTGGGCCAGTAATCATGCGCTCTTCGCCCAGAAGGCAATTCAGAAGCGTTGATTTACCTGCATTTGGGCGGCCGACAATCGCAAGATGCAGCGGTCCAGCCGGACGTTCTTCCTGCTCTTCGCCCTCTTCAGGCTCTTCGTCACGACGACGATGGCGAACCTGGCGCGGCGCGTGTGGCAGGCGGTCCACGATCTCACCCATGAGATCGCTGATGCCTTCGCCATGCTCGGCCGAAAGAGCCAGTGGCGTACCCAGACCCAGCGAATAGGCTTCCAAAGCTGCATCAGTTCCGGCTTTGCCTTCTGCCTTGTTGGCAATCAGCATGACCGGGCGGTTCTGACGACGCAGCCAGTTGGCGAAATGGGCATCCGTGGGCGTGATGCCTGCACGGGCATCAATGCAGAACAGAACCAGATCCGCCATGGAAACAGCGGATTCGGAAGAGGCCCGCATACGCCCGAACAGCGTATCCGGCGCCGCTTCTTCAAGACCGGCCGTATCGATGATGCGGATACGGCGACCGCGCATGAGGGCCTCGCCCTCCTTGCGGTCGCGCGTTACACCAGGCTCATCCGAGACGAGCGCCTGACGGCGCCCGACGAGCCGGTTGAAAAGAGTGGATTTCCCGACATTCGGGCGCCCAGCGATAACAACGATGGGCAGGTTCTCAGAGGTCATTCGTTCAGCCATAGGCCCGCAGAACAGCATCCTGGGACAGTGTCAGCACCAGACCGTCACAGACGATTGGCTGAACCTGGCATGGCGCCGTGGTTTTACGGGTCGATTCAATTTTGCCAGTTACGGCATCAACAACCACCATGCCTTCCTGTGGCAGGGTGGAGAAACAGATCAGCTTGCCGTTTACCAGAAGAGGACCGACCCACTGGACGGCATCCTTCTGGACTTCCTGACGGCGGAAGCGACGAAGCTGTGTAATCCAGCGCACATGACCAGACAAGCGGTCCAGACAGGCAAGCTGCTGATCCGTGGACAGGACAAACATCCAGTCGCCACAGATTGTCAGGGGTGTCTGGCCACTGACTTCACGCTCCCAGAGACGGCGACCAGACCGCATGTCGACAGCCACGAGAACGCGGGACATGGAGATGGCGTAGGCCGTTCCCTTAACGATGACTGGTGCACCACGGATACAGGAGAAATCCAGCATGGCGCCCATACCATTGGCACCGCCAAGACTGTCACTCCAGACCATTTCGCCGGATGTCGCACGCAGGGCAACGAGATCACCGCTGCCAAAGCCTGCAAGCACCACACCATCTACGATGGCGGGAGCGGCCTGACCAAAGACAACCGTATCCGCACCAGTGGCCTGATACGTCCAGACCTGACGACCTGTCGTAGCTTCCAGCGCAAACAGACGCTCGTCAATCGTCCCGAAAACGACCAGACCGTCCGCGATGGTTGGCGCAGAGCGGCCCGGCGTTCCGAGATCGACAGTCCATTTTACCTTGCCGGTTGCAGCATCGACTGCCAGCGCCTGCGCCACACCGTCAACGATGTAAAGCGTGTCGCCTTCCAGTGCGACGCCACCACCAATATTGGTGGAGCGGGACTTTACTGGTGCTGGCTGGTGTGACCAGAGTTGCTTCATACCCGGCCAGGTCCATGCCTTCACGACACCCTGTGCGTCCGTCGTGAAGATACGACCATTGCCAATCACTGGCGGCGACTGAATCGCACCACGACTGTTGGGCATGATGGCAACCATAGACAGGAAGCTCGTCGGATTAACCTCGGCGCCGATCGAACGGCTCCATTTGAGATCAAGGCCACTACCAATCGCATTAACCGAAACATGATCCGGCGTGCGATCCGGCTGGAGCCATTCCGTTACAGCCTGCGGGGCTGAGAGGCTGATCGGTGTATGATCTTCGGGATCAACGGTCAGGCCAGCCCCGGTGGACAGAACGTCAACACGATGGCCAGCCAGCATTGGCTTTTCATCATCATTGAACAGACTGCATCCGCCCAGTGCGGTCAGGGCAGCACCGGAACAGGCGACCTGTAACAGGAAACGACGGTTCACGGTCGGGGAAGATCGGTCAGGGCGGCGCATCAACCAGCGTCTCCAAAGGTTTCAAGAAGAGCCTGTGCACGGGCACGAACCCCTTCAGGCGCATCAGCATTCCCGCTGATCTGCGTCAGCAAACGCTGGGCTTCTTTCTGCTGTTCGGCAGTTGCGCCAGAACGCAGATCCAACCCAACAAGACCTTCCTGCGCCAACGCCCCCCAGGCCCCACCATTCTGGGCAAGACCTTCATAGCCGGGACGCAGCGTCTTCGGATCTGCCGTGTTGGTCTGGGCATTCAGGACCATGTACCGCGCCAGATCCTTCAGTGCAGGTTCGGCAGCAGAATCGGACGCAACGCTGTTCCAGGCTTTCAGCGCAGAGGCCGTATCGTGATCCTGCATCTTCAGATCAGCCAGACGCAGTGCGGCATAGGAGCGAACTCCCGCCGGACCATGATCGGCCAGATCCTGAAAAGTTGCTTCAGCCTGCTGCGTGACAGACTTGTCATGCTTGGGATCAGCCAGCGTTTCGAGTGCCGTGAAATATCGGGCGGAAGCCGCACCCTGCGCCGCTTTGCGGGCATGAGTCTGCCATTCCCAGACGCCACCGCCGATCGCGCCTACGACGACGACACCTGCCACGACAGCACCCCATCGACGTGCAGCTGCCCGTAAGCGCTGAAGCCGAATTTCCTCGTTCACCTCTGTGATGAAATCGTCCGCCACCTGGTCCCCTGTTGGATCGGTTTTGTAAAGTTCTGGCGGAACCATACAGGTGCCGCACGTTTGCGGCAAACGCTTCGCTTGAGAAGCTGTTACCGAAAGAAACTCATCGCCGTTTTAGGGCTTCTTTAACCCCTGCCAGATGATCCTCTCCGGCATGAAGAAACCAGCCCTGCTGCTGCCCTCGGCCCTGATGCTTTGCGCTCTCGGCGGATGTGCCCCGGACCGCATTGCCTCTGCCCTCACCGGCAAGGACTGCAACACAGCCTATCTCTATGACGACGAGAGTTTCTGCTCCCGTCCGGTTGGGCCGCCCCCGCCCCAGCCTTACTGCACGACCAGCTTTGAAGGGACGGATTGCTGGGCCAGGCCGGACCTGATGCCCAATGTGGCCCGCCAGACCTATGAAGGCCCGACGAGCCTTACCCCTCTGCAAAATCAGACACGTATGGGGCAGTAACGTTTTTTAGTGGTGCCCGAGCTTACGGCCAGCAGCCGTCAGTTCCGTGGACAGCTTCTGGAATGACCCTGCAATGCGGGACTGCACAGCCGCACTCGCCGTATGGATATGCGAAATCCTGGCGCTGGCTTCCTGACTGATAGCGGTCTCTTCGCGATTGGCCTGCCCTGACACGCAGGCGTTATAGGCCCGAGCGTCTTTTTCGTAAGCGGTCACGCGGTCCACGCTCTCGTTGTACTGGGCGACCGTCCCGGCCTTGACCGTGGGTGCCGTCGGCTCGGCACCACATTTTGGTGCACTCCAACCGGAGTCGGCAGCCGTGGCTGTTCCAGCAGCAAGCACGGACAGAAGAGACAGGCCGCACAGCGCAGCAACGGGACGAATCATAAAGCTCCCTTTCTTGGTCGAAGCGTCGCGCGCCCTACGCCTCGATCAAGGCGCAAATTTGGCAAAACGTCCCGTTGCGTTTCCAATCACTTCATCGTCCTGCATGACGACTGTTCCGCGTACGATGGTTGCCATTGGCCAACCCGTCACCTGCGTGCCGTCGAAAGGCGTCCAGCCGGCCGGAGACGCGATCCAGTCATTTGTGATTTCGCGCTGCGCCTTCATGTCCACCAGCGTGAAATCCGCGTCGAAACCAACAGCCATCCGACCCTTTGTCTGAAGTCCGTAAACGCGCGCCGGACCAGCAGCCATCAGATCGACAAGGCGAGACAAGCTCAGACGGCCAGCATTCACATGATCGAGCATAACCGGCACGATCGTCTGAACCCCCGTCAGACCGGCGGGGCAATTCGGCCACGGACGCTTCTTGGCCTCAAGCGGATGCGGCGCATGATCGGACGAGACGACATCCACACGACCATCCTGAATGGCTTTCCAGCTTGCTTCGTAATGATACTGATCGCGCAGAGGCGGATTCATGACGGCGAGACCGCCCAGCTTTTCGTAGCAGTCCGGGCCGACCTGCGTGAGGTGGTTAACCAGAACTTCAACGGTTGAAACATCCCGGAAACCAGCCAGATACTCCAGCTCTTCGGCCGTGGAGGTATGGAGAATATGGGCCGGGCGACCTGTCTTGCGGGCGATCGCCATAATCCGGCGGGTACCGAGGAATGCGCATTCCACATCCCGCCAGATGCTATGTGTGGCGTAGGGCTGCCCTTCATGAAACATGGGCTTGCGCTCCTGAAGACGGTATTCATCTTCAGAATGGAAGCAAACGCGACGATGACCAGAGCGCATGACAGCTTCGATACCGGCATCGTCTTCAATCATCAGATTGCCGGTTGAAGATCCCGCAAAGACCTTGATTGCACAGACACCCGGCTGCTGCTCCAGCATCGCAAGGTCCGGCGTGTTCTCACGGGTCGCACCGATATACATACCGACGTCCACATGGGCGACCTTGCTGATGTGCTCGCGCTTCCAGTCCAGCATCGCCTTATCCGTGACGCTGGGGGACGTATTGGGCATGTCGAACACAGTCGTCACACCACCAAGAGCCGCCGCGCGTGTTCCGGTTTCCAGTGTTTCGACAGCTGCATTTCCCGGATCGCGCAGATGGACATGGCTGTCGATCAGACCGGGCAGAACATGCAGCCCGGTCGCATCAATCACACGGTCGGCATCATCGTCTTTTGAAACGGACAGGGAAGCAATGCGACCATCCCGAACACCCAGATCAGCCTCGGCCTCACCCCATGGAAATACACAGCGGCCATTCCGGATAATCAGATCGTAATGCATGGTCTGTCCTCATTGAGTCTGGTGAAAGCCGCGTTCAGTTGACGCGGGAGAGCGTTTCGAAAACATCCCCATCCACCGGGACGTTTTCGATATGATGACGGTGCCACAGCGCATAGAACAGCAGCGTCCAGGCTTGTCGGGCATGTCCGCGCTGCGTTGCTGTGGAGAAAAGGCGCTCGACCCGATGGGCGGGCATAATGGCCTGAATGCAGGCCTGCTGCGCCACGAGCGGAGCCAGTCGTTTTGACTGCCCCTCAATCCAGGGACCGACAGGAACGGTGAAGCCCTGTTTGGGTGCAAACGGGCGAGCCTGGGGCAAAGCCTCCTGAAGCCAGCGCCGCAGAAGCCACTTGCCATACCCATCACGGACCTTGAACCGATCAGGCAAGGACCAGACAGCCTCAGCAACGACGGGATCCAGCAAAGGTGTGCGGCCTTCAGCAGAATGCGCCATCAGGCAACGATCCAGCTTGAGCAGAAGATCGTTCGGCAACCATTCGGCAATATCGAGGGCCTGCACAGCAGGAAGTCCCGTCAGGCTCTGCGAAAATTCCATAGCTGCCAGTCCTGACCGCCATTGCCGTCCACGCCCCGGAAAGCAACGGCCGAACGTCCCTGAACGCCAGGGAGCTCTTCCGCCCCGCCACCAGGGTTTCAGTGCACGGCGATAACGGCCATATCCGGCGAACAGCTCATCCCCGCCTTCTCCGCTCAAGATCACTGTAACCTCTTTACGAGCCTCCTGCGCGAGGAACCACGTTGGAATGATGGCGTAATCCGCAGCCGGGTCGTCCATGCACGCCACGATGGCAGGAAGGTGCTGCCAGACCATGGCTTCCGTCACGGTCAAGACATGATGATCGGCCCCGACCGAGGCTGCCAGAGCCGCTGCATCACTGGCTTCATCCGCCTTTCCACTATCAAAACGGGCAGTCCAGGTTTTGGGGTGCGGCAGGCCCAGCTTATGGGCAGCCGCAAGAATCGTGGAACTGTCTATTCCGCCTGACAGGAACAACCCGAGGGGTACATCAGCACGCAGATGGGCGTGAACGCTATCCAGTAGTGCAGCATCCAATCGACGGAGAGCCTGATCGTCCGTCAGATCGGCCGGAACTGACGTCGTGGTTTCCTTGAGAACATGCCTGCGGCGGGACTCCACGATACGACCGTCCACAATGCGCAGGGTCTCGCCCGGAAGCAGCCGTCGAATACCCGGAAAGATCGTTTTCTGACCCGTCGTAAACTGGAGTTGCAGCAGTTCATCCCGTGCTTTCCCGCGTGCGCGACGAATACCGAAACCTCCGGCCAGAAGCGCCTGTGCCTCAGAGGCAAACGCTATGCCACCTTCATATTCCGCGATGTAGAGCGGCTTGATCCCGAATGGATCGCGGGACAGCACCATTTCATGCTGGCCCTGCTCATTTTCCACCGCTGCAATCGCGTACATGCCGCGAAGATCATGCGTATAGCCGGTGCCGTCCCTCAGCCAGAGAGAGAGCGGTGGCTCGCAATCACTACCAGTCTTGAAATAATTGGCTGGAAAGCCCGCACGAATATCGGGATCATTATAGATCTCGCCATTAGCGATCAGAGCTGCATGCCCTACGCGAAAAGGCTGCGTCCCCCCTGCAATATCGACGATAGACAGTCGCCGGTGCCTGAGTGCTGCTCCTGCGAAATCGAGACGTCCCTCACCGTCTGGCCCGCGATGGAAAATAGCCGCAGACATACGCTCCAGCGCCGCTTGATCCGGCGTATGGCCCGGAAGGCAGGACAGTCCAGCAATCCCGCACATCAGGACAATCCTCCGTCCAGAAACTCGGACCACTTGGCCATGACAACGCTCTCGGCAAACTCGCGCTCGAACCGGGCACGCCCGTTCTGTCGCAAACGTCCTGCCAGCGCTGCATCCTCCAGAATGGCTCCAATCTGACTGGCAAAAGCTTCGGCGTCTTCAACAGGAGTAAGAAGACCATCTTCTGTTCCCGCAAGAATTTCCTGCGGCCCCTGAATGGCACTTCCGACGACCGGAACACCGGCAGACAGCCCCTCGATCACCACATTTCCAAGCGGCTCGATTCGGGAGGGACAAACCATGACGTCACAGGCTCTCAGCCATGGGCCACTTTCCGCCACCCATCCCGGCAGATGAACACGGTCCGAAAGCCCCTCTTTGCGAATAAGACCTTCAAGTGCGGAGCGTTCCGGCCCCTCCCCCCCAATCACAAGATGCACGCCCGGAAGACGCGTCATGGCCCGGATCAGAACGTCAAAAGCTTTGTTTTCATGCAGCCGCCCAAGAGCCAGTACAAAAGGCGCTTCTGGTGGCAAAAATTCCGGGCGGACCGCAGGAACAGTCGAAAAATCCGTCGCAAAATTCGGGACGTAATGCACACGGTCTGCGGGCCAGCCCTGCATTTTCATCCAGTCTGCCAGACCGCGCGTATTGCCGATCAGATGCTCGCAACGCCGGTAGTTAGACAGATCATAATATCCGCCAAGACGCCCCGCCGTCCGCCATGGGCCAGACGGCAGTTTCCGGGCCGCACGGCTCATCCAGGCGACGACCACATCCGGCTGGAACTCGCGTAAACTTTTCTGAAGACGCGGCTTTGTGCCCACATCCAGCATGCCGCCAAAACGGAACGTCTGCGTCTCCACATTCGCGGCCTGCAGGCGTGCTTCACGCCCGGCATCCTGCCGGATCAACGCTCGAACGGGGCGCTGATCCGCCGTCTGGGCTATGGAGAGGCGCTCGAAGAACAGTTCCGCGCCCCCTCGCGCAGACCCGGCCATAACATGCGCCACTCTGGCTTTTCGCCCCGAAGAAGAAGACGGTGCCACAGGCGACGGCTGGGAAGGAACGCTCATGACCTCTCTATCGGCCATGCAGCGCGGCGCTTCAAGGTCAGGTTTGGAAGGCTTCAGCTTTTCCGTCCAGAATCGCTCGCGCAATCTCAAGGACCTTCGAAGCGGGAAGTCCCGTCAGAGGCGCCTCTCCCTCTGGTCCCGGAGCCGCAAGAGCAAAGGCATTTTTTCCAGATGGCGCATATTCTGACATGCGGGACGGCCCGAACAGGCCAAGCGTGGGTGTTCCCGCTGCCGCTGCGAGATGCATGAGCCCAGAGTCATTTCCAATAAAGAGCGCACACCGCCGCAGCAGGGCTGCAACTTCGCCAAGTTCCCGATTTCCACCGAGATCGAGCGCATCCGGCAGAGCCTCCAGAACTGGCAATGCGCGTTCTTTTTCCGCCTCTCCCGGCCCATAAAAAACTACTGGCCGTAGTCCCTGCGCACGCAGACCTTCAGCCAGAGCAACAAACCGTTCCGGCGGCCAGATCTTGCCATCCCAGTTTGCAGTTGGCCCCAGAGCGAGCCATTGTCCGCTCGGGAGAAGCGTACGCGCCATTGCCTCCTGATGGTCGGACACACAGACACGCGGCATAGGCGTCTGCCGGCGTCCCAGTGCCTGACCAAGCTGCTCGACCTTGCGCCCGTCCCGACGCCCACCCCGTACAATCAATCGACGGCGCGTTCGCAACGTAAGACTCAGCAGCGAGCCACGAAGATCAACCACCATAAACCATCGGGTTCTCACACATTGCTGCCAGAGATCCAGCCAGTGGCGATCATGCCGGCGCTTTTCCAGTGTGATGACGCGCTCACACCGGAGATCAGGCTCGAACAACCCCGCCGCGACCGGGCCGCAGACAACTGTGAAAAGCGCGGCAGGATAACGCGCCTGCAATGCTCCCAGAACCCCTGTCGAAATAACGGCATCGCCCAGCCGGTTGGACGTAATGAACAGGATTTTCATCAGTCGCGACGCCACACCGGCTCCTTGAGGCCGTCTACGAAAGCCGCATGAGCGGCCAGTTCTTCCGCAGTGGGGGGTGCCATTTTCCGGGGTGTACGATTGGCCAGAAAGTCTTCTGCCCCTGCGAGATTCTTGTTCCGCGATGGACCAGCCAGCCCAAGCCCGCGCTGGCGCCCACCCATCAGTTCGACATACACTTCGGCCAGAAGTTTACAGTCCAACAGCGCGTTATGGGTTCCACGCTGGGACAGATCGATATTGAAGCGACGGCACAGCGCATCAAGGCTGGCGGGCATACCCGGATACTTCTTGCGCGCCATTTCCACGGTATCGACCGCCCGACTGGCATAATCCAACGGGGGGCGGCCACACTTCTCAAGTTCGGCATTCACGAATTTGAAGTCGAAGCGCGCGTTATGGGCAATCATCGGAGAATCCGCGATGAATTCCAGAAATCCATCAGCGATTTCGGCAAATTTCGGCGCGCCCTCCAGATCCTCGATCCGAAAACCATGCACCTTTGTCGCTTCAGCCGGAATGTCGCGCTCCGGATGCACCATGACATGGTAATGATTGGTGGTCGGCAGATCATCGATCAGTTCGATGGCGGCAATTTCAATGATGCGATCGCCCTGCTCGGGGTCAAAGCCTGTGGTTTCCGTATCGAACAGGATCGAGCGTTTCATGGAGCCTCGCGCAGACGGTGCAGAAGAACGCGAACCTGCCGGGCAGCAGATCCGCGGGAAAGGCCGGTTCGTATCACGATGTGCGCCCGGCGTCTGCGTTCATGGTCTGGCATCTGCCGGGCAAGCAGGGACCGGGCCTGCTCCTCTGTCATTCGGGCTTGCCCGCGTCCACGCTGTCGGATGCGGCTCAGACGCGTCGTCATGGGGGCCTGCACCACAACCACGACATCGCAGTTTTGGTCCTCCCCAATTTCCATCAAAAGCGGAATATCCAGAACGCAGAACGGCTCTTTGCGGGCCCGGCATTGCCGCAGGAACCGCGCCCGTTCAGCACGAACCAGCGGGTGCATAACGGATTGCAACCGTTTCAGCGCCAGCTTATCGCCAACAACCACCTGACGCAGGGCATGGCGATCAAGCTGCCCATCCGTGACGGTACCGGGAAAAAGGCGCGCAATTTCGGGGATAGCCTTCCCTCCCGGCGCCTGTAGCGCACGCACGGTCGCATCGGCGTCAAAAACCGGCACACCAGCCCGGCGGAACAGGGCAGCAACCGTACTCTTCCCCGCTGCCATCCCGCCCGTGAGGCCAATGATTTTCATGAGTCAGCGCAGGCTGGCAGCCAAAAGATTGAACGTCGCCTCATCCGCTTCCGGGTCAACACCGAACCAGGAACGAAAACCGGCCCGTGCCTGATGGATAAGCATTCCCAACCCATCAACCGTGCGCAGACCTTCTTTCTGGGCGGCTATCAACAGTGGGGTATCGCGTGGGGTATAAACAATATCCGTCACGCACAGATTGGCCCCAGCCTGACGCAGTAGCGGTTTCCAGTCGATATCCGCTTTGCCGTTCATGCCAAGGGACGTTGCGTTGACCAACAGGGAACATCCCGACAGCAGATTTGGCCAGTCATACCACTCCACCGCTTCCCCGCCCTTCAGGGCTGCAACCATGGCTTCGGCCCGTTCCATCGTGCGGTTTGCCACGATAACCTCGCATCCACGATCCAGCAGCGCCGCAGCAACTGCTCGGGCCGCTCCTCCTGCACCAAGGATCAGTGCACGGCCTGACAATGTGACGTCATGAGCCGTCACATTGTCGCAGAAACCCGTTCCGTCCGTGCAATCCCCGATGATCTGACCATTTTCGAAACGAACGGTGTTCACCGCACCCGCCCGCCTGGCCGTATCCGTCAGGCGGTCACAGGCGCGCATAGCCGCCTCTTTGTGCGGAATGGTGACATTAACGCCCTGGAATCCGGCAACAGCCAGACCTTTCAGGGCAACATTAAAATGCTCGGGACGCGTTGGCAGCGGGACATATGCGCCATTGACGCCATGCACACGACACCAGTGATTGTGCAGCAGCGGGGAGCGTGAATGCTCGACCGGCCAGCCCATGACGCCAGCAAGTTTGGTATGTCCGTCAATCATGCAGCCAGTCTCTCCCAGACCTGAGGCAGAAGCCGCGCAAGGCGCGCTGCCCATTCCTGTTGCCCCGCCTCATCAGCGATAAGATCCTGCCGGAGTTCAATTTCCAGATATGGCAGGCCGTTCGCTTCTGCGTGACGAGGGACGGTGTATTCGTTGCTGTCCGTCAGGACATAGGGTTCATTGTCGCCCACACAGAGGTCTCCCTCCGCACGAAGCATTTCGATCATCGCCTGCGCCAGACGACTATCTTTATGATGCAGGATTCCGATCTGCCATGGCCGCTTTACACCTGCCATTTCCGGCGTGAAGCTGTGCAGGGCAATAAGAGCCGTCGGGCGTCCTTCCCGCTCCAGCAATGCTTCAGCGATCGCATCATGATAGGGGTGCAGGATTTCGCGTTCGCGTCGGGCACGACACTGAAGCGGAGCGGCACTGTTGCCCGGAACAGGCGTTCCGTCACTGACATGCGGCATGGACGTCGGATGGCCCGGCGCACGGTTACAATCAATGACGAGACGGGAATAGACCTGCTCGATCAGAGTTGAGCCCAGCCTCTCATGCAAAGCCCGTCCGACCCCGAGAATGCCAATATCCCAGGCGATATGCCTCTGCCACTCCGCCTCTTGCACCCCCAGAAATCCAAGCGTTCGGGGAACGGCTTTGCCTGCATGGTCACTGACCAGAACGAATGGCGAGGGTCGTGTTTCGGGAAATAAAAGGAATGGTGCCGGATCATCGGCACCCAGCAGAGGAAGGGACATTGGCTCTTTAAGTGTTGTTAACCTGCGAGAGCGGACAGAGTATGGCGGACCGCCTCCGCAGACCAGTCCATATTCCCGATTGCTTCGGCCACGACCTCTCCCCTGGCGTTCAGCAGCAGGGAGCGTGGCACACCATGCAGAGACATGACGCTTGGTGTCAGATCCTTGAGATCGCCTGGACGAACCTGTTTGACAGACGCCACCAGAGCATCCTGATCCGCCGTTTCCATCATGACGGAAGACATCGGGTCCACAAGCAGAGGCAGCGCATCAATCTGATGGGCGTCATAGAAAGCACGGACCTTGGGGATGGTGCTTCCACGCACAGCCACTGTCACGATTTGCGCCCCGTCTGCACCCAGCGCCTTGGCTGTCGCATTCACGGACGGCAGTTCACGGATGCAGGGCGGGCACCATGTTGCCCAGAAATGCAGCACGAAGGGTTTGCCGAACCAGTGTGACAGAGGAACGTCCTGATCCTGCTCGTTCTTGACAGACAGGGCTGGCAGAACACGCGGTTTGGCGAGAACACCAAAAGAGTTCGGGACAAAAGGAATACCCTTGTCTTCGGCAGGCGCACTGAATGCGCGGGATGTCGCAAGAAGCCCTGCAGCCCCGGTGAGAACCGCACGACGGGTTAATGAAAAAGCCATCCGTTAGATCCTGATATCGTCAGTGGAATAAAATTTCAGAGTTCGGAAAAAATATCGTGAAGCTGCTGGGCAGCATTCGGGGCAGACCAGTTGACCCCGCCCTCGGCCGAGGCCCGGAGACGGCCTGATCCATCGATCAGATACGTCACAGGAATGGCAACATCGGATGTCTTGAGCCATGCTTTGTAGGCTGCTTTGTCCACAGTCCACGCGGGAATATGCTTCAGACCCGCCGCATCCAGAAAGGCTGCAACCTTTTCAGGTGTTGCGCTGGCAACGGCGACAGGGATGATCGGACAGTCCGTTCCAAGGGACGCCATGAAAGCGTCCAGCTTTGGAAGTTCCTGCTTGCAAGGGCCACACCAGGTTGCCCACACATGCAGAAGAAATGGCTTACCGCGCTGAGCTTCGAGGCTTGTATTTGCGCCAGACGGACCGGATAACTGCAGAGTGACTGGATCAAGCTGCGCCTTACCAGCCTTCAGGCTCTTCACAGACCGAAGATTTTCCTGCTGTTCCGCCCACGCTGCCCCTGACAGGGCCGCAGCAATGCTGACACAGCCAACACCCGCGATAAATCCACGCCGTCCAATCGGGATTGTCATTAAAACACTCTCTTTTCTGTTCCCATTCCCACAACACCATCACTCTTTCAGAGCCGCAATCATTTTTCTGAACTACGTGATCGCGTCCGGGGCTCCCCAGTCCATTTCCTCTTCAATAAACGCTCGCAGACAGCCCTGAGAATCAATCAGAATGTGCCGGGGAAACTGAGTTCACTCACACCCAGCCGCCGCCCGGAAATCGTGTCGATCTACGGTCCATGGATCGATACGGGTCAGATTGGGGTTTTGGGAAAACAGCCACTGCGTCTGCGCCTATGCTGGGACATGTCATCAGGAACAATCGGTTTTGGACGATCTTCAGCATGTGCGGAATTGCGCAGGCTGGCCACGGCAGGTAGGCTTGGGCCTCCTGAAAGAAGGGTTCGCCGGTCGACCTGCTTCTGTTTCACCCTGTTACGGTCATCATGAAAAACGTTCCTGTCGAAAAAGAAACCGATGCTGCCTCGAGCTTTGAAGGCACGGCTGCCAACCCGCAATGGGGTGGTCGTTTTGCCTCCGGACCGGCCGCCATCATGAGCGAAATCAACGCCTCCATTGGCTTTGACAAAATTCTCTGGCGCCAGGATATCCGCGGCTCTCTCGCCCATGCTGCCATGCTCCAGAAGGTTGGCCTGCTGACGGAAACCGAACTGGCAGAAATCCGGCAGGGTCTGGGTGACATCGCGCAGGAAATCGGCGAAGGACGTTTCGAATTCTCACCGGCCCTCGAAGACATTCACATGAACATCGAGGCCCGCCTGTCCGAACGGATCGGTGAAGCTGGCAAGCGCCTGCACACAGCACGCTCACGCAACGATCAGGTGGCGACAGATTTCCGCCTGTGGGTTCGTGATGCGATTGACGGGCTTCAGGAGCAGACCGCGTCCCTCATGCGGGCACTTGCAAAACGCGCACTTGAATATCACGCCACGCCGATGCCTGGCTTCACGCATCTTCAGGTCGCTCAGCCTGTGACGTTCGGTCATCATCTTCTGGCTTACGTCGAAATGCTGTCCCGTGACCGGGGTCGTCTGCGCCATGCCCGCGCACGCCTGAATGAGTGCCCGCTGGGGTCTGCTGCTCTGGCTGGAACGTCCTTCCCGATCGACCGCGCCATGACTGCTGCGGCGCTGGATTTTGATCGACCAACAGCAAACTCCCTTGATGCCGTGTCTGACCGGGACTTCGCACTGGAGTTCCTGTCCGCGCTCTCCTTGCAGGCCATGCACCTCTCGCGTCTGGCGGAAGAAATCGTCATGTGGGCGTCGGCTCCGTTCGGCTTCGTCACGCTATCCGATGCATTCACAACCGGCTCATCCATCATGCCACAGAAGCGCAACCCGGATGCTGCTGAGTTGGTCCGTGCGAAGATCGGCCGCATCATGGGCAACTTCACCGGTCTCTTAACGGTCATGAAGGGTCTTCCGCTGGCCTATGCCAAGGACACGCAGGAAGACAAGGAACCTGTCTTTGATGCGACGGAAGCCATGACGCTATCCCTCGCCGCCATGGACGGTATGATCCGTGACCTGAAGCCGAATGAGACGCGGATGCGCGAAGTTGCCGGTATGGGCTTCTCGACTGCAACCGATCTGGCGGATTGGCTGGTTCGGGAACTGCGCGTTCCATTCCGGACGGCCCATCACGTCACTGGGCGCCTCGTCGGTCTGGCGGAGCAGCGTGGCTGTGATCTGTCGGATCTGTCTCTTGAAGATATGCAAGCCGTAGAACCGGGCATCAACGCCGGCATTTTTGATGTTCTAACGGTTGAATCTTCTCTGGCGTCCCGCACCAGTCTGGGCGGAACCGCTCCATCCAACGTGCGTCAGCAGGCTCAGGCCTGGCTGGAAAAACTTGGAGACGCTGCATGAAACGTTTTCTGCTTGTTGGCCTGACCCTCGTAGCACTTGGCACCGGCCTGAGCGCGTGCGGAAAGAAAGGGGCTCCTCACGCCCCCGGCCCGGCTTCAGACATCACCTATCCGCGCAGCTATCCGCCTGAATAATGGACGTTTGCAGGGATTTGTGAAGGCGTGAAAAACAGCCTGTAAAAATCGGTAGATTTTCAGGAATGGAAATTCTCTTTCTGTATCAGTATGTTGTCAGGAAGAGTGTTCCCCGCGTAAGCGGGGATGAACCGTATCCGTCTGCGGCGTTGTAGTTCAACCACTCGTGTTCCCCGCGTAAGCGGGGATGAACCGAAATTCGCCGGAGTTTTGCCTACCTGAAGCGTGTGTTCCCTGCATGAGCGGGGATACTCTCCGCTTGAAACGCTACGCCGCTTTTTCAATCTCAGACATAACAGGGTTATGGCCGCTCCCGGCGAGCGGCTACGATCAACTATCCCCCAGCGCTTTGACCACCAGTGGATGCTGCAGCACATTTTGTGCAGACCAACCCAGCGAGCGGAGGACACGCACCCCCTCTGCGCCGTCACGTTTGGAGAGCTTTTTTCCTTCCTCATCCAGAATGAGGGCATGGTGCCTGTAATCAGGTTCAGGCCATTTCATCAGAGCCTGAAGCACACGATGAACGGATGTGGCAGCGTAAAGGTCCTGTCCTCTTGTGACGCAGGTTACGCCTTGTAGGGCGTCATCATGGGTCACGCACAGATGGTAAGACACACCCGTGTCTCTGCGCCCCAGAACGATATCGCCAAATTCTTCAGCGCGCCCCGCAATCCGTCCCTGCCCGACTTCATACCAGGACGGCACACCGTGGATTTCATTTAGGGCCCGTTCCATATCGAGCCGCCAAACCGGACTCCGTCCATTTTCTGACGCGCCTGTCCTGCACGTTCCCGGATAAACAGTGCTTCCGTCGGGAGCCTGCCGACCGGAGGTCGCAGCGGCGATTTCGGATCGGGTGCAAAAGCAGGGATAAAGTAGCTTGCGCTGCCGGAGATGATCCAGAACAGCCTTATAGGCACCGATGTGCTGCGACTGCTGACGGACCGGTTCAGTTGGCCACAAACCAAGCCACTGAAGATCCTGCCGAAGAGCCTCTGTCAGATCAGGTGTGCAGCGTGTTGTATCAATGTCCTCAATCCGTACCAGAAAGCGTCCCGACGGCCCGGCCGTTTGCCGCGCATGGAGAGCGGACACGACATGCCCGAGATGCAGGTATCCGGTCGGGCTTGGAGCAAAGCGGGTTACAGGCGGAAGCGTCATCAAGCTGTCATCAGGGTTTTCTTGCAGTCTGGGGAGTTTACTGAAATAGTCGTTGCAAAGAAGCCGACGACGCATGTTTATCGGCGTTTGTCTTACTGTTTTCTACGCCGAAGTTTCCCGCATGTGCCGTCCTCTCAAAAAGGGATGCGCGTGGTGCCTGTCAGTAGTCAGCATTTTCCGGCTCTTGTTCTGAATGCGGATTTCCGTCCGCTGTCGTATTTTCCGCTCTCGCTATGGTCATGGCAGGAAGCCGTGAAGGCTGTCTTTCTTGATCGGGTCTCCGTTCTGTCTGAATATGAAGACGGCGTCGTTCATTCCCCAAGCATGACAATGCGCCTCCCCAGCGTCATTGCCTTGAAGGACTATATTCCCTCAGCCCGCAAACCTGCTTTCACGCGCTTTAATGTGTTCCTGCGGGACAATTTTTCGTGTCAGTACTGCCATGACCGATTGCCAACACATGAACTGACATTCGATCACGTCATTCCCCGCGCCAAGGGTGGCAAGACAACCTGGCAGAACGTGGTGACAGCCTGCAGCCCCTGCAATCTCCTCAAAGGTTCCCGGCTTCCCAGCGAAATCGGCATGTACCCTCACCGGAAACCGGATCAGCCGAGCAGCCGCCTTCTTCAGGAAAACGGGAGGACCTTCCCGCCCCACTATCTCCATGAAAGCTGGCGTGATTATCTATACTGGAACACTGAACTGGAGACGTAAGCCCGCGTTCAGTGTCTCCAACTCAGCAAGGATCACGTTCCATGCGTAAAAGTTTTCTGACTGCTGCTCTCGCCCTTGGCCTGTCTGTCACGGCTCTTCCGGCTTCGGCTGAAACAATCCATCTTTTCGGCCCGTTCAAGGGCGAACACGGTGCAACGTCCCCGATCAAGGGATCAGCATCTGCCATGCTGGACACGACCAAGAACACCCTCACCTATCGCTTTGAAGACAATGGCCTGACAGGCCCCGTCACCGCAATCCATCTGCATGGGCCTGCGGCAGAAGGCGAAGATGCAGGCGTCATTGCACCAATCAATGGTCCCTACCAGACGCGCATGACTGGCACGCTGAACCTGACGGCCGATCAGGTGAAAGACGTTCTGGCAGGCAAGAGCTACATCAACCTGCACACCGAAAAATTCCCGGATGGTGAAGCCCGCGCCCAGCTCACAACAGAGCTGACCGGCCACAAACATCACGGCAACCACTAAGCCATAAAAAAAGGCCTGCCCTTTTCCAAGGCAGGCCTTTTCCAGTCAGGGCTTGGCCCTTATTCCCACTCGATCGTCCCCGGCGGCTTAGACGTAATGTCGTAAGTCACGCGGTTGATACCCCGGACTTCGTTGACGATACGGCCAGCGACACGGTTCAGGAACGCGAAGTCGAACGGATAGACTTCGGCCGTCATGCCGTCCGTGCTGGTCACGGCGCGCAGGGCACAGGCCTGATCGTAGGTCCGGCCATCGCCCATAACGCCAACGGTACGCACCGGAAGCAGGACCGCAAAGGCCTGCCAAATGGCGTCATACAGGCCGGCATTGCGGATTTCTTCAAGGTAGATCGCATCGACCTTTCGCAGAAGGTCTAGCTTTTCCCTGTCGATATCTCCCGGAATACGAATCGCCAGACCCGGTCCCGGGAACGGATGACGGCCAACGATATTTTCAGGAATACCGAGTTCGTGGCCCAGTTCGCGGACTTCATCCTTGAACAGTTCCCGCAGCGGCTCGACAAGCTGCATGTTCATGCGCTCGGGAAGACCACCGACGTTGTGATGGGATTTGATGGTGACGGACGGCCCACCCGTGAAGCTGACGCTTTCAATCACGTCCGGATAGAGCGTGCCCTGTGCAAGGAACTGCGCGCCACCAAGCTTTGCAGCTTCTTCTTCGAAGACTTCGATAAACAGACGACCAATCGTCTTACGCTTGATTTCCGGATCCTTGACGCCAGCCAGTTCACCAAGGAACAGGTCAGATGCGTCGCGATGAACCAGACGAATGTTAAAGCGACCACGGAACGTCTTGACGACTTCGTCGGCTTCGCCGGCGCGCAGGATGCCCGGATCGACGAAAATACAGGTCAGTTGGTCGCCGATGGCATCATGAATCAGCTTTGCAGCAACGGAGCTGTCCACACCGCCGGACAGACCGCAAATGACGCGACCATCCCCGACCTGCTTGCGGATACGGGCGATTTCCAACTCACGGAAACCAGCCATCGTCCATGTTCCACTGCAACCCGCAACATTGTGCGTGAAGTTGCGGATCAGGGCAGCGCCGTGCGGCGTATGCACGACTTCCGGATGGAACTGCACGCCATATAGGCGGCGACCTTCATCAGCGATAATCGCGAAAGGGGCGCCTTCAGAATAGGCTACAGCACGGAAGCCCGGCGGAAGCTGCGTGACGCGATCGCCATGGCTCATCCAGACCTGTTCGCGCTTGCCGCGTGCCCACACGCCCCGGAACAGGGCGCAGTCTTCTGCGATGTCGATATAAGCGCGACCGAATTCACGATGTTCGTGTGTTTCGACCTTTCCGCCCAGCTTCTGGCACATGGCCTGCTGACCGTAGCAGATCCCGAGAACCGGACGGTTCAGGGAGAACACGATTTCCGGAATCGCAGGAGCGTTCTCATCGTGGACGCTGGCAGGGCTGCCCGACAGGATGATACCGCGCGGATTGAACTCGCGGATTTTTTCATCTGTCGCCGTGAAAGGCCAGATTTCGCAGTAAACACCGCTCTCGCGCACGCGGCGGGCGATAAGCTGCGTTACCTGGCTGCCGAAATCCAGAATGAGGATGCGGTCTTCGTGGAGCGTTTCGTCGAGTTTCGCGACGGTGCTGGCGTCCTGCTGGGTCAATGTGATGGCCTCGCGTTCCGTGTTCATGGTGCCTTTTGATGCTCTCCTATAAGGTGTTGTGTCGTCTGCGTCATCCATTCTGCATCACAGGACAGGCACAACATGCGCCCGATTGCTCTTTTTTCTTTCTCAACACTGGCATTTCTCGCCGCCTGCGCAGCTCCTGATCCGGGAAAAGACCCCACAGGACGTTGGGTTGGTGCTCTTGTGACCGATCAGGGCACCTGCCCGACCGAACGGACATCCACGTTTGAAATCCGCGGTAAGACGATTGTTTTCACACCGGGTGATGGATCGCAGGTTCTGACCGGAACGTACCAGCCCGGTACCCATCATTATCATGCAGAACTCGCCAGCAAAGATACGAGCGGCCACCCCAGCCCGCTTGTTTTCAACGGATATCCGGTTGGACAGGCGATTGGCGGCACTTTCGGTTCAGCCGCATGCCGTGCTCACATCACCATGACAAGAAAGTAGAAATTATTTTCAGAGGGGGGTTGTCAGGTTCAGAAACCGCCTGTAAAACCCCGCCTCAAGACGCACCCGTAGCTCAACTGGATAGAGCACCAGACTACGAATCTGGGGGTTAGAGGTTCAAGTCCTTTCGGGTGCACCATCTTACTTTCGGTTTTACCGAGAGACTACATTGTGTAAGCACCCGTAGCTCAACTGGATAGAGCACCAGACTACGAATCTGGGGGTTAGAGGTTCAAGTCCTTTCGGGTGCACCACAGTTTTCCTGAAAATCAGTGCGTCAATTCTTCCAGAACGCGATAGACGTCTTCCCATTCGTATGGCTTGGGAAGAAATGCTGTTTTTTCCGGAAGGATCCTCTGCCCTTTCAGAAACGCGCCTGATGTCAGAACAACTCCAATATTTGGCCAGCGCTGCACGACAGTTTCTGCCAGATCAAGGCCATTGATCCGTCCGGGCATATTCACGTCAGAAAAAACCAGATCGACGGTTTCGCCCTTCAGCAGAATATCCATCGCTTCATCGCCCGTGGCAGCAAGAATCGGGTTGTAGCCTGCATCCTCAAGCATATCCGCGGCGAGAAATCTCAGCAGGGCCTGATCCTCGACAACAAGAACATTTTTCCGCTCAGTCAGATAATTGCCTCCAGCATGCATGCCGTGAGACTGTCCGACTGACGTCGTTCCTTTCCCTGACATGACATACATAAAGAAGCGCCCTCCCGGACCAAATATTGGTTGGAAAAACCAAAAAGGTGTTTCCCAGGCTTTCAAACGTCCGATCTGGAGGATGTTTGCAGAATTATGAAAATTCTTCTGTCAGTTCTACCGAACAAGAGGGGCAGCAAGCCCCCCGGGACCGACATCCGCCCCCACGGCCAGACCGCCTATTCCCCACGAACCGTCCGATATACGGACCAACAGGGGCGCGCCACTCACACCTTTGGTCGCCTCACAATCGTGATGCACAAGCCCGCTCACCGTGATGCCGTTGATATTACACTCCACATCCCCGAACGGTACTTCACTTCTGTCCTGCGGATACCCGACCAGCATGGCACTCATGCCGTCTTTGACCGCCACAGCCGGAAGGAGATCGGAGGCAACAGCGACCGGATGATCCATAAGCAGCGTGGCGCGGTCATTGCTGCTTGTTGCCGCCTCATTCGCTGGATCATAACCTTCTGGAATGACGAAACGCCTGACCTGTGCATGCTGTCGGTACCCACCACGAGCGTATCCCATGAGAACATGAATGTCCTTGGGCTGAATATAATGATGCGTTGCAGGTAGCCAGAGGCAGTGGGCCGCTGTCATCACAACAGTCGGAGCAACGGCAAACCCTGTACAGCGGCCGCCCAACTCTGTCTGCACACGCGCCAGAATCCGCCATGGTGCCTGATTGACGTCTATCAACTCCCGCCGCGCGCCGTCTCCCAGCCCCGGAAGCGTTGGCGACACTTGCGCAAAAGCGCCAGCCGCCCAACACAGCCCCGAAAGTTCCAGAACACCGGCCAGCAGGCAGGAGCGGAGTTTCATCCCAGATTGTCCGGCCCGAACGCGTCAGGCAGCAACTCGGCAAGTGTCCGGGTCAAGAGAATCTCACCTTTTGTAGAAATCATATGCACCTTCAGATCTGGCTGACCGAACTCACGAAGTTTCTGTCGGCATCCTCCACACGGTGTACACGGCTGATCGCTGCCGCCAACAATCACAATTTCCTCAATACGTGTACCGCCACCAAGAACCATTGCAGAAATGGCTCCGCCTTCTGCGCAGGTTCCCAACGGATAGGCTGCATTCTCTACATTACAGCCCGAATAGACGACACCATCACATCGCAGAGCCGCCCCCACCTGAAAGCGGGAATATGGCGCGTAAGCACGGGAACGGGCATCAAGGGCCCGGGAGATCAGTTCTTCCATCATAATTCCGACATTAGCGCCTGTGTGAACGGCTTGGAACATCCATGCGTCCACGATACGGTAGAACCATCATGAACGCTCCTTCTTCCGCCCCCTCCTTCAATGACCTTCTGACAAGCCGCCCTCCTCTGGAGGTCAATGCGCGCGACGGTCTTCTTTTTGAAGGCGTGCCCCTGCATGTCATCGCTGCTGTTGCTGGTACGCCCTGCTGGATCACGGGGGCTGGTACGCTGCGCCGTCGTGCCAATGCTCTCAAAGCCGCATTCGAAGCCCGCAACCTGCCGGTTCACTTCCACTTTGCCATGAAATCCCAGGATCATCAGGCAACCCTGACCATTCTGCGGGACTGCGGCTACGGCGTGGACATCGTCAGTGGCGGCGAAATGACCCGTGCACTACACGCTGGCATCACCCCCGATGAAATCGTCTTTTCCGGTGTTGGTAAATCGGATCTGGAACTTCGTGCAGCCGTGGAACGCGAAATCCGCCAGATCAATGTGGAGAGCGTGGAAGAGCTCCATCGCCTGAACGAGATCGCCCGTGCCTGTGGCAAAGTTGCCCGTGCGGCCCTGCGCGTAAACCCGGACGTCGATGCGCAGACGCATGACAAGATCAGCACCGGCCGCGCTGGCGACAAGTTCGGGATCGAACATCGTCGCGCCGTCGAACTCTATGCCGAAGCCGCTACGCTCGATCATGTGCAGCTTGTTGGTCTAGCGGTGCATCTTGGAAGCCAGATGCTAACGGCTGAACCTTTCCGCCAAGGCTATAGCCGCCTTGCAGATATGGTTCGTGAAATTCGCGCCGCCGGCCACACAGTCGAAACCATCGACTGCGGTGGTGGTTTGGGTATCCGCTACAAGGATGAAGTCGCCCCTCCCCCGGAAATGCTGGCTGGCGTCATTGCTGAAACGCTGGGTGATCTTGATGTTGCTCTCAGCATCGAGCCAGGCCGCTGGCTTTCCGCGCCGACAGGGGTTCTTCTGTCCCGCGTCATCGAAACCAAGGCGGGCAATCCGGATTTCGTCGTGATTGATGCCGCCATGAACGATCTGGCCCGTCCGGCGCTTTATGATTCCTGGCATGGTATCCTTCCCGTTGCCCCGGCCGCCTTCAGTGACGCGCTTAAGCCGTGGGATGTGGTAGGACCTGTCTGCGAAAGCAGTGATATCTTCGCGAAGGATCGCATTCTGCCTGCGTCCCTGAAGCGCGGGGATCTCGTTGCCCTTCTGGATACGGGAGCCTACGGATCCGTCATGAGTTCGACCTATAATTCCCGGCCATTTGCCGCTCAGGTTCTGGTCGACAATGGTCGCTGGGAAATTATCCGCCAGCGCCAGACCGTCGAAGACCTGATCGCTGCAGAAACCGTTCCGGACTGGCTCCTGCCCGCCCATGGCTGATCCGATTGCCGCAACAGCCCGCCTCGTTTCCCTTCGCCGTCGCGCAAGGCGCGTTCTGTGGTGGGAACGCGCCTGGCCAGCTTTGCGCTGGTCGCTGCTTCTTGCGGCATTCTACGGTCTGGCCAGTCTGGCCCGTATTCCCCAGTCTTTGCCGGACTGGCTTCATGCCCTCTTTGAAATGCTCGTTCTGGGAACGGCACTCTGGCTCGGCTTCAAGGGGCTGCGATCCATCCCACAGCCTACGGAAGCGCAGGTTGATCGCCGGATCGAGCGTGACTCCCATCTGGCGTATCAGCCACTTCTAACACTTGCTGACCGTCCGGCCTATGCAGGCAATGGGGAACAGGCCGCCATTTGGGCGCAGCATGTTCACCGCGTTGTCGCATCCCTTGGCCCTTTGAAGGTCGGATTTCCAAAGCCGGAGACAACGACCGGTGAGAAGCTGGGTCTTGCCTCTGTCACGGTTGCGCTTGCCGCGGCTGTGGCGCTGAGCGGGCCTCACTCCCTTTCCCGCCTGCATTCAGGCTTTGTGCCCGGCGTGGATGATGACAGCGTTCCCCTGCCATCGGTTCAGGCATGGATTGATCGCCCATCCTACGCACCCGGCGCACCCGTTTTCCTCTCCCAGACGCAGCAGGCAAAGCCGGTAACAGTCCCGCAAGGCGCCATCCTGAACGCGACGATTACAGGTGCCAATGGACGCCCTGTTCTCCGTGGAGCCACATCTCTCAGCCATGACCGGCTCGATGAGAAAAGCTGGAGCGAGAAGGCAACGCTTCAGCAGACAGGCACCATCACACTCTCCTCCCGAGGCCGGACGCTTGGGTCTTGGCGCGTCGCTGTCGAGCCGGACCTTCCGCCCGTAGTTTCATGGGACGGAAAGCCAGCGCCACAGAAGGATGACTGGCGGACCAGCCTTCCGTGGCATGTGAAGCAGTCTTATGGCGTCGCGTCTTTGGACGCTGAAATCAGACTGCCGGGGATTTCGAAGGGCCGTGTGCTCCGCGTTCCCATTCCTCTGGATGGCCATCCCAAGGACGCCAAAGGTGAGGCACGACCAGACCTGTCGTCCGACCCGTTTGCAGGAATGGAAGTTGAAGGACGGCTACATGCCACGAGCGTTTCGGGCCGTGAGAGCCTGAGCGATCCCATTCGTTTTCATCTTGGCGCACGCAAGTTCACGGACCCGCTGGCGCGCGCCATCGTGTCTCTGCGTCGTCGCCTGATGCTTGGGCAGGAACGCCCTCAGCAGGCCGCAGACGAACTGAAACTCCTGACCCAGACAACAACCGTTCATCCGGTTCTGGCCCCTCTGGGTCTCGATATCGCATCCCTCCAGCACGATGCACCGGAAGGTTCAGCCGAACAGGTTCCGGGGCAACTCTGGGCACTCGCTCTGTATCTGGATGACCTGCGACGGGATGGTCCCGAAATTGCAGACGCCGCCGCAGCCGTACGTGCGGCCCAACAGAGCGTCCAGCAACAGCTCGATCACATGCGGGAACTGGGCGAAAAGGGACATTCCCTTGCCGAACAGGAAGAACTTCAGCGCCGGACAAAAGACCTTAAGGGTGCGCTGAACCGACGCATGCAGCTTCTGTTCCAGAAGGCGGCGCAAAGCGGCATCATGATGCCTCAGTCCGGTACCAGTTCGGCTGATCCATGGTCCGACCAGATGCAGCGCCTTCAGAACGATGCCTCCCAGGGGCATGGTGACGAAGCCCTCCGCAAGCTCCAGCAGATGGAAGACATGGCCGAGCATATGCGTCAGGCCACACCGGAAGATCTGAAAGCCCTTGCCGCCCAGATGAAGGCGCAGGAAGAAGCCCGCGCCCAGCGCGCCGCCCTGCATGATCTGGTCCATCGGGAAACGATGCTTCTGGATCACGCACAGGCGCGCCTGTCCGCTGCTCGCAAGGCCGCCCTTCCCCCCGATCAGCAGGACGGTCATGAGGATATCAGCCAGATGTCCACGGCTGATCTGATGCGTCAGTTAGGCATGCAGCCTCCACCGGATATGGAACAGGCCACCCCAGCTAAACCCGCTGCTCCGACCGACCCGGCTACTGTTGCGTCCCAGTCTCCCGAGCGCCGTGTCGACCATGCGTTTCAGCGTGCATTGTCCCGTGTGGATGATA
This sequence comes from Gluconobacter sp. NFX36, assembly GCF_049887835.1. Taxonomy (NCBI): domain Bacteria; kingdom Pseudomonadati; phylum Pseudomonadota; class Alphaproteobacteria; order Acetobacterales; family Acetobacteraceae; genus Gluconobacter; species Gluconobacter sp. NFX36. The sequence continues at coordinate 181,203 of NZ_JAGEKJ010000002.1, read as the reverse complement.
TTCTTGGTCGTCGCGTCAAGGATCTGACCGGCAAGCCTGCGACGGCCTTTGAAAAAGCCAAGGCGGACATGCAGAATGCCCGGAAGGCTCTGGCAGACCGTCACGATGATGAAGCTGCGACAGCAGAGCAAAAGGTTCTTGCGGATCTCTCCGAAGCCGGAAAACAGATGCGGCAGAACCAGAAGTCAGGTGGATCGGGTCAGGGCAAAGGCGGAAGCCTGAGCTTCATTCCGTCCATGGGAAGCGGCGGTTCCGGCCAGCAGCAGCATGGTGCAGCCGGGCAGCAGGGCGATGGCGGAGACCAGCCCGACGCAGGCGACGATGATGACGGGGATGAAGATCGCAAGGATCAGGATCCGTTGGGCCGGAAGCTGGGCGAAGGCCAGAACGGCAAGGATTCCGACGCACACATCCCTGATCGGAACGCCCGGGACCGAGCTCGGGATATTGAGCGCGAACTTCGCCGCCGTGCGTCAGACCGTACCCGGCCTCAAAGTGAACTGGATTATCTGGAACGGCTGCTGAAGTCTTTCTAAGGCCACAAAAAAGGCGCTCAGGTCATTCACCTGAGCGCCTTTTTCATATCAGAAACAGGACCGTCTTACGGCACGCGATAGAACGGGTTCGGCAACAGAAACCCCTTCTCGGCATGGCCATCAGCAAGATCGGAAGGCTGATCTCCGATGCTGGCAATAATGGTGTAGCCCTTGGCTTCAATCGCCGCGCGGGCTGGTGCCTTGTAATGCGCAGCATAGCCATGTGAGGTCATGGGACGCAGATCTAGTCCGTCCCAGTGCTTGATTCCGGCAAGATGAAGATTGCGTGCAGTCGCCTCACGTTCGTCTTCATGACGGCCCGTGATGAAGAAAACCGCAACATGGTTCTTCTCGGCTTCATTAATCAAAGCCAGCGTCGAGGCAAAAGCTGGCGCACGGCCGCTCTTTTCCCAGGCAATGGCGCCACATGGCCCTTTGGGCAGCGCATCGCAGGGGCCATTGGCGATATAGCCGAAATTATCCGCCCGGATTTCATCCCAGTTGGACAGGGTCGTTTCGTCAATATCGAGAACGATCGCAGGCTTGTGCACCTTGGGCGCGCGCTCGAAGACCCAATGACGGGCTTGAGCAATCACCGTATCAAAATCATGCTGGTAGTCGCCGCTGTCATGATAGGCGCTGGCCGACATAATGACATCACCGACATTGGCAGGCTGCTCGGCATAAGCGGCAAGTGGCGTCAGAGCCGCACTGAGAAGAAGCCCGGTGGCGAGCAGAAAGGAACGGGTCATGGCGGAGCCACCTTTCGCGAAAAGAGAACAAGACCGACCCCGACGAGAGCCAGAGCTGTTCCGATAACGGAAACACCCGCATAACCCAAGCCCATGGAGAGCGCGATTCCGCCAAAAGCGGCACCAATCGCGTTTCCAAGATTGAACGCACCGATATTCACCGAAGAGGCCAGAGCAGGTGCATCATGAGCAGCCTGCATGACACGCATCTGAAGAGCGGGCATTAATGCGAACGTCGCCGCACCCCAGACAAGCGTGGCAATCAGCGCGCCCGGCACCGTCTGAGCAGCCCAGGGAAAGAGCAGCATGACGGCCCCCAGAATGGGGAAGAACATCAGAAGGCTTCCATCCAGCGAGCGATCTGCACTTCGACCGCCAATCGCATTACCAATTGAGAAGCCAACACCTGTCAGCATCAGAGCAATCGTAATCACCAGCGGGCTGGCATGCGTGATGTGCTGAAGAATTGGCGCGATATAGGTGTAGAGCACAAACATGGCCCCTGCCCCGATCGCCGTTGTTGTCAGAGCCAACAGCACATTGATACGCAGAAGAGCCTTGAGTTCACTGGCAACGTCTGGAACGGGCCCTGCCTCACGCGCTGGAAGCGCCCACTGTACGGCAACCATTGTTAGAAGCCCGAGAATAGCGGTCACCCCAAAAGCCATGTGCCATCCGAAATTCATGCCAAGCCAGGTCGCCGCCGGGACGCCAATGATATTGGCAATCGTCAGACCCATGAACATGGTAGCCACAGCACTGGCCCGACGCTCCGGCGCGACAATGGCGGACGCTTCAACAGCTCCGAGGCCGAAGAAGGCCCCATGGGCCAGACTGGTGAGTACGCGGGAAGCAAAAAGGAGTTCGTAGCTTCCAGCCACCGCAGAGAGCAGATTGCCGGCCACATAAATCCCCATGAGCAATGTCAGGGCAGATTTACGGCGCAGTCTTGCCAGAAGAAGCGTAATGAAAGGGGCGCCAACCATGACGCCTACGGCATAGGCCGTCACAAGGCCACCCGCCTTCGGTACGGTAACCTGAAGGCCCTGCGCGATAACAGGCAGAAGGCCCATCGGGGTAAACTCGGTTGTACCGATGGCGAATGCGCCCACGGCCAGAGCCAGCAAAGGCCAGTTCACGGGCAATCTCCGGAAATAACAGGTGGTTCGAGGATGATCGAACCATGCCAGTCCCGGAGCATCAGAACAAGATGAAGTGTTACATCATCCCGTTCATGTGCATGCCGGGTTCCATGCCATCCATATGCATGGACTTGTGCTTCGGGTCATCGATTTTGCACTTATGGTCTTGAACTTCCTCACCTGAAGCCAGATCCAGAGCGTGAGCGACGTCATCCAGAATAACGAAACCACCGTGATGGCCCGGCGTCACCACAATCGTGTGATCGGCCATATCCCCTGCATCGCCCACAAGACGGAAAGGCGAAGGATCCAGTGTCTGTACCAACCGCGCCCGATACGGATGGCCATAGAGCGAAACAGGCGTCCAAGCTTCACCGATCATGTTCTTGTCGATTTCAGCGCGAACGTAAGGCGTCAGGCAATCAATATGAATGTGGAGCTGGTCCTGCGTCCGGCCATCACGGGAGTTGATGGCGAGAGACAAATGCTCATCCGGGACTGGAAAACCATATCCTGCCGGAACACGCTGCCGTTCGGCCCAGGCTTCTGCGAAGTAGTTTGGTGTTTCCGGCTGAAGCAGCGATGCGTCCTCAATCCCAGGAACCTTCTTTGTCGGGATCAGAAGATACTGACCGTGCCCGTACAGATCCTTGAGCAAAGCATAACCGTCCTGAGGGTCATAAACTGCGCACGGGTGATGCTCTGCATCCTTGGCGCATCGACTGCCTACCAGTTCCCAGAGCTTGTTACGGTCATGCCCCGGCACCTTTCCACACGCCACCAGCCCGCCGCTGATCGTAACGGCTGCCATCAGGCCCAGAGCGGCCCCAGCGCCAAACTTCATCCTCAAACTCATTCTTCCCTTACCTGACACTCTAACTGCATGACTGCTGCCAGTCTTTCAAAACGTCGGCGGACTGCACTGCCCGCAGCGCGCACGCTGCGTGCCCCCAAAATCAGGACAAGCTGCTGGTCTTCCACCAGCAGGCGACATTCCTCCAGCAGCACAGTCGTCCCGGCGCAGAGTGTATAGGCCAGACGGAGAGCCAGACCCAGCCTCACCGCTCGGTCAATTTCCGAACGGGACAGAAGCTGGCGGGAAGGTTCGATCAGGGACGCATCCATCGCCACTTCATAACGAACCGCAAGAGTCAGTCCGATAAAGGCGCGGGCTGCATGTTCAAATCCAACCCCATGGCAATGCATCACGCGCTGATAAGTCTGTTCGGCACGATACTCAGGATGATCGTAAGACCCGATATCCGACAACGTACACGCAAGCTGGCGCAGACGGCGCTGCCATGGTGTTTCGTCGCGGAACAGCGGTGCTGTCCATCCAGTCAAGGCATTGGACAGTGTAACGCTGCGCGCAAGACGCCCGGCCATTTCCTCAGCCAAAGCCGTCATCGGGTCATCGCCAGCGACGGACGAGGCCACATGCTTCATGTACCAGCCTTCCCGCAGGCCATCGACACTGAACACAACCTTGGACGGACGCACGCGCTCCATCAGGCATTTCAGAACAACGGCGGCGAAAGGCGCATCTCCAAGACGTTTACGAGGCGCATTCGGAAGTTTTTCAAGAGTACGCTTGGAAGCACCGATCACCCAATCCGACATCTCCCGCGCTTCCCCTTCGGACAGCGTGAAAAGATGAACCAGATTGAGCGGATACTGCGTACGGGCAATCTGCAACCGAGCCAGGGCACGGAAAGCCCCACCCACCAGATACAGCGGACGACCCGTCATACCCGGGAGCCAGTTAACCTCCCGAAGCAATTCAGATGCAATCTCCGCTGCGCTTTCAATGCTACCTTTGGCCCGATCCTGAAGACGGATCACACCTAATTTAGTCGTCAGGGCTTCGTAATACTGACCATCGGCGACATGGATCAGTTCGAGCGAACCACCACCAATATCCGCTACGAGACCGTTCGCTTCGGGCAGTCCGCACAATACGCCCCGGGCGGCATAATCCGCCTCTTCAGTCCCTTCCAGAACACGAATGGGCACACCCGGCATCCGTGCACGGATGGCCGACACGAAATCCGGACCATTGGACGCATCCCGCACCGCCGCGGTGGCCAGAACCTCAAAAGGCTCTGCTCCCATGGCACGGGCTACCGTATGAAAACGTCCCAGCACGTCCATCGCCAGCGTAACGCCTTCGTCATTCAGGCGTCCCGTTGCATCCAGACCGCGCCCCAGCTTGAGCGTAACTTTCTCATTGAAGATAGGGAGCGGGTTGCGCGCAACGCCTTCAAAAACCACGAGCCTGACTGAATTGGACCCGAGATCAACGATAGCGGAACGCTGTGCAGATAATGACATGTGGTTCAGTCTTCCAGAATCCGGTCAGGCCGCTCGCGTGGACGATGGGCCTCCGGAAGAGCTTTCTCCCGCGCGGCCGAACCCCGGCCGGACAGGGATGGATTGTTCATGAAGTATTCATGGGCAGAGAATGGATGCGCACCCGGAGACACCCGATGCCAGCGGCCGTCTTTCAACAGCGTCCAGCTTTGGAGGGTGTCCTTGATGTTCATCGTCATGATCTGGCCGAGAATCTGGGCATGAACGGTTGGATTGGTAATGGGCACCATTGCTTCTACCCTCCAATCCATGTTCCGCACCATCCAGTCCGCCGAAGAAATGAAAACTTTTGCCTTATGAGACGGCATGCGATGGCCATTTCCGAAGGCAAACACGCGGGCATGTTCCAGAAAACGCCCGACGATGGATTTGATGTCGATGTTTTCCGAAAGCCCCGGAACACCCGGACGGAGACAGCAGATCCCACGGATGATCCCGACGATCTTCACGCCAGCCTGAGAAGCCTCGTAAAGCAGATCAATGAGTTCCGCATCGACGAGGCTGTTCATCTTCAGCCAGATGCGAGCCGGACGACCCGCCTTGGCATGCGCGATTTCATCCCGGATCAGTTGCTCAATCGTCGGCCGGATCGTGATCGGAGAGAATGCGAGGGCATCCATTTTCTCCGGTGTGGCGTAACCGGTCATATAATTGAACAGCTTGGCTGAGTCGGACGCCAGCTTTGGATCACAGGTGAAGAAGGACAGATCCGTGTAAATCCGCGCCGTGATCGGATGGTAGTTGCCCGTTCCGAAGTGAGCATAGGACCTCAGCGTTCCGCCTTCGCGGCGGACCACAAGGCTGAGTTTCGCATGCGTTTTCAAATGCGCGAAACCGAACACGACTTGCACGCCTGCCGCTTCCAGAGCGCGGGACAGACGAATATTGGCTTCTTCGTCAAACCGTGCGCGCAGTTCGACCATGGCCGTAACAGACTTACCGGCTTCAGCCGCCTCAATCAGGGCCTGAACGATGGGGCTGTCGCGGGAGGTGCGATACAGGGTCTGCTTGATGGCCAGAACATTCGGGTCCAACGCAGCCTGACGCAGGAACTGCACCACGACGTCGAAACTCTCAAACGGATGATGGACCACGATGTCCTTGGCACGGATCGCTGCGAAGCAGTCCCCGTCATAATCCAGAATGCGTTCCGGGAACCGTGGTGTGTAAGGCGGGAACACCAGATCCGGACGATCATCGACAATCAGTTGCTTGAGATCGACAACGCCTACGAAGCTGGGAAGAACAACGACGTCTTCATCGCCGACGCCCAGTTCTTCACCCATCTCGCGACCAAGCGTTTCTGGCAGCTTCTGGTCGAGCGCAAGATGAATTCCCACGCCACGACGACGCTGCTTCAACGCCGTCTCGTAGGAACGAACCAGATCTTCCGCTTCGTCTTCAAATTCCACATCCGTATCGCGGATGATTCTTAGAACACCCGCGGCCCCGATGGAGAGACCTGGGAATAGGCGATCCGCAAAAAGCTGAACCAGATCTTCCAGCAACACAAAACGGATGTCGCCAGACGCATCTCCTTCTGATCCGACTTTGGACGGCAGGCGCAGGAAACGCGGAACCTGTGCCGGCAACAGGATCAGGCCATCCATGACATGCTTTGCCGTCGTCGGGTCCTTCAGCCGCATGACCAGTGCCAGACCCATGTTGGGAATGAACGGCAACGGGTGGGACGGATCAACAGCCAACGGCGTCAAAACGGGGAAGACGCGCTCCTGAAACATCGTGGCAAGCTGCGCGAGGTCGGCATCATCAAGACCTTCCGTAGGAAGGATCGAGATGCCTGCATCCTTCAGTTCAGCTTCAAGCTGGCGCCAGACCCGCTGCTGCTCTTCCAGAAGAAAGCGCGCTTTTTGCCGCACCGCGGTAAGTTGTTGCGCGGGTGTAGCCCCATCGGGGCTGCGCACGACCATCCCTTCCCGAACCTGCCCGACCAGACCTGCTACGCGGACGGAATAGAATTCATCAAGGTTACTGGCACTGATGGACAGGAAGCGAACCCGTTCCAGCAACGGATTTCGCGGGCTTTCCGCTTCTTCAATGACACGCTGGTTGAAATCGAGCCAGGACAGTTCACGATTGATAAACCGCTCAGGAGACGTTGGCATATCCGCATAGTCCTTGGCTGTCGGGACGACCATCCGCCTCCGCCTGGCGCGACTTACGGCCGCAGTCATGCTGCCCTCACGCGGCTGGCGGGATGTGCGGCGGCGAGGAGCTGGTTTCTTGTCTTCAGTCGTCACGATGGTCTCTTCCGGGAAGCTTGAACCAAAATCCCCATCAGGATCGGGACTCGGAAGAAGCGTGTCAAACGTCGGTTTTGTGTCACTCGTCAGAATGCTCTGACATCAGAAGATCGGGAAGCATTTCCCGCGCCAGTGCCCGTGTGATAGCCGTCCCCCGCGCCAGCGCCGCGTCATCAAGACGTTCAACAGCAGAGACAAGAGCACTTCCCGTGCGCGGAAGATGTCGCCACAGCCAATCCGTCACAGATTGCGACACCACAAGCTGCCGATGCGCCAGAAGCGAGAGCAGCAGTGTGGCTCGCAGGTCATCCTCCGGCTCACCAGTCGCCGTCGTCGCAGTGGCACGGAGACGACTGGCCAGATCCGCAAGAGCGAAATGGCTGCGTGACGGGGGTAAGCGTCCTACCATCAGAACGCGATCTCCCTGCGCAAAGGCATCGTTGAGAAGATGAAGCAGCGTAGCCTCGTCCCCCGGCGAATCGGCATTATCAATCGCAAGATTGCCCTGCACACGGATACGTCCACCAGAAGAAGAATGCGAAAACAGACGCGCATCCAGAACGGTAGCGTCATATTCCTGAGCCCAGACGGACAGAAGATGCGTCTTCCCCGTCCCGGCAGGCCCCCATAGCCATAACCGCCCATCCGGCCAGGCTTTGCGAGACAGCCACGCTCTTGCAGCGGCATTGGACGGACTCGTAATGAAACGATCAGCTGTGAACGCCATAGGTCTGCGCAGAGGAAAGGCCATCTGAAGACCTCCATCCCCTCCCAAAGGCCCGGTCTGTCCGTCCTGTTTTGTCATGAAAACCCTTTTTCCATGTCGTTCCGCTCTCAAATAGCGTTCCGCCCGTGCGCAGGATGCTCTAGAACGGCGTCACGTCAACCAGCGGGAAGCTTTCACGATGACCGATCAGCCCGATACCCCTCAGGGCGCCAGCTATGCACAGGCTGGCGTGGACATTGCCGCAGGCGACGCTTTGGTCGATGCCATCAAGCCAGCCGCCAAGGCAACGAACCGTCCTGGAACGATGGGTGGTCTCGGTGGTTTCGGGGCCTTATTTGATCTGAAAGCTGCTGGTTTCACGGACCCGGTTCTTGTCAGTTGTACAGATGGGGTCGGCACCAAACTGATGGTGGCGATCGAGGCCGGGAAGCATGATGAGGTCGGTGTGGATCTTGTCGCGATGTGCGTAAACGATTTGGTCGTGCAGGGTGCAACGCCCCTCTTCTTTCTCGATTATCTCGCGACCGGCAAACTGTCCGTTGAAGACGCTGCTACCGTCGTGAAAGGTATCGCACACGGATGTGCAGAGTCCGGCTGTGCTCTGGTCGGCGGTGAAACCGCAGAAATGCCAGGCATGTACGCTCCAGGACATTACGATCTGGCGGGCTTCAGTGTGGGAGCCGCAGAACGCGATAGCCTCCTTCCCGCAGGTATCCGCGAAGGTGATGCACTGATTGGCCTCCCTTCTTCCGGTGTTCATTCCAACGGCTTCTCACTGGTTCGGGAAATCGTTCGACGTTCTGGCCTGGGCTGGAATGCCCCAGCACCTTTTGCAGAAGGACATACACTCGCAGAAGGCCTGCTAACACCGACACGCCTCTATGTTCGTACTGTTCTGGATCTTCACGCCAAGGGTCTGCTGCATGGCTGCGCCCATATTACGGGTGGCGGCCTCCCGGGGAACCTGCCGCGCGTCCTGCCAGAAGGGCTGGGTGTTCGCATTGATGGCGCGTCCTGGACTGTCCCATCCGTGTTCCGCTGGATGGCCAAGGTAGGCAACGTCGCGGCCGATGAAATGCTACGCGTCTTCAACTGTGGCATTGGCATGGTTCTTGTCACGCCCGAGCCAGAACGGGTTCTGACAGAACTGGAATCCCGTGGAGAGAGTGCCTTCCTGATTGGCGAAGTTGTTCGGTCGGATGAAAACTATGCGCTGACAGCGCCGGTTTCCTTTTCATGATGCAGAAAACGCCGATTGCCATTCTGATCAGCGGCCGTGGCAGCAACATGCGTGCCCTGATCGAAGCTTGCGAAAGGCCCGATTATCCCGCCCGCATCGTGCTGGTTCTCAGCAACCGGCCAGATGCGGCGGGCCTTGAAGTCGCGCGAGCAGCGGGCCTTCAGACGATTGCGATTGACCATAAGTTATTCGGCAAAGATCGGGAGGCTCATGAACGGAAGGTTGATGCCGCCATCCATGCCTCAGGTGCCGAGATTGTGTGTCTCGCAGGGTATATGCGTGTTCTGACGCCATTTTTGGTGAATGCGTGGGAGGGTCGGATGCTGAACATTCATCCAAGCCTCCTCCCCGCCTTTCCTGGCCTACATACCCATGAAGCTGCCTTGACCGCAGGAGCCAAGGAACATGGATGCACCGTTCATCTTGTAACATCTGGCGTCGATGAAGGGCCTATTCTTGGACAGGCCCGAGTTTCTGTTTTTCCCGGGGACACTCCCGACACTTTAGCAGCCCGCGTTCTGGAACGTGAGCATGAGCTTTATCCAGAAACGCTGGCCCATATGATTACTCACCGGCCTTATGGTTAATCATTAAGGCAAATTGACAACCCAGTTACCAGGCCATGTCTTCATGGGATAACTATGGTTGGCTTCCCATTTATGCACTTCAGGCCGCCATGCATCTCCTGTTCTGTTGAACATCGGATGCCAGTATGAATGCATACCCACTGCCAACATCCACAGAACCACAAGAGGTGTAAAACGGCGTATCACCGCGCTCGAGGTAACAAACATTGCAAGCACAGTAAGAGCCAGAAGAGATTGGCCTACAAAAACATATCTTTCGCCCCCATACATATCGATCTGGGAAACAGCGCCGCCGATAGATCCGAATAGGGCAGCCCCAGTAAAAGTCGCGTTGGCCAGCAGAAGCCAAAAGCATACCCTACTCTTTTTGAATAGGAGTGATATGCAGAGTAGGCATCCAAAGAAAAAGATAGTTGCGAGCTGTGGCCAGATCAGACCAAATGAGTTTTTAGAAAATGACTGCTGTACATGAAGAATAATTTTTGCCGTCTCGGCAGTTAACCCCCCAAAGACCAGCAATGGCTCGCGACAAAATACGGCAGCCAGAGCAGGTTGAAACCAATGTTCTCCGCCGCGACCACCATCCGTATGGTAGAAAAAAGCCAGTTGAAGCGCCGCACCAGAAGTTATTGCTATAAACTGGAAAAGCCGCGCCCGATTGCGATCTGTTAGAAGACGAAGACAAAAAGGAGCAACAAAAACAATTGAACCCGGCCCTGACAACGGAGCAAGAAACAGAACAAATAGCCTTAACCCGCCCATCACTCCAGAAGTTGTATCCATAGACAGAATCAGGGCGCTGGAAAGAGCCAGTTCAAACTGACAATGCAAAACCTGCAACCACACTTCTGAAGAGGACGGAATAAATAAAAGCAGGGCCACAGCACTCATACGCACCAGAGGTGGCCGCAACCATTCATCCTTGGCTGTCAAAAGCAGGAATGGAGGTAAAAGTTGAAAAATAAGCCCAATCGTAATCGTAACGTATGGAGCATAAGCGATAGATGTCGTTTTATATGCTAAAAGGGTTGCAGCATTCGCCACTAAATTAAGATAGCCCCCATACGAATTAAACAAAGCTTTTAATGGGGGCATGACCATGGCATTATAGAAGAATATTTTTCCTTCCTCTGCCCAAAATCTACCAGTTATGATTATTTGAGGAGCACGGGTGCATATTAATACTGCATACACAAAAAGAACCATGGAAATAAAAAACCATTTCTTTTTGCCATATTCATAGTGACTAAAAAAATAATTCATTTTGCACCACTTTTATTTTTATCCTGAAAATAACGCGCGCCAAATCGACCAAACTGCCAGACTAATAGCACCGTGGCCAGAACAGCCAGCGTTGTCATAGTGAGGTGAATCCAGCTCATACTTCCATGCGTAGCATTAGAGACTTCGTTTTCTGCGAGATGCCCCATTACCACATACCCAAGTAAAGCCGGAAGGGATGCCAGCGTACCGACGAGGTAATCACGGGCAGCAATTGTCGTAAGACCAAGTGCGTAACTGGTGATTGCAAACGGCAGAACCGGTGACAACCTGAGAAGACAGACAATTTTCCACCCTTGGTCCAGCGCCATCTGATCCAGCATCAACAAAAACCGTCTGCGGGCTAGAAGACCTTGTATCTGCTCTCGAAAAACAGCGCGGCTCAGATAAAAAGCTCCCAATGCTCCGATAAGGGTAGCCGCACCAGAGAGAATGAAACCGTCTCTGATCCCAAATACCATTCCTGATACTATAGCACCTATTGATGCGGGTAAAACTCCACAAAGCGCTACCACTACTTGCAGCAAACCAAATACAACCCAGCTATAAACAGGAGAAACCTCATGTATATGCTGTATGGCATGAACCATACGCTGAAGAATTTCTGTATTGCCCCGGAAAATAATTCCCGAAGCAATCAACAGAACCAATACAACACCAACTACTATAGCTCGCATCAGATGAGAACGTTTTCGTTCAGAAAGTGAGCTCATTTTCCGAACAGGCTTGAACGCTTGATACCCAGACGATGCAGACGGTACTGCAAAGAGGTCTTTAGGCAGCCAAGCCCATAAACAATGCTTCGCTTGAGATTAATTGAAGACGCTTCAGGGAAATAACGCGTCGGACAGGAAATTTCACCGATTTTGTATCCACGACCAATAGCCTGAGCTAGCATCTGATTATCGAAAACAAAATCATCCGAACATTTATCGAGCGGAAGATTTTCCAGAACAGATTTAGTCCAGCCGCGATACCCGGTATGATATTCAGACAGTTTAGCGTTTAGAAGTAAATTCTGAGCGAATGTCAGAAACCGATTTGCAATATATTTATAAAGCGGCATTCCGCCCTTTAGAGCGCCTTTACCTAAAATTCTAGACGCGATAACTACGTCATAATGGCCAGATGTCAGCATACTACACATTGCACGCAATAATTTGGGCGAATACTGATAGTCAGGATGGAGCATAATGACCACATCAGCCCCTCGCTCTAGCGCTGTATGATAACAGGTCTTCTGATTGCCGCCGTAGCCCCGATTACGTTCATGAAGAACGACATGTATCCCAAGCTTTCGCGCGATATCTGCTGTGTTATCACGACTAGCATCATCCGTTAGAATAACATCATCAACAATGTCCTGAGGGATTTCAGCATAAGTCTGCTCCAGGGTTTTGGCTGCATTATATGCAGGCAAAACGACCGCAATCTTCTTTCCATCGATCATAACAAGATCCGCTACCTATTCTATCGTCTGATGACACTTCGTCAGCATAAAGCCCGAAACCTACGCTGGAAAAATTAATTTCAAATTATATAATATCACGAGTTTCTCTTTCTTACCATCTCGACCATGGCAGGAAGCAACACACAAATACACTACAAATGTATCAAAAATAAAAAAAGCGTAGCTTATGCTACGCTTTTCCTTGAAACCCAACTGTATTTAAAAGAGTTACGGAAGAATTTCCGTCTCTGCAAAGAAGAATGCGATTTCGTTCTTTGCATTCTCGAGGCTGTCAGAGCCATGTACAGAGTTGGCTTCAATGCTTTCTGCGTACAGCTTGCGAACAGTGCCTTCAGCAGCGTCAGCCGGGTTCGTTGCACCCATGACTTCACGGTGCTTGGCAACAGCGTTCTCAGCCTGCAGAACCTGCACGACAACCGGCTCGGCAATCATGGAGGACACGAGGCTGCCGTAGAACGGGCGTTCCTTGTGAACAGCGTAGAAAGCACCAGCCTGCTTCTCGGTCAGTTGGATGCGCTTCTGGGCGACGATGCGCAGACCGGCTTCTTCGAACACGGCATTGATCTTGCCGGTCAGGTTACGCTTCGTAGCGTCGGGCTTGATGATGGAAAGCGTGCGCTCGAGAGCCATCTTTCTTCTCCTGTTGGACAAAGGGGTAAATCCCGCCGTTCCACTAGAGCAAATTCGTCGTTCCTGATAGGTCTGTCGCGGTTTTTTAACTCTTCCCGACTGATCGAGGCGCCCGTGAGCCTGCTCACCATCACTGACCTGACACTCCGTATCGCTGGCCGCACTCTGCTGGACGGTGCATCGCTGACTGTCGATCCCGGTCGGAAAATCGGCCTCATTGGAAAGAACGGGGCTGGAAAATCAACGCTTCTTGGGGCCATCGCGGGCGACATTGCCCCTGATGGCGGTACGATCACGCTGGCCAACCGCGCAACAATGGGACGCGTGAAGCAGGAAACGCCTTCGGGCGAGACATCCCTGATCGATACAGTTCTGGAAGGCGATATCCAACGCGCAAAACTTCTGGCTGAAGCAGAAACTGCCACAGATCCGGAGCGGATTGCAGACATTCATGAGCGCCTGATTGCAATTGATGCTTACACCGCCCCAGCTCGCGCCGGCGCTATTCTGTCTGGCCTCGGATTTGATCAGGAAGCACAACTCCGTTCGGTTTCGGACTTCTCTGGCGGCTGGAGGATGCGCGTTTCCCTTGCCACAGCACTGTTCCTGAGTCCTGACCTGTTGCTGCTGGATGAACCGACCAACCATCTGGATATCGAAGCCACCCTTTGGCTTGAATCCTGGCTGGCCAAATTTCCTGGTGCGGCCATCATCGTCAGCCATGACCGCTCACTGCTCGACAATACCGTCGATGCGATTGCCCATCTCGATCATCAGAAACTCAGTCTGACACCCGGAGGATACGACAATTTTGTGCGTATTCGTACGGAACAGGCTCTCCAGCAAAATCGCATGGCAGAACGCATCGCGACCCAGCGCGCCCATATGCAATCTTTCGTGGATCGGTTTCGTGCCAAAGCCACCAAAGCCAAACAGGCTCAGGCCCGATTGAAAGCACTGGAACGCCTCCCCCAGATCGACAGTGTTGTGGAAGACACGCCAACACGCTTTTCCTTCCCCGAGCCACAGCCTCTTCCGCCGCCAATGATTACCCTCAACAACGTCAGCATTGGTTATGATGGACGCGTGGTTCTCAAAGGACTGAACCAGCGGCTGGATATGGAAGACAGAATCGCGCTTCTGGGTCAGAACGGGCGCGGGAAGTCCACGTTTGCCAAGCTCCTCGCGAGTCGCCTTGAACCCATGAGTGGCTCTTACAACCACTCCTCAAAACTCCGGATCGGATATTTCGCCCAGCATCAGGCCGATGAACTCGTCCTCTCCGAAACACCGATCGACCACATGGCACGCGCCATGCCAGATGCGACACCCGTGGCGGTGCGATCCCAGTTGGCGCGATTTGGACTGGATGTAAACCGCGCAGAAACACGGGTATCCGAACTCTCGGGCGGTGAAAAAGCACGACTTCTTCTTGCGCTCTCCACACGGGAAGCCCCTCACCTTCTTATCCTTGATGAGCCGACCAACCATCTGGATCTGGACGCCCGAGATGCCCTGATCCGTGCGCTATCAGAATTTGAAGGCGCCGTAATTCTGATCAGCCATGACAGCCATCTGGTTGAATCTGTCGCAGACCGGTTCTGGCTGGTTGAGGACGGAACGATCAGCCCCTTCGAAGGGGATATGGCTGAATACAAGGAATGGCTGATCGAGCGGGCCCGCAAAGCCCGTGCAGACAATGCGGAACGCGCGAAAGGCACGGCGCGTTCGCCTTCTCAGGACGCGCCCCAGAAAAGGGTTGATCGTAAGGAACTGACGCGCGCTTTGGCTCCTCTCCGACGGAAAATCCGTGATGCAGAAGCGAAACTTGCCCAGATCACAAAAGAAAAAGAAAAAATAGAGGCCAAGCTTGCTGATCCGGCATTGTATCAGTCAGGAAATCCAGGAGAAATTGCATCGCTGAATGCACATTTGTCCGCACTCAACACAACACAGGAACAAACAGAAGAGTTATGGCTTGAGGCCCAGGCAGAACTGGAGGAAGCATCTGCCTAAAATCAAAATCCTAACGCCCGCGCCAAGACAATAAAGAGTTTATTTACTTTTGATTGATAGGGTCCTGTCTGGATTTCAAACATCAAGCGACTAGCTTTTTCAAAGTCGCCTGCAAGGACAGACAGGACGCCTGCGTGCCTCAGAAAATTTCCCATGCACCTCATGAGGCACACGCCAAACCTTCCTCCAGGTCGTTCTTTTCGCATCCAACCTTCAACAGCCATCATGGAAAATCTACTGCAGGTCACCCTCACCACAATCCTGCTCACTCACAGTCGCATCATGAAAAGCATACGGGCCACAAGCCCGCTTCCAGAAAGCAAAAAATTGAGGACTTTACCGAAGCCTGCTTTCTGCCTGGCAGTCTGATTGCCACTCCACAGGGTGAAAAACCCATAGAAACCCTGGTTATTAACGACGAAATTCTGACAGCCGGGGGGCGAAGTGAGAAACTGGTCTGGGTTGGAAAAAGCCACTGTTGTGTTCGGCCAAATCTTCCAGATGATCTGGCAGGCTGGCCCATCCGTATCCGGGCCGGTGCAATCGCTGATCATCTGCCGCACACAGATCTCCTTGTAACAGCAGAACATTGTATTTTTATGAATGGTGGTCTCATTCCAGCAAGAATGCTGGTCAATGGTGTATCCATCATGTGGGATCGGAATATTCACTCCTACGAATATTTTCACATTGAAACCGAGACGCATACAATTATATCTGCAAATGGAATTTTTACTGAAAGTTATTTTGACACTGGTGACAGACGTGCTTTTCGGCAAACAGGTCAGATTGCAACACTGCGTTCCATTCAGAAAAATTGGGACAAAGATGCGGCTGCCCCACTCCTGACATCTCGGTCCCAAACCGAAGCGGCTTGGAAAGCCATCGCTACCAGAGCAGGTATTGAAGGGTTTGAAGCCTTCACAACAACAGACCCCGCCCTGCATCTGATCCTTCCTGACGGCACACGCCTCTATCCGAGCCGTCAGAGTGGTGGATACGTCATCTTTACTTTGCCAACCCCTGTCAGAAGTCTGCGGCTTGTTTCCCGCGCAAATCGCCCTTGTGACGTGAAGGGTCCTTACATTGATGATCGGCGCACTCTCGGCGTCCTGATCCGGGACGTGCTCCTTTTCGATGCGTCCAGAACCCAAAAAGTAACCGATCATCTGGTTCCACCAGAACCAACCTCCGGCTGGATGGCAGACGAGACACAGGGTCAGGGCTGGACCGATGGAGATGCCGCCTTACATCTCAATACGGAAGGTCCGAGTACTCTGGCTCTCGAAATTATTGGCGGTGGCCCTTACAGTCTTTCCCAGCCTGCTTCACAGATCCGTTGGGCTGGCTGACCGTTGGTTTCTTCCAAGGCCCGATTGACCCGCCCTCTCTAAATCCATAAGCCGATGCTGGTCTACAGATTCAGGATGGACCGGCTGATGCCTATTTCGTTTTCCGACCCGAAGGACCGTGACGAAAAGGAGCCTCGCGCGCGCGAGTTATCCCGAATCGCAGGATTGCTCCGTATTGCTCTCGCTGTCACGCTAATCCTACTGGCCGTCTGGCTCATGAAAGACGTGTTGGCCGTTGTTTTCGCCTCTGCCCTGATGGCCGTGGTGCTTCATGGTCTCGCCCGCATGGTACGACGTCACATCACGTTCATCCCTTATCAGGCAGCCGTAGCGCTTGTGACCGTTATCATTCTTTTGGCCGTGGCAGGCCTTGTCTGGAGTAGCGGCCCAGCGATCGGAGATCAGTTCATTCGCCTCAAACAGGCGCTTGTTCAGCAGTCGGGAGACCTCAAATCCCACCTTTCCGGCTCTACGCTGGGTCAGATGGTTCTGGATCACCTCCCCACCGCTGTAGGCGGCAATGACGCGACCTCAGGCAGCCTCGGATCCTTGGGATCAGGGCTCGCTGGATCCGTAACCGGCATCCTCAGCAGCGCTTTCGGCGTTCTCGGAACTTTGGCGGTCATTCTGATTGCTGGTCTCTACTTTGCTCTCTCTCCTGCCATTTACATTGACGGCTTCCTGCGCCTGTTTCCAACCCAACACCGTAATGCAGCCCGTACACTGCTCATGGCTGCGGGCACCACGCTCTGGGCCTGGACGGCGGGACAGGCTCTGGACATGCTGGTCGTCGGTATTCTGTCAGGTATCGGATTGTCGCTGATCGGAGTGCCGCTGGCACTGGCGCTCGGTGTTGTTGCAGGGCTGTGCAACTTCATCCCTTATATTGGAGCCATCCTGGGAGCCGTTCCGGCAATATTGCTAGGCCTCTCGATGGGAACGAAAGAAGCGCTGTTTGTTGCCATTCTCTACAGCGTAATCCAGTTCTTCGAGGGTAATGTTCTGGCCCCCCTGATCCAACGTCGTGCTGTTCACATGCCGCCAGCTGTGGCCATCCTGTCCCAGACCGTTTTCAGCACAATTCTCGGCATTCCAGGACTGATTCTTGCATCTCCCATCACGGCGGCGCTCCTTGCCATGGGAGACAAAGCTACTGCCCCGCTTGAAGACGAAGATCAGACCAAGCGGGATGTTGGAGAGATTTCCGAGACCGAAGCGCACAAAGAGTAAATTTTCTCTTGCTCCTGACGTAACGTCATCATGACACATGGTGCGTCAGGAGGAAGATCCATGACACCACAAACCCTGACAATCGGGGAACTGGCCAAAGCAAGCGCCACCACGCCCAGAACCCTTCGACATTTTGAATCAATGGGGCTTATCAGGCCCATCCGAGCAGAAAACGGCAGAAGAGTTTATGATCTTTCCGCCGTAAGCACCCTTGCTCATGTGCTGCTTCTGAAGCGTATGGGCTTCAGTCTTTCAGAAATCAAAGAGATGGAACGCAGGCCCACCGCTCCCGAAGCGATAATCGACGCTCAACTGGCGTTACTTTCAGTGCGAAAGACGGCCCTCGAAGGCACGATCAACCAACTTCACGCAACACGCCATCTGCTAAAAGAAAACGATATCGGTCATGGTGCCGTTGATCTTACCGCATTCTGCCTTTTACTGCGTGAAGGAGAAGCGGCTCTTCAATGGGAAAATACACGACCTGTTTTCGAGCAATACTTCACGCCTTCCGAGCAGCGTGAGTGGCAAAAGCAGATGGATACTCATTTCGGCTGCGAAGACGAAAAGACATTCTATCAGATTCGATGGGTAAAACTGATCGCCCACTGTGAGGAAGCCATCGGCCGCAAGGTCGCGCCTTCGAGCCCCGAAGCGCAGAACCTTGTCAAAGAGTGGATGGAGTTGCAGCAGCCGCTCCAGGATGCCGTGGGACCGGATCTATGGCGCAAAGCTGCAACCATGTACGAGCAGATGCAGGACTGGCAGACGCCCGAGCGGCAGGCGCCTTTCAGCCCTGAAGTTTACACTTTCATCCGTGAGGCTGCAGCTCAGCGGGCTGTAGTGCCTTGAGAGACGCATCTTCAAAGGCATTCATACGGTAAGGACCATCATCCTCAAGCTGAACGCCAACGATATCGGCCTCATGCTTGTGCTTCCAGATGGAGATGATGACGGGGTGGTTTTCAGCGTTGCTCAGACGCAGAATCACCTGTCCCTTTTGTGGCGGCTGTTCACCGCTCGGCCCCCAGCCCGTCGTATGGGACTGAAGCCAAAGGTTGATGTCACTCACTTCCGCGGACGTCAGATCCCGACTAACAGGAGCCACGATTTTACCCTCCGTGACGGGCGGGAATTTCCATGCGTGGATCAATGGCCAGGCGACAAACCAGACGATACCCACGGGAATGAAAACCAGTGCACAAAAAGCCAGAAGCAGCTTCTGTTCGCGCCTCATGTATTTTCTCCTGCCCAGCTTTTAAGGGCATCCGTAATACGGCTGACTTCATCATCAGTCAGCTCCGGGTGAATGGGGAGCGCAAGCACTCGCGCGCCAAGACCTTCAGAAACAGGCAGTGAAGCACCGTCATGATGCTCGCTATAGGCAGGCTGATGATGCAGTGGCTTGGGGTAATAAACCGCTGTTGGCACGCCTGCCTCTTTCAAATGCGCCTGCAATGAGTCCCGAGCCGCGGCATCCGGTAGCAGGACACTATAAATCGCCCACGCACTTTCACTCTCCGCCACGCGCGCTGGCGCCTGAATTCCTTCTGGCATGGCAGCGTCATAGGCATTGGCAATAGCGCCCCGGCGCTTCAGTTCATCTTCAAAAGCATCCAACTTGGCAATCAGAACAGCCGCCTGAAGGGTATCGAGGCGTCCATTGATCCCAATTCGCTCGACTTCGTAACGGGTTTTGCCCTCGCCATGGGTGCGGAGCGACCGGTAAAGCGCAGCCAGATCTGCATCATCCGTCAGGATCGCGCCGCCATCCCCGTATCCGCCCAGCGGCTTGGACGGAAAAAACGAAAGCGTCGTAGCGCGGGCTTCGTGTCCAAGACGACGCCCATGATAGGAGGCTCCAAAAGACTGGGCACAGTCTGCAATCAGGGTTAGCTCTTCCTGAGCCGCAAACGCCTTCAGTTCATCCCAGGGGGCAGGCTGACCAAACAGGTCGACACCGATGACGGCGCGTGGCTCCAGTTCCTCTCCAGTCCGCACAGCCGCCAGGCGGTCGGCCAGAGAGGTCATGCTGATCTGGAATGTATCTGGCTCAACATCCACAAAAACGGGCGTTGCCCCAAGAAGAAGCACGACCTCCGCCGTCGCCGTGTAGGTAAAGGCAGGAAGGAAGACCGCGTCCCCCGGCCCAATTTCTTCACCCATCAGCACCATCAGAAGCGCATCCGTCCCTGAAGACACGCCAATCGCGTACTTCGCGCCACCGAACGCGGCCAGCCGCTGTTCCAATTCCTCGACTTCTGGTCCCATAACGAAGCGGCAATGCTCGAAAACCGTCTTTACCCGACGGTCGATCGCATCCTTGAGACGGGCCTGCTGTTTCGGAAGATCCAGAAAAGCAATTGGATCAGTCATGCAATCGTCTCCACATCGGGCTGGGAATGGTCTGTTTGAGACGGTGTCTTGCCGTCCCGGTTATGATTGAATTCAGGCACAAGCTGCTGAAAAATCGTCATGATGGCGGGAAGATCTTCCTCTAGACAGGCGGCTTCAAGCGCATCCATGGCCTCAGCCGCCACATCGAAATCGACTGTCCGTGGGGATGCCATACGCAGGCCGGGTGCATCCGTCGGAACGGGTGCTTCGCGACCGTGGAACAACTCTTCAAACAGTTTCTCCCCAGGGCGCAGACCTGTAATCTGGATTTCCACATCCGTCTCAGGCCTCAGACCCGCCAGGCGGATCATCTGACAGGCGAGATCCATAATCCGAACGGGATCACCCATATCGAGCACGAAGATGCCACCCTGACGCAGCTTCTGATCCGTCGTGTCTTCACCGGATGCTTCCTGTGTGCCACGCACCGCCGCCTGAAGAACGAGACCAACGGCTTCGGGAATGGTCATGAAATAGCGGGTCATGTCTGGATGCGTGACCGTCAGTGGACCACCCTGCTCAAGTTGCCTGCGGAAAAGCGGCACAACAGATCCCGTAGAGCCAAGGACATTACCAAACCGAACGGTCACGCAACGCAGTCCACCTTTCCCGGCCCGGGCACGCATATCCAATGCCTGACCATAAACCTCGGCACAGCGCTTGCTGGCGCCCATCAGACTGGAGGGATTGACGGCTTTGTCCGTTGAAATCATGACCATGGCCTGAGCACCGGAGCGCTCGGCTTCATCAAGCACGATCCGCGTCCCGATCACATTGGTCAGGACACCTTCGATCGGGTTGGATTCGACGATAGGCACATGCTTGAGAGCCGCAGCATGAAAAACGATTGCGGGCCGGTATTGAGTGAAAATTTCAGCAATCCGGCGTCGATCCCGAACATCGGCAACGATCTGATACCGCTTGCCGTCGGGATAGCGCTCAGACAGATCGAGATTGATCTGCCACAGCGCGTATTCATTGTTCTCAATCAACAGAATGGCTTTTGGGCCAAATGAGGCGATCTGCCGGGCCAGTTCTGAACCGATGCTGCCACCAGCTCCTGTCACCGCGACAATTTGTCCTGCAATCAGGCGGCTCATACCTTGAGAGTTCAAGGCCACCTGAGGACGATTCAGCAGATCTTCAATAGCCACAGGCCGAAGCTCGACACTTTCCGCAGGCTTCAGATCCGTCAGAGACGGTGTTCTCTGAACATCAAGATGATGAAGGCGCGCAACCTCAAGTACCCGGGAGAGCGACGCCCCTCGCAGGTCTGATGTTGTGATGACCAGCGTGTCAGGCAGTCGCCCGGCTGCGGCCATTTGATTCAGAATTTCCGGTGTTTCATCAATCGTTCCCAGAATAGGGCAACTGTGAATACGCCGCCCCGCCTGCTGTGTCCCTCCTGTCAGCAAACCGACAACCCGCCGCCCCGCCTCCTGATCGCGTTCCATCGCACGGATGAAAAGATCCGCCTCATGATCCGCGCCGAGCAGGAGAACACGCTCCCGGCCAGCCACCATCAATCGGCGACGGGCACTCAATCGCCAGATCATGCGGATGGACCCGAGAAATGTCAGCAGGACCAGCGCATGAATGAAGGGGAATGTTGAACTGGGAAGCGGATACCCTGCCAGATGCAGCAGTGTCGAAAACAGAACCGCACTCAGCGCCGAGGCACAGGCAATATTGAACAGATCCGAGAGACCGGAAAACCGCCAGTATTGCTGTGCCATACGGAACGGTAACCCACTGACCAGCAGCGTGATTCCGCCCCCTGCGAGAAACCACAACGGATGAAGCCATCCCCCATGGGGATCTGCCAACCAACGGGCGACAGGCGCCGCCAGAGCCGAAACGACTCCGTCCAGCAGGACATTGAGGGCAATACGCCTGGCCTGCACAGTGGTACGACCAGTGCGGCTGACGGAAGAAGACTGGGCCGATAAATGAAGGCCGGATGGAGGTGTGACTGTCACACACACCTTATAGCGTCAAAACACCCGTTCCCATAAAGTCAGTCCATGCCCTTTTCTTTACAATCTCTTCTTTCCGGCGTTGTGGCCCCCGACCTTTTGGCCCCACTTCTCTGCATGGTGCTTATCGCGCTTATGATTCGCGCCGGGGTGATGGATCATCCTGTCCATCGAAGCTCTCATACCCGCCCGATTCCCAAGGGCGGTGGTATCGGGATCATTGGAGCCTTCCTGCTCTGTCTTGCTCCAGCCCTTTACCTGACTCATCAGCCGCTTTTCACAGGGCCCATCCTTGGATTAGCAGGTGGCGTCATTCTGCTGGCAGCCGTTTCCTGGCTGGATGACCTCTATTCTTTTCCTGCGCGGTATAAGCTGGCAGCGCAATTCATCGCGGCAGCATTGGCTGCATTCGGAAGCGGCGCGTCCCTTCCCATGACGGGACTGTTCATTCTCGGCGCGGTCTTCATAACAAATGCGCTCAATTTCATTGATGGAATCAACGGCCTGGCATCCGGCGTCATGGCCTTGACCGCACTGTTCCTGGCGGCATCTGGAATTCAGCCAGTCGTTTTCGTTTTATACGCGGTCTGCCTGCTGGCATTTCTTCCCTGCAATTTTCCCAAAGCGCGAATTTTCATGGGGGACGTTGGCAGCCAGTCTGGCGCTTTGATTATCGCCTGGGGTGCCATGCAGCCTCATCGCCTCGCAGGGCTGCTGACACTGGCACTTCTCTCTGGCGTTTTGTGGGATGTGCTGTTCACTTTAGCCCGCCGCGCTCGTGCCGGAGACCGACTGGCACAGGCTCATCGGGGTCATCTTTACCAGCTGGCAGTCCGATCCGGGATGCCGATGCCACTGGTCACAATGATTTACTGGGGATTTGTATTGTGGGGAGCGCTGGCCTGTGCAGCGACGCAGCCTTGGGAAACAGTGCTGCTTGTTCTTCTGCCCCAGCTTTGCTGGACAGGATATATCTGCACGCGTGCCAAAGCCCGCGTGCAGGATCGCTGGTAATTAGCCAGCGCGGCGTGTGATACGCTCGACAGAAGCAGAAGCGCGTTCTGCACGTGCAGGGCGCGTTCCGGATGCTTCAGCCATGACAGCACGCATTTCACGCAGGAAGGACGATCCCTTCAGCGTGCGCTGAACCAGCACGGAGCGACGGTCCAGAGGATCGACCTTGCGACGCGCCAGATCCAGCTCGCCCAGACGGTCCAGAGCGCGGGTGATGGCCGGCTTGGAAACCTTCAGTTCCGCTGCCAGACCACGAACGGTGTGGGCACCGTCACGCAGATAGCAGGTCAGGAACACGGCAAGCTGACGGGCAGACAGATCCGGACCGTCACGGCGCACCATGGAAACGACGGTGTCGCACAGAAGGTGAAGCATCTGGTCGTTGTTAGCCTGAGGCATTTCTCTCTCCTTACGGTCTGCCCTCCCTGTTGCCCGATCAGGCAACAGGGAAAAGAACAGTCGAGCCATTTAGACCCGACGGGTTGTGTATATCGCTCAGCCCCGCATGGGTCTGAGCTCTGGTCTTCTACATCTGGTGTTTTGAAACGCATCCGCAAGTATGCGGGTTTCAAAACGATTTATGCTGCGGATAGCAGCTTTCGAACATGGAAGGCCGTATGCCCTATCAGACGCAGATTTACACCCCATAGTTTTAAGACAATCATATTACGGTTCGTTAAGGATCGCCCCGTAGTCTGGTTGTTCACTTCACGAAGACCTACCCAGTCTTGCAATCATTTTAAGAAGCGCACGAAGCGCGAGGGTCTCTCCCCCCTCCGGACGACCTGGTAAATTCGCATCATTCCAGGCGTAAGTGTCTATATGGAGCCACTTTTGTCCGTCCGGAACGAACCGC
This sequence comes from Gluconobacter sp. NFX36, assembly GCF_049887835.1. Lineage (NCBI taxonomy): Bacteria > Pseudomonadati > Pseudomonadota > Alphaproteobacteria > Acetobacterales > Acetobacteraceae > Gluconobacter > Gluconobacter sp. NFX36. The sequence continues at coordinate 157,362 of NZ_JAGEKJ010000002.1, read as the reverse complement.
TGAAGGTAGAGAGCAGCCGTAATCGCCCCTGCCATTGGTTTTGACGTTATATTTCCGAGATCGGCTATTTTACTATCAAGCCATGCGTCATAGCCATGCCAGAGTGGCAATCTCCACAAAGCATCCGCAGTATCCAGACCCGATTCGAGCAGTAATTGAGCGAGTTCATCACTGTTGCTGAACACCGCCGGAAGGTCGGGACCGAGAGCTACGCGCGCAGCGCCGGTCAGGGTTGCAGCATCCACAATGTAATCCGGAGCACTTTCAGAGGCTTCCGTTATCAGATCACACAACACCAGACGCCCTTCTGCATCTGTGTTCCCGATCTCCACAAACTTACCACTGCGCGTCTTCAGAACATCCCCTGGACGCATGGCATGACCGGACACACTGTTCTCGACGCAGCCCAGTCGAAGCTCCAGATCAATATCGAGCTTCAGGTCAATCGCCGCACACATGACAGCCAGCATCAGAGCCGCACCGCCCATATCCTTTTTCATGCGCAGCATTCCGGCCGCAGGCTTCAGATCGTACCCGCCCGTATCAAAGCAGACACCTTTCCCGACCAGTGACAGACGCGGCGCACCTTCCCGCGCCTTCCAACGTGCAACGACAACAGCAGGCTTGCGCTCAGATCCCTCGCCGACTTCAGCCAGACAAGGGTAAGCCACCTTCAAATCATCGCCCTCGACAATGCGCACTTCAGCGCCTCGCCCGTCCAGAGCCCGGTAGGCAGACTGGGCGAGATCTCTCGGACCAAGAAGATTGGCAGGCGTGTTGATAAGGTCACGACCGAACCAGATGGCCTTCGCAATGGCACTTGCTGTTTTAATAGTATCCGGGACCACCATGCGCGTCGCAGCGTCCTGATCCTGACCCACACGATAGCGATAGGCTCCCATTGCGAACCCTAGGAGCGCGGTCTCCTGAACGCCGTCTTCAACCCCATGCAGGATAGTAAGCCAGTCACCGGCAGGAAGAACTGTTCCTAGCAGACCGAAAGCGGTCGGATCATTCAGTCTCCCCTCATCAACACAGAGCAGAGCCGCACCTGATCCGTTCTCGCCCGGCAGAAGCGTGAACGCGCCGTCACGGGACGCAAAGCCCTGCGCCTTCAGAAAAGCGCCATGCTCTCCCAGCAGACGAGCAACTGTTTCCGTGTCCTGAGAGCGCACCAGATGGACTGTCCGAGGTGCCGGAGCATCAGAAACGGACACGAAAGGGAGTTGAATATGAAAACTCATGAACCTCTTTCCTGAAAAGTGTCGAACCTTGAGGCCCGAACGCTTGCTTTTGTTCCGCAGGCACCCGACCATTCAGGGATGAAGGGTGCTCACCGCGGTAACCATTCCGCTCATCATATCATGCCGGCAAGCGTCCGTGCGGCGCTGGGTCCAACCAATACCGGCAAGACGCATTATGCCCTCACGCGCATGATGGCTCATTCCTCCGGCATCATCGGCTTTCCGCTGCGCCTGCTGGCGCGGGAGAACTATGAGCGGCTGGTGAAAGCCAAAGGAGAGCGGTCTGTCGCCCTCATTACCGGTGAGGAAAAAATCGTTCCTCCCGGGGCCCGTTGGTTCGCCTGCACGGTAGAAGCCATGCCGCTGGACCGAAAGACCGAGTTCGTTGCTGTCGATGAAATCCAGCTCGCATCCGACCCGGACCGTGGACATATCTTCACGGACCGACTCCTGCACGCCCGCGGCACGGTAGAAACACTCTTCCTCGGTGCTGAAACCATTCGCCCTCTTCTTCAGAAGCTGGTTCCGGGCATCGAGATCGACACCCGGACGCGCCTGTCCAGCCTGGTCAGCACCGGCCCTACCAAGCTGTCACGTCTGCCACCTCGCTCCGCGATCGTCGCGTTCTCCATGGCTGAGGTTTACGCACTAGCGGAAGTTATTCGCCGCCGCCGGGGCGGATGTGCCGTCATCATGGGACAGCTGAGCCCCCGCACACGCAACGCACAGGTCGAACTCTACCAGAACCGGGAAGTCGATTACCTCGTCGCCACCGATGCGATCGGCATGGGGCTGAACATGGATGTGGACCATGTTGCCCTCGCCCAACTCTCAAAATTCGACGGTACTTCCCCGCGTCCATTATTTCCCCAAGAGATCGCCCAGATCGCCGGACGTGCTGGCCGTGGCATGAAGGACGGCACCTTCGGCACCACGGCCGACTGTCCACCCATGTCTGCCGCCACTATTGAAGCCGTGGAGCAGCATCGATTCGATCCAATCCAAAGACTCTACTGGCGAAACCACGAGCTGGATTTCACTAACCCGCGCGCCCTCCTTGCCAGCCTGACGGTCGCGCCACCGTTTCGTGGCCTGACCGCAGGCCGGGTGGCATCAGACGTTACAACCCTCGAATCCCTCGTCCTTGATCCAGAGATCCGGGAGGTCGCAAAAGGACGTCGCGCCACGTCTCTGCTCTGGGAAGTATGCCAGATCCCCGATTTCCGAAAACTCGGAGATGACAGTCACGCCAGACTTTGTGCGCGCCTTTTCCTGCATATTCTCAAAGAAGGCGCTGTCCCGGCCAACTGGATGGAAGGCCACATCAAGGGTCTCGCACGCGTTGACGGAGACATCGACACCCTGATGCACCGCCTGACCGGCGTGCGCGTCTGCTCCTACGTCGCCGCCAGAACGGAGTGGAGCCGTCACTCCGCCACCTGGCAGCAACGGGCCCGCGAAGTGGAAGACCTTCTCTCCGACGCCCTTCACGAGCGTCTGACGGCACGCTTCGTGGACAGGCGAGCAACATCCCTGCTTCGCCGCCTTGATGCAGAGACAGATCGGAACATTCTTTCTGCCGTCACAACGGATGGAGATGTGATTGTTGAAGGCCACAGCATCGGAAAAATCCGGGGCTTTGCGTTGCAGGCCGATACAACAGGCGGGCCCGATCACCAGATTATCATGCGCGCAGGCCGGAAGGCTCTGCTCCAGGAAATCCCCCGCCGTGTCCGCCTGTTTCAGGAAGCACCTGACACTGCCCTCTCTCTGGATACTGAAACGGGCCTTCTCTCCTGGGAAGGTATCGCGCTCGGTAAGCTGATTGCTGGAAAGACATTCCTTCAACCGGCCGTACGTCTGTTTTCTGGAGAATTTTCAGATACCAATCAACGCAATCAGGTCGAGAACAGGTTGCTCCGTTATGTGCGGACAATAATCAAGCGGGATATGGCCATTCTCTTCAAGGCAGAACAGGCCGTTACGAACCAGCCAGACCTCAGGGGTATCGTTCACCGTCTCCATGAAGACGGCGGCATCACGAGCCTTCTCCCCCCTGACAGAATGTTGCCACAACAAGCCAAACGGTCCTTACGCAAGATCGGCGTAGAAGTCGGCCGCTTTGCCATTTTCTTCCCTGCCCTTCTGCGTCCTCGCCCCCTTGGTCTCATGACGCTTCTGACCAAACTTCGTCTTGGCGAGTCTCTCACCCTACCGGCTCCAGGTCGGGTCTCACTTCCCTGGGACCTTGTCGCAGGCGTGCCGGGCTGGCTTCAGGCTGGGCAGACCGGGATCAGGCTTGATATTGCAGAACGCAGCGTCGCGGAACTGGAGCATCTGACCCGTAAGCAGGATCACCCTGCTCCCGCGGGTCTGGCCTCACGGTTCGGTGTAAAAACAGACATGGTTCCGGGAATTCTGACGGCTCTCGGGATTGCTCACCGCCCTCCGTCGGCTGCCAGCCCTTCTCACGCAGGACCACCCGCCCCCCTCATGATCCTTTCCGATCGGCGTACCCGTGCGGGCCGCAGAAGGTCTAAAGCTTCAGGTCAACGCACCAGCCGACCGACTGCTGTCCGACAGGATAGTCCTTTTGCCGCTCTCGCTATTTTAAGAGAACGATCTACCCCATGAGTGATGACTATCAGCGCCTGGACCAGTGGCTCTATTATGCCCGGCTCGCCAAAACGCGCCCTCTTTGCGCAGCGATCGTCAGTAAGGGGCGTATTCGCGTAAACCGGCAACCAACCAGCAAGCCTCATGCCAAACTTCGTGTGGGAGATGTGCTGACGCTTCCCCCCACGAACCCCGGTGAAGACGTGCGGGTCTGGCGTATTCTGGACCTTGGGGAACGTCGCGGCCCCGCGAAAGAAGCATCCCTGCTATACGAGATCATTAAAGAAGAGCCTAAGAAGCTTGCTTCCTAAGCCAATCCTTCGCATATCTTCCCGCACAATTGAAAAATGGGCCGCACAGCCGGGCCCGAATGAGGATCGGAGACACCAATGAGCTATGTGGTCACGGAAAACTGCATCAAGTGCAAGTTCATGGACTGCGTGGAAGTTTGCCCCGTAGACTGCTTCTATGCCGGAGAGAATTTCCTCGTCATCAACCCGGACGAATGCATTGACTGCGGCGTGTGCGAACCTGAGTGCCCGGCTGAAGCCATTTTTCCAGACAGCGACAACCGCGCTACCCCATGGATTGAGATCAACTCCAAATTCGCAGCCCAGTGGCCGAACATTACCCGCAAGGGTGAACAGCCCGCCGATGCGGAAGAATGGAAAGACAAGCCCGGCAAGGCAGCCATGCTTTCCGAGGCACCTCACAAGGACTGAACCCTTCTCTCAACGGAAGGCTCAAAGCCCGGCACAATGTGCTGGGCTTTTTTTATGGGCAATCCCTCAGATACGTCCGCCCAGCCGCCTGAAATCTGCGACCGGTTCTTGGGCTGAACAGCAGATGCATCACAAGGCAGGCAGGCACAAAAAAAACCGGCAGGATTTCTCCTGCCGGTTTCTTCAGCTTTGATCCGTAAAGGATCTTAGCGGGACATCATGTTGATGGCCGTGTCATGCATGATGAACAGCGTACCACCGATAATGATGACCACTGATGCTGCTGCGAAGATGAAGCACATCAGGTTCCAGCTCTGCTCGCGGCTGGTGTTCAGGTGCAGGAAGAACACCAGATGCACAACGATCTGAACGACCGCCAGCACACCAAGAGCGGCCAGTGCCATCCCGGGAGCAAGTGCGTGGGTCATGACTGCTGCGAAAGACGCAACAGTCAGAACGACCGCAAGAACGAACCCGATGATGTAGGACTGATAGGAGCCGTGGCTACCATCGTGGGTTGTATGTGCCTGGGCCATTACATCACACCTGCGAGATAGACGAAGGAGAAAACACAGATCCAGACGATGTCCAGAAAGTGCCAGAACAGGCTGAGGCAGGTCAGCTTGTCCATCATCCGCTGGGACAGATCCTGCGGGCCCATCATCTGGACCATCAGAACTGCCATCCAGATCAGACCACAGGTGACGTGCAGACCGTGCGTTCCAACCAGCGTAAAGAACGCGGAAAGGAATGCAGAACGGTCAGGACCGTTACCTTCAGCGATCATGTGTGAGAACTCGCTCACTTCAAGACCAACGAAGGACAGACCCAGCACGAACGTGATGGCCAGCCAGACCAGCACCATGGTCTTGTTCTTTGCCATCGCATTGATCGAGGCAAAGCCATAGGTGATGGACGAGAACAGCAGAATTGCCGTTTCGATCCCCACATTCGTCAGGTCGAACAGTTCCTTGCCCGAAGGCCCCCCGGCAAACTGGTTCCGGAGGACTGCGAACGCAGCAAAGATCGAACCGAACAGGACACAGTCCGTCATCAGGTAGAGCCAGAAGCCGAAAACATTCGGCGTCTCGTGATGATGATCGTGACCGTGGTCGTCAGCGTGTGCCAGAGGCGACATGGTTGCTTCGTGAGCCATTAACTATGCCCCCCTTACTCTGCTGCCTGCGCAGCGGCGATACGACGGGAATAAACTTCCTCGTTGTGCTCGATTTCGCTGACAGGGACGTAGTAATCGACATCGCGGTTTGCACTGCGCATGATCATCGTAACGGCAATACCGATCAGGCCAAGACCTGCCATCCACCAGATGTACCAGATGGCACCAAAGCCGAGGATGAACGAGAACGCACCGATAATGGCACCCGCAGCCGTGTTCTTCGGCATGTGGATCGGAGCCAGCGGCTTGTTATGTGCACGACGGCCAAGCTGTTTTTCGGTGTGGAACGTGTCCAGACCATGGATGTCCGGGATCACTGCGAAGTTATAAGCCGGCGGCGGAGAAGAAATGGACCACTCCAGCGTACGGCCACCCCACGGATCGCCCGTGAGATCCAGATTTTCCGGCAGGTTACGATCGCGGATGGAAACGTAAAGCTGCGTGAGCTGGCAGACGATACCCAGAGCGATCACGATCGCACCAGCTTCTGCAACCAGCATCCACGGATACCAATCCGGGTTGTTATAGTGGTTCATACGACGCGTCATGCCCTCGAGGCCGAGGATGTAGAGCGGGACAAAGGCCAGATAGAAGCCAACGAACCAGCACCAGAACGCACGCTTACCCCAGGCTTCATTCAGCTTGAAACCGAACGCCTTCGGGAACCAGAAGCCCATACCTGCAATGTAGCCAAAGTACACACCGCCGATGATGACGTTATGGAAGTGGGCGATCAGGAACAGGGAGTTGTGAAGGATCCAGTCAGCGGCCGGCATAGCCAGCATGACACCTGTCATACCACCGATGGAGAAGGTGATCATGAAGCCGATCGTCCAGTACATCGGAGCCGTGAATTCAACACGTCCCTTATACATGGTGAACAGCCAGTTGAAGATCTTCACGCCAGTCGGGACTGCAATGACCATCGTCATGATACCGAAGAAGGTATTGACGTTGGCGCCTGCGCCCATGGTGAAGAAGTGATGCACCCACACGACGAACGACAGCACCATGATGGAGCACGTAGCGTAAACCATCGTGTTGTAGCCAAAGAGCGGCTTGCGGGAGAAGGTTGAGGTAACTTCAGAGAACACGCCGAAAGCCGGGATGACCAGAATGTAAACTTCCGGATGGCCCCAGGTCCAGATCATGCTCAGATACAGCATGACGTTACCGCCGGCATCGTTCGTGAAGAAGTGCATGCCAAGGTAACGGTCGAGGCTGAGCAGAGCCAGCGTCACGGTCAGAACCGGGAACGAAGCCATGATCAGAACGGTCGTGCAGAACGCAGTCCAGGTAAAGACCGGCATCTGCATCCAGCCCATGCCAGGAGCGCGCATCTTCACGATGGTCGTGAAGAAGTTCACACCCGTCAGAAGCGTACCAACACCGGAGATCTGAACGGCCCAGATGTAGTAGTCAACGCCAACGCCCGGGCTGAACTGCATTTCGGACAGTGGCGGGTAAACCAGCCAGCCGCACTGAGCAAACTCACCGATGAACAGCGAGATATTGATCAGAAGGGCGCCGACCAGCGTCATGTAGAAGCTGAGCGAGTTCAGGAACGGGAACGCAACGTCGCGCGCACCGATCTGGAGAGGTACCACCAGGTTGAGCAGCCCCGTCATGAACGCCATGGCCATGAAGAAAATCATGATCGTGCCGTGAGCGGAGAAGATCTGGTCGTAGTGGTGTGGCGGAAGGTAACCGGGGTTACCGGCATAGGCCAGCGCAAGCTGGGTACGCATCATGATGGCGTCCGCGAAACCACGGAACAGCATGACGATTGCCAGGATGATATACATCACGGCAAGACGCTTGTGATCGACTGTCGTCAACCATTCGCGCCACAGGTAACCCCACTTACCGAAATAAGTAACGGCACCCAGCACGGCAAGGCCGATGACAGCCACAGCCAGAAATGTACCGACCAGAATCGGGACATCAAAGGGTATGGCTGAAAGGGAGAGTTTTCCGAGCATCTGTCGGTTATTCCTTCATGCCAGTGTCGGACGGTGCAGCGCTGGAAGCGGACTGCATATGCATGACCTTGCCCGTCGTCTTCTCAACCATCATGCCATTGTTGTACTTGGCGACGATGCCGTCGAAGAGGTCTGGCTGGACATGCGCGAAATACTGCACCGGCGCAGCTTCCTGCGGGGCGGCATATTTCGGATAAGTCGTGTCGTCGAGGTTTTCGCTGCCGCTCTTTACCTTCTCAACCCAGGCGCTGAATTCTTCAGGTGCCATGGCAAGGGTACGGAACTTCATGTCAGAGAAACCGCGACCACTGAACTGGGAGGCTTCACCCAGATAATCACCGGACTCAGCGGCAAGAAGATGCAGCTGCGTCTGCTGACCCGGCATGGAGTAGATCATCGATCCCAGACGCGGGATGAAGAACGACGTCATGACAGTATCAGAAGTGATCTGGAAGTTCAGCGGCGTGTTCGTCGGAACATCCAGCTGGTTGATCGTCGCGATCCCCAGATCCGGATAGATGAACAGCCATTTCCAATCGAGAGAGACCACCTGAACATTCAGTGGCTTGACGTTGTCAGCCGTCTGAAGGGGGCGGTACGGGTCGTAGGCGTGGGTGCTGTACCAGCTGATCGCGCCAAGAGCGACGATGATCAGGGCAGGAATGCCCCAGATGACATACTCAATCTTCGTTGAGTGATCCCAGGTCGGTAGATATTCGGCCTGGGTATTGGAAGCACGATACTTCCAAGCAAAGTAAAGCGTTGCGATACAGGTCGGAACCACAATCGCCATCATGATGGCAAATTCAGCCACCATGACGTCGCGGTTCATTTCTGCAATCGGACCGCGCGGCTGAAGCAGATCAACCGTGCAACCCGATAGCATCAGCGCCGGCAACGCTGGGAGATATCGCCAGAGTTTTTTCATCGGTCCTGCTTTCATCATCCGTTCCGGCATGGAGTATTCGCCGGGAAACGGTTTGACACGATAAGGGCCGCATCAGAGCTGCCGAACGCTGCCATAGTCTGCTGCCTTTCTCGTTCGTATCCTGACGTCAGGAACCGGATCAAAGATCCGATCCTGAAATTCATTCAGCATGGGACACGACTGTCCCGGTTCCTCAGGTTTTTTCTGCCTGAATCGACCGGAAGACAAGGCTTATCACGGATTTCGTGAGGAATAGGGCATATCCCCGACAACCCTATAAATGGCTGTTTTTCGCCACATTTGATCTAATTACGACTTTTATTAAGTCTGAAAATTACAGTTTTTTAATGTAAACCAATTCGAATAAGTCGAAAATAATTCAAGACCTTTTTAGTCCAAAAACAAGAAAGGGAGCGACATTGACTGCCACTCCCCCAGAAACATCAAAAATAGTTGAAAGGTAATATCAGTCGCTATTACTGGAACGGACGCCTGTGAACTGAATAAGAAACTGAAACAGGTTCACGAAATTGAGATACATGGAAAGCGCGTCGTAAATACTAAGCTTCCCAATATCATCCTGCGACGCGAAAGACATATATTGCTGGTAGTTAATCTTGATGCGCTGCGTATCGTAGGCTGCCAGGCCAGTAAAAAGAGCCACACCGATTAGAGAAACAAGCATAGCCAGCGGTGCGCTATGCAGGAAGATGTTCACAACCATCGCAATCATGATGCCAATCAGGCCCATGAACAGGAAGGAACCGAGTCGAAGAAGGTTCGCTCCCGTCGTGTATCCCCACAGCGCCATTCCGCCGAACATGACAGCACTGATAAAGAATGTTCTGGCCACCGAAACCCCCGTATAGCTCAACAGCAGGCTGGACATGCTTGCGCCCATCGCTGCGCTGAACAGTAGGAAGATTGCCTGAACAGCAGACCGTGAAAGGCGATTGATCCCGAAGGACAGCACCATCACAAATGCCAGAGGGGCAAAAATTGCGACACCACCAAGAAAGGTCGGCCGCAAAACGAATGCGCCATTAGGCGTTTCTGCCAGATGGAAGAAAAGCGCCCGCAAAGATGTTTCTGCGACGCCATAAGCAACAAGCCCCGTTACGACGAGGCCGATCGCCATCCAGTTGAAGACGCGGCACATGTAGGAACGAAGACCGACATCAAGACTGCCGACCCCTGCCTGCGTACCGGCCCTGCCGAAATTGGAATTGAAAGCCATGATACCTTTTCCAGTAAAAGGCCCTTTCAAAAAGGGCGCTTGACGAACCTTGAACGCTCGCCCGTACTTTCTCTGAATGTGGGGCTTTTCACTGCACGGTCAAGAAGACCCTTCATATCTGTGTTCTATTTGTCCGGGAAACGAGCCTCTTGAGACTTTTTGTCGCACTCGACCTCTCCCCCGCCCAGCGCGAAGCGCTCGCTCTTCTCAGAGGGTCATTGCCTGGTGTGCAGTGGGTTCCGTCCGAGAACTATCATTTAACCTTGCGCTTTATCGGCGAAATTACAGATCGCTATGTCATGGACGAGATTGATCTCGCCCTTTCCAGGCTGGCCTGGAAACCGTTTGACGTCTCATTTCAAGGAGCAGGTCTCCGAGAAGGAATGACGGCTGACAGCCTGATCATCGGTATCGAACGATCTGAAGCTCTAAATACACTTCAGACGCAGGTTGAAAGCGTTCTTCGCAAGGCAGGCTGCCCGCCGGCCAAGCGACGCTTTCAACCTCACATAACCCTCGGCCACCTAGCGACGACACAACGTGCCGATGCGGCTCGATGGGTTCAAAGACATAATCTTTTCAGAAGTGAGCCAATGCCCGTTCACCACGTTACACTTTTTGAAAGTCTGCGTGGGTACGATCAGCATGTCTATGTTGCCCGCGCCGAATATGCCTGGCACCCCGACATGCCACTTCTTCCTGAGGATGAATGATTTCCAATCCTACTACACAAGACCGATTGACTGCTCTGGTTCAGGAGGTCCGTGCCTGCCGCGTCTGCGAAAATCATCTTCCGCTCGGCGCGAGACCTCTTATCCATGTCTCTGCAACATCGCGACTACTGATCGCCAGTCAGGCGCCGGGGACGAAGGCCCATTTCAAGAATACGTCTTTCATGGACCCGTCAGGCGTTCGGCTGAGACAGTGGCTTGGCCTGACGGAAGATGTCTTTTACGACACACGGCACGTTGCCATTCTCCCAATGGGCCTTTGCTACCCCGGGCGCCTACCCAAAGGCGGGGATTGCCCGCCACGCCCGGAATGTGCGCCAATCTGGCGAAATCGGGTCCTCTCCCTAATGCCAGCTTTACAACTTACCCTTTTGGTCGGCAGCTACTCACAACATCATGTTTTAGGAAAAGGCTCGGTCACAGAACGGGTCAGGAATTTTCGGGATTATCTACCCAACAATTACTTTCCCCTGCCCCATCCCTCATGGAGAACAGGGGTATGGGAAAAGAAAGCACCCTGGTTTCAGGAAGAGGTCATTCCTGCCCTTCGCGAAAAGGTGCAGACCATTTTGGCTCTCAGTGATGAACAAGCCGTAGGGTATCGACCAGAAAACCCTGGACACCGGAAATCAGGATCTGAATCCCGATAGCCAGAAGGATCAGCGCCGCTAGACGGCTGACGATCCGAGCTCCCGTCACGCCCAACATGGAAACGATGCGTTCCGCGTAGGCATAGGCTACCGCAACAACGATACCCATAGCTGTTGCTGCCGCAGAGACACCCATAAAATAATCCGGCACCGGCATATGCGGCGGGCAGGACGAACTCAGGGCAATCGCGACTGAAATACTCCCCGGCCCCACCGTAAAAGGCATGGCCAACGGGAAGAATGCACGCTCTTTCAAATCAGGTGCAGCGACAGTCCGGCCGCCCTGCAAAGCCTGCTTCTCTTTACGGGCCTCACTAGTTTCCGGCTGCTGCAACATGACCCAGGCACGAGAGGCCACCACCAGCCCGCCCGTTATTCGCAGTGCGTTCATGCTGATACCAAAAAAGCTTAGAATCCAGCTTCCGAACCAGATGGAGACAAGAAGGATCGCAAGCGAGTTAAGAGCCACAAGCCGCGCCAGCTCGATGACTTCTTTCCGCGTCCGCCCTTGTGTCGCCTGAGCAAAAATCAAGGAGGCACCAAGCGGATTGATAATCGAGAACAGTGCCGGGAAAGCAATCAACCAACTGTTGACCGCATTACCCAAACTTGGCGGCAGACTCATGAACTTACGGTGCCTGAAGCCGCTTCAGGACGTCCTGCCGGCCGCTTCTTGCGAGCCTGCCGCTCTTCTCCACTCAGAAACGCCCGGATCATGCGATAATCCTCAGAAAAACAGCAGATGGTTCCAGCCTTCCCATCCGGGCAAACCGTTAATCCAAGATCATTATAGACGGCCATGAGAGACTGACCAACACGGACAAACGCAAGTTTGCGTCCCTCCTGAAGGGCAAGATCCCTTAATCTCCAGATTGCGGCAATACAGTTCCGCTCCGAACCAGCCGGATCGCCCAGACCAATGATAAACTGGCCCGTACGCAGGAACGGAATGGCCGCACGTCCGGCCTCATCATGCAGCAGACCACTGGGCCGACGACGCCCCAGTTCCTGCAAAGCATGCGGAAGACTGCGATAACGCCGCTCATTTTCTGAGTTCCACGCCTCAAAGCGGATGCGCGTCCGGCGCATTCCAAACCAGAGCGCGAAAAGCCCGCACAGCGCAGAAATGGCCAAAAACCAGCGCCCGATCGCGGTGTGTGCGTCGTAAATCATTGAACGCCACCAGATAGGACCGAGATGACGTTGCAACGCTACCCATCCCACACCCAGCAAACCCAGTGCCCACAAAGAAACGGGAGCGAGCATGGCAGGCGTCAAGGGCGCGACAAGGATTTGTGCACGCCGATAATAGCAGTTCCGGAAGGGCGCAATCAGCAGCATCACCAACCCAAGTGCAACTGGCGCCTCCCATGGTGCATGACGTAGAACCAGCAGAACGACGGACGCCCCAAGAACACCCAGCGACACTTTCCATGCCAGTGCCACTCGCTGAGACAGTCCCAGTGCCAAACCGACCAAAGCCACGCCGCTGACAGTCAGAAAAAGATCCGCAATCTGGGACACTGCAGCGCCAAGTGAGGTGTGCAGCGGCGGCAATTCAGCCGCCAAAGCATAAAGAACCAGAAGAATACCTGCGACAGCCTGAACGCTTGTCGCAACAGTGACAGAGAAATCCGCTTCAGACTCCCGCACCACCTGGCTCGGCCGGATACGACGTGGCGCCTGCCCCGCTGACACGAGCGCCTGCTCACCCCGCAGAAACAGTTCATGCCCTGCAAACATCAAGCCCGCCAGCACAAGCGGAATGATGTAATAAAACAGGCGGAACACCAGAATGGCGCTCATGATTTCCGGAACCGGAAGGTAGGGGCGGAGTGCCAGCAACATGGCACTGTCAAAAACGCCTAACCCACCGGGCACACTGGCAATCAAGCCAGCCGTGTAAGACGCAATATAAATGGCCAGGAATGTACCAAAACCAAAATGCGCTTCCGGTGGTAGTGGAGGCAGAACGCCATATGCGATCAAGGCTGTTGCCGCCATATCGGCCGCACTGACAGCAATCTGGGAAATCGCAATACCAGTCCGTGGAATTTCAATCGTGTAGCGCCAGATCCTGACATGACGACGCACACGGGACAGCACGACATACGCTGCCAAAACACCCCAGAGCCCTAATCCTGCAAGTCTCAAAAGAAAGGACGGCAGATGAGACAGTACGGGGATGGCATGTGGCTCCAGAGTCAGAATACCCCCGACCAGAGCCATGGTTCCGAGCAGATACGTTGCCGAACAGAACGCAATAATCTGAGCAATATCGCCCGGAGCGACCCCCCAACTGCGATAAAGCCTGAACCTGACAGCTGCGCCGGAAATCGCAGCACATCCAAGATTGTGAGACAGGACATAAGAACAGAACGCAGCAAAGGCAGATCGCTGGAAAGACACCTTCGCACGCACATGCAGACAGGCCAGCCGGTCGTAAAACGACAGGATGAAATACGACAGAACTGTCGCACCTGCCCCCGCAATCAAAGCGCCTGAGGGAATATCCCCCAGACTTCTGAGAATGTCATGCAGGGAGAGATGACGCAGTTCACGCCAGATCACTACGACAGCCGCCACCAGAAGCACGAGCCCGACAACAGCGGGGGCACGCGTCAGCAGAAGTTGCCAGCGACTTTTAACGCATCCGCTCTCACCCTCTTCTTCGAGGGCGAGAGCGTCATCCTGCCAGTCGTCTTCCCTGTGAGGGCACATCGGCGTCAGGCCTGAATGGCCCCGGTTACCGGACGGGCCAGCGCGCCCCGGATAAGGGCAACTGTCTCCGGCAAACCGAAGAGCGATGCAAAAATTCCGAAGCGTGGTCCTTCGCTCTGACCCAACAGCACTTCGTAAAGACACCCAAACCACGACCGCAGTTCAGACTTTTCGAAGTAACGCTTACCCACTTCGAAAACCACGTCCTGCACTTCAAGCGGCGGTGTCTGAGCCGGAAGTTTTTCCAGTTCTGTTGCCAGATCCTCAAGGCCCTTGCGCTCTCTCTCGGACGGATCGCGATAGGTCTTGTTCGGGTAAACCTGCTCCTGGAAATAGGTCAGAGCGCAACGAACCAGCTTGTCCACATACGGATGCGTTTCCGGTGACAGCGTCTCGTCATAGCGGCGGAGGAACTTCCAGAGAGTTTCCGGGTTGTCCGCGTTCGCGACGTTCGCAAGGTTGAGAAGTGCCGTATAAGATACGGGACTTGTCTCTTCCGGCCGCACCGTTCCACCGTGAATGAACCAGACCGGATTAGCCATCAGATCCACTGGTTCCTGCGTTTCAGCTTTCTGAACCAGTGTCAGATAGTCATCCGTCGCACGCGGAATCACGTCAAAAAACAGACGCTTTGCGCGAGCAGGCTGCTGGAACATGTACTGCGCAAGGCTTTCCGGCGTACCGTAACGCAGCCATTCCTCGACAGACAGGCCATTACCCTTGGACTTGCTGATCTTCTGCCCCTGAGCATCAAGGAACAGCTCGTAGGTCAGCCCGGCAGGCGGCTCCTTGCCCAGAATGCGGCAGATCTTCGAGGACAGCTTCACACTATCGATCAGATCCTTGCCGGACATTTCGTAGTCGACACCCAGAGCATACCAGCGCATGGCCCAATCGGCCTTCCACTGCATCTTGGCATGACCACCCAGAACAGACGTTTCAAACGTCTTCCCAGCGTCGTCTTTCCAGACAACCGTCCCGGCATCCGGATCAACCTTGATGATCGGAACCTGCATCACCTGCCCAGTTTCAGGGTGGATCGGCAGAACCGGGGAATATGTTGCACGGCGCTCAGGCCCAAGCGTCGGAATAATGGTCGCGACGACTTCATCATGCACTTCAAGCATACGACGAAGCGCAGCATCGAATGTGCCACCGGTATAATAATCGGTCGCGGAAGCAAATTCGTAGTCAAAGCCGAAGCTGTCCAGAAACTGGCGCAGACGGGCGTTATTATGGGCCGCAAAGCTTTCGTATTCACCGAACGGATCCGGAATACGGGTCAGCGGCAGGCCAAGATACTTCGCAAGCATCTCCTGCTGAGGCACGTTTGTCGGCACCTTGCGCAGGGCATCCATGTCATCCGAAAACGCCAGAAGACGGGTTGGACGGCCAGTCAGAGCTTCAAAAGCCTGCCGAACCCACGTTGTCCGAGCGACTTCGCCGAACGTGCCGATATGCGGCAGCCCGGATGGTCCGTACCCTGTTTCAAGCAGGGCCGGGATTTTCGGATCGCGCTCACCCACATGCGCGGCGATTTTTTTCGCTTCTTCGAATGGCCATGCTTTGGGCAGAGGCGCATCCGGTGCGAGGGACGGAAAGGTTTGTGAACTGGAATTGTGCATGATTACCGGAAAAAGTAGGCAGACACGTATCCCGGGTCAAGCAATACGAGCAGAAGCAGAGTTTCTCGACACGCCTCAAATGGTGACGAAATATGTCAGACCCTGTTTTTGACGATCTCATTCTAGCCGCTGGCCTTTCCTTTCACGATCTGTTCCCGAAACCTCTCGCCCCCTCCGCACCTTCCCGCTAGACTGAAGGAGATGCCACCAGCCCCTTCTTTTCCGTCGCCATTTGATGCTCCCGCCCTGATTGCACGGCGGGGCCTGTCGTCTCTTCTGACGCCAGACGGAGAACTTCTGGATCTGTCAGCCGAAGAGGCACGGGAAAAATTATCCCAGCTTCCCCCACCCCTTTTGGTGCACGGGCCGGCAGCTCTCCGGGCACTGGACCTGACACCTCTGTCACAGCCGGTTCCCTGGTTCGACCTTCTGGACCTGTTCCTATTCGTCCTTCCAGCGACAACCGTGGCACCAACGCCACGAGGACTGGCCATTGCGCTCGGGCTAACACCTCCCGAAACCGTAACGGCCGATCTTCTTCCTCTTCTATGCGAAAATCTTCTTGGCAGACTGCGTGCCAAAGCGGACACGCCGGAAGGCGCGCGTCTTCGTGCGCTTCTGCTCCCCCTCACCCGTGCTGGGTGGATCTGGAGTGGCGAAGTTGCAGACGCCATTGGCTCTGCCTCAGACCCGGGAAGTGCGCATCCTTTCGATGCCGTCCGCATCTGGAGACGCCTCCCTCGCTGGGAGGAAACAGCCCCCCGCCCTGCACCCAGCAGTCAACCCGTCTCTCCTCGTGCAGCACGCGAAAGACTACGCCAGATTTTAGGTGAAGGCGCGGAAGAACGTCCCGGTCAGGCTGATTTTGCATCAGTCGCAACATCCGCTTTTGAGCCTCGGGAAACGTTGGGTTCACCCAACGTCGTTTTAGCAGAAGCCGGAACAGGCACTGGCAAGACACTGGGATACATCGCGCCCTCAAGCCTCTGGGCCGAGCAGAATGACGGTGCCGTCTGGGTCAGCACCTATACGCGTCATCTTCAGCGACAGATCGAACAGGAACTTCATCGCCTCTATCCCGATGAGACCACCCTTCGGCAAAAGGTCGTCGTTCGCAAAGGCCGTGAGAACTATCTCTGCCTTCTGAACATGGAAGATCTTCTCAATACCGCCACATCCCGTGGAAACGACGGCGCAGCAGCCCTCCTGCCCCTCGCCCTTCTTGCCCGCTGGGCAGAGGCCAGCCGCGATGGCGATCTGATGGGTGGCGATCTTCCGGGCTGGTTCGGGGAACTCTTCGGACACGGCACGCTCTACGGCGTTGCTGATCGACGTGGCGAGTGTATCCATGCTGCCTGCCCGCACTATCAGGCCTGCTTCGTGGAACACGGTATCCGCCGGGCAAGACAAGCCGATCTGGTTGTGGCCAATCACGCCCTCGTCATGTCTCAGGCCGCCTGGGCTTCCCTGGCTCCTCCGGGCCTGCCGGACGAAGACGCAGCCCCCACGCGCTATGTTTTTGACGAAGGCCATCATGTTCCAGAAGCCGCCGATAGTGCTTTTGCAACCGTTCTCTCAGGCCTAGAAGCTGCTGAACTGAGACGATGGCTCCTGGGTGCGGAAGGTAGCCGATCGCGTGCGCGAGGGCTCTTGCGACGACTGGATGATCTTGTCGAACGCATCCCTGCCATTGATGCCCCGCTTCATGCTGTCCTGCAGGCGGCCCGCGCACTTCCGGCACCCGGCTGGAGTACGCGACTGAAAAGTGGCCCGGACGCTCCTCTTGCCGAAGAGGATGCTCCATCCCTTCTGCCACTGGAAGAACCTGAACTCGACAATCCTGCGGAACTGTTCCTTCAAGCCTTGGATCAGCAACTCAAAGCCCGCAGGTCCCAGAACCCGCAGCATGAGACCGGATACATCTCCACGGAGTGCGATCTTCATCCGACAAATGATGCCGTCCGGAAAACTGCTGAGGATCTTTCTCGTGCGCTCCGCCGCTTGCAGGAGCCGCTGATCCTTCTGACCAAACGGCTTGAAGCCCAGGTCGAAGATGATCCCGAAATGGAAGCCCCAACGCGCCAGCGGATAGAAGCCTTCATTCGCACACTTCATCGTCGCGCCATTAGTCGCGTGACAGGATGGGTAGGGATGCTGGACGCCCTGCAAACACCTCCGGAAGCTGACATCACACCCGTCCATATCGACTTCATTCGCACCGAGCGATTACCTCGAACCCGGGCCACTCAGGGTGACCACGACGTTGGGCTGTATCGGCACTGGCTGGACCCGACCATTCCATTCGCGTCTACCATCCAGACACCGGCTCATGGCCTTCTGCTAACCTCCGCCACACTTCGGGATCAAACTGGTCCTGAAGACGGAGAAGAAAGCTGGCACGCCGCCGAACTTCGCCTGGGCGCCACGCATTTCATGAAGCCGCCAATCCGGGCATCGCTCATGAGTCCGTTCGACTACGCAAAGCAGACGCGCGCTTATGTCGTCACAGACGTCTCAGTTGAAATCGCGTCTCTGGCCCATGCCTTTCGTGCCCTGTTCGAGACTGCGGGTGGCGGCGCTCTAGGACTTTTCACGGCAATCCGAAGACTGCGAGAAGTCCACAAACGCATTAGCGAACCGCTGGAAACGCAGGGCTTCCCTCTCTACGCCCAGCATGTGGATGCAATGGACAACGCAACCCTGGTGGACGTCTTTCGCACCGAAACCCATAGCTGCCTGCTTGGAACAGACGCCATGCGCGATGGCGTCGATGTGCCGGGAGAAGCCCTGCGAATGGTAGTGTTTGAAAAAACGCCCTGGCCTCGCCCCGACATTCTTCATCGGGAACGCCGACGCCTGCTCTCGGAAGGCCGCCCTAGTGATTATGACGACCGCATCACCAGAATGCGCCTCAGACAGGCTTTCGGCCGATTAATCAGACGGGGCGACGACAGAGGCGTTTTCGTCATGCTGGATCGCCGCATGCCTTCCCGCCTTCTCTCAGCATTCCCCGAAGGCGTCGAAGTCCGACGCCTCAGCCTTGTGGAGACATTGAAGGATATCCGGAAATTTCTAGCACCTGCAGCCCACAACCTTTCCTGACCGCCTCGCATTCACTCAATTTTCCCAACGAGGAAAAGCTCCCAGATACTGTACTTGAAATAAAAAAAACCGCCGCACCTTTCGGAGCGGCGGTTTTTCACATTGCACCAAGGAAATCTCTTAGAAGTCCTTGCTGATCTGCAACCAGAAATTACGACCCATTACAAAAGACGAATAAGTCGAGGTGTCAGTGTTCGTTGCACCATCTGGGAAGAATGTCGGCGCCTTGTTTGTGATATTATTAATACCACTTGTCATATTCCAAGAATGATATCGATATCCAACAGAGATATCTTGCTGTACGATTGCAGGAACCTTCACACGACCCCAATTATTATCATCATTCAAATGCATAAATGATGAGGTGTCATTATAACGCATGCCACCAGTATAATTTGCCATATAAGTAAAGGAGAAGGCACCGTGTTGCCACGTGGCTGTGGCATAATCACGCCAACGAGGATTGGAGGTCCCTCCAGGATAAAAAATAGCGTTAGTATAATGGTAGTATTGACCACCAGGAGCCTGTTGCTGCGAATAGTTAACTAGATTTTGTAGATTATTGCTAATTGTAATAGAATCCATAGCCGTCAAGCGAATGCGGTAATCAAAATCCCAGTCAATACCACTCGTGTTCGTTGTCCCAAGATTTTGATCAAGAGCCGAGACCTGAGAAATCTGACCGTCGGAAGAACGGCTTATAGAGTTACAGAGCTCTGGGTTAGAACCATTGTAGCAATTGTTCAAAATATAGTTCGTTGGAAGCGCTCCGATACTTGAGCTTACGTTATAGTGCCAAAATGTCACAGACGTTGAAAGGCCAGGAATCCAACGCGGCGTAATAACGGCACCAAACGTATAGGTGCGTCCAGCTTCCGGCTGCAACTTGGTATTACCGCCAGAAAGTGTCGGCACCTGACCGCCTCCTTGCTGCTGGAACGTAGCAGGATTTTTAATTCCTGCTTTTACGCAGTTCGCAACAACTGTTGGATTTGAAGGATTTTCACAGGGGTCATTAGCATATGGGAAACCAAGAGCCTGCGCACCATATAACTGGTAAACTGATGGCTGACGAAAAGATGTCCCGATCGTTCCACGGAAACGAACATCCCGTGTCGGAGCCCAGTCTATAGATGCCTTCCAGTTCTTGACGCTACCAAATGTATTGTAGGATGAATAGCGCCCCTGAGCATCGATTGTCAGATCTTTAGCGAGAAATGCGTCCTTGAGAAGTTGTGCTTTTCCTTCAAGATAGCCTTCTGTCACATTAAAGCCACCTGAAGTTACACCCTGAGGATTAGTCAGCGCGACCCCGGATTGAAGAGCCGGGTCAGGATTATATGTCAGCTGCTCCCCTCGATGCTCCATGCCCAAAGCGATACCAATATCACCACCATGCGCCCAAGGCATTTTCACAACATGATTATTATGAATGCGCAGATTTAAGTCACGCAACTGGTAGTGACCATTGCTAACAGTATCGAGATTTGAATATTGAGCTGCAGCAGGAGAGAGCGCCGAGAATGGACTAGACAGTACGCAGTTCGGAGAAGAACTGCACACACTTGGATCATAAGCCATACCCGAGTTTGGATCACCAAAGCTAGTTGGCTTTAGGCCATACATCCGCAGCATTGCCGGATAACTACCGATATTGCTCTGTTGATACTTATACATATTAGAACCGTAAGTATAAGAAATATCATACTTCCAGCCCTTATAAATATCGCCCTGCGCACCTACTTTAGCAGTCAGCGTATCACTTGCTGTCTGCGTCTCGCGCGGCCCCCATTCGGTCATCCGACGCGTCATAGTCAAATCTTCGCCGGTTGTATTACCAGGATAATCTGCCGGAACAGTAATAGCCGTGGGATATGGGCCACCCTGTGGTACAGAACCATAAACAGGTTCGGCGGCCATATTCGTCATGGAATTCGTGTGTGAATACATAACGTTTGAATACAGCGAGAAATGCCTGTCAAAATCGTAATGGGCATCACCATTCAAAGATGCATCCTGAATTTGATTCATTAAGGATGTATCATGAGCAAAACTATAGCGCTTCCTTCCAGAAACAAGATTCCCATTGAGGTCACTGTGATAGTAATGATTGTTTTGATTGATATCTTGGTATGAAAAAGCCCCATAAGGAGAATAGCTAGAACCAAACGCATTATTGGCAGGATTTGCATCATCACCAATCTGAGGATTGCTTGACCATGAACGGTTACGCTGACGTACCCCCCCTTGCGTCATGTACTGCCCAAAAAGGCTTACATTCCCCTTACCATGATCAAAATTGAAACCCTTAAAACCGGAAATGATCCCCTGCGGAGCATCCCCATGTCCGGTTATACCACCCCGAATAGTGATATTACCGCTATCAATATCATGCCGCAGCTTGATGTTAATAACGCCGGAAACAGCATCTGCGCCATAAAGTTCAGAGCCACCGTCTTTAAGAATTTCGACACTTGCCACCTGCTGTACAGGAATGGCGTTCATATCAAAACAGGCACTACCGCTATTCAGCGCAGCTCGCTTTCCATCCACCAACACAAGGACGCGACTTGCACCCAGATTACGGATATCCGTGCAGCTTACGCCACCACCACCGTTGGTATCAGTGTTCTGCTGACTGCTGGACCCGACGGACGGCAACCGTTGAAAAAAGTCAGAAAGTGTCGTCGCACCCGTCTGCTGAATCTGTTTCGAAGTAACAATCTGCACGGGATTTGCGTTGGTGTTATTCGAAGTTCCAAGCGCTGAACCCGTGACGACAACGCTTTCCTGCGTTTCCGAATTAATGGAACGAAGGACGTGGCTCCGGTTGACCGCTACAGGTGCATTAAACTGCGGAGCCGCTACGGGACGAATCACCGATGCTGGTGCTGTTGTTGCAGGCGTCGCAGCAGAACGCACCGGACTATGGGTCACAGTCTTGTGGCGCACATGTGAGGACGTGTGAGTGCTTTCGGTTGCAGCATGAGCAACGCTAGAAAGCGCTCCCATCCCCAGCACCGATGCGCAAAGTAACGTATTGCGACGCGATACGATCATAGTGAAACGAAATCCTTCTAAAGGCGGTGGAGTCCTTTAGACGGATCGTTACGATTATGTCACCCCAAGTTACCGTGGTTACAGTCGTTACATGATGGTTCTGTGACAGGCGTTGCATAAGGGTCACATATGCGCCCTGCACATATCAAAAAAGGCCGCCCCACCTTCGTGGAACGGCCCTTTTTGTAATCTTTTGACGCAATCTCCGCCCCTTGAAACGGGGCGAAAATCAGGCGCGACCGGATCAGAAATCCATGTCGCCCATGCCGCCCATTCCACCCGGAGCGGCCGGAGCCTTCTTCTCTGGGCGTTCGGCAACCATAGCTTCCGTCGTGATCAGCAGACCACCCACCGAAGCGGCATCCTGCAGAGCCGTACGGACAACCTTCGTCGGATCGATGATGCCAGCCGCAACAAGGTCCTTGTACTCAGCATTCTGAGCATCGAAACCAAAGTTGTAGGTGTCGTTTTCGAGCACCTTGCCAGCAATCACGGCGCCATCTTCGCCAGCGTTCTCAGCAATCTGACGCAGCGGCGTCTGAAGTGCCTTGCGAACGATCTCACCACCGATGCGCTGGTCATCGTTGTCGAAGGTCAGGCCCTTCAGAGCGACAGAAGCGCGGGCAAGAGCCGTACCACCACCCGGAACGATACCTTCTTCAACAGCAGCGCGGGTTGCGTGCAGCGCATCGTCAACGCGATCCTTACGCTCCTTCACTTCCACTTCGGTGCTACCACCGACGCGGATGACGGCAACGCCACCAGCCAGCTTGGCCAGACGCTCCTGGAGCTTCTCACGGTCGTAGTCAGACGTCGTCTCTTCGACCTGTGCGCGGATCTGGTTGCAACGACCCTTGATGTCTTCGCTGTTACCAGCGCCTTCGACGATCGTGGTGTTTTCCTTCTCAATGTGAACCTTCTTGGCGCGGCCCAGCATGTCGAGGGTAACGGATTCCAGCTTGATCCCGATGTCTTCGGAGATGACCTGGCCACCCGTCAGGATCGCGATGTCTTCCAGCATGGCCTTGCGGCGATCACCGAAGCCCGGAGCCTTGACGGCAGCGATCTTCAGACCACCACGCAGCTTGTTCACGACCAGCGTGGCAAGGGCTTCGCCGTCAACGTCTTCAGCAATGATCATCAGCGGACGACCGGACTGCACAACGCTCTCAAGCAGCGGCAGCATCGGCTGAAGCGAGGAGAGCTTCTTTTCGTGGATCAGGATGTACGGCGCATCGAGATCGGCCGTCATCTTCTCCGGGTTCGTCACGAAGTACGGGGAGATGTAGCCGCGGTCGAACTGCATACCCTCGACGACGTCGAGTTCCGTGTGCAGACCCTTGGCTTCTTCAACTGTGATGACACCTTCGGAGCCGACCTTCTGCATGGCAGAGGAGATCATCTCACCGATTTCGCGCTCACCGTTGGAAGAGATCGTACCGACCTGAGCGATTTCCTCAGGGGACGTCATCTTCTTGCTGTTCTTCTTCAGCTCTTCAACAACAACGCCAACAGCCTTGTCGATGCCGCGCTTCAGGTCCATCGGGTTCATGCCAGCAGCAACAGCCTTGGCACCTTCACGGATGATAGCCTGTGCGAGAACCGTGGAGGTCGTCGTGCCGTCACCGGCGAGGTCGTTCGTCTTGGATGCGACTTCGCGCACCATCTGAGCGCCCATGTTCTCGAACTTGTCAGCCAGTTCGATTTCCTTGGCGACAGAGACACCGTCCTTGGTGATGCGCGGTGCGCCGAAGCTCTTGTCGAGGACAACGTTACGACCCTTCGGGCCCAGCGTTACCTTGACGGCATTTGCAAGAATATCAACGCCACGCAGCATACGGTCGCGGGCATCGGCACCAAACTTTACGTCCTTGGCAGCCATGTTCTTATCTCCTGTTGAGGTCTTTTAATGAGAGGAAACGGGGACGGCTGTTCAGCCGATCACACCCATGATGTCGCTCTCTTTCATGATCAGCAGCTCTTCGCCGTCGATCTTCACCTCGGTGCCGGACCACTTGCCGAACAGCACCTTGTCACCAGCCTTGACGTCGAGAGCCACGATCTGGCCCTGCTCGTTCCGGGCGCCAGGGCCTACGGAAACGACTTCGCCTTCGGTCGGCTTGTCCTTGGCGGTGTCAGGGATGATGATGCCGCCAGCGGTCTTCTCTTCACCAGTCAGGCGACGGACCACAACGCGGTCATGCAGGGGACGAAAAGTCGTCATGGATTGCTCCATTTTAGGCCGTGCCCTTCTACAAAGCGACGCGGCCGGGTTACGCGCTCAATGACTGCAGCGCAGTTAGCACTCCCACATCGAGAGTGCCAAGAGAGGTAGTCCCAACGACTGTTTTCGTCAAGAACCATCATCCTTCAGGGAAAAAATTTTCTTGCCATCCAGAAGGGTTTTGAGACGCTTCTTCTCAAGAGAATCTGCCATTTTTTGCCCCTTCGTCCGCCCGAATAGACGACGATTAGTTTCAGCGTCCTTCGCATCCTCGACAGACTTGCGGCGTTTGCGTTCCCGACGGAGATTGATGACGTCGCTCATGGCACCTGCCTTTCCGGCGTTACAGAGATTGGACAGAACTCAATGAACCACAAGCATTTCCAAGAAAAGGTTGAAGGTCACATGATCCGCCTCAAGGCGGCTGACGGACATGAATTTGAAGCCTGGGAAACCGGCTCCCCCGAGTCCCCCCGCTCGATCGTTGTGGTACAGGAAATCTTTGGCCTGACCGGACATATCCGGGAGGTCTGTTCGGAACTGACACAACAGGGTTTCCATGTCCTCGCCCCGGCTTTATTTGACCGGGTCAAACCCCATACGGTTCTCGCCTATAACGAAGCAGGCCTGAAGGAAGGCCTGGAGTTTCGCAGCGGAATTTCACCGGACCTGATCCAGCAGGACCTCGCAGCCTGCGCCGAAAAACTTCGCGAAAATGACGATCAACGTCCTGTGGGCGTCCTTGGCTTCTGCTGGGGTGGCCTGATCGCCTGGCTGGCAGCAACACGGACGCATCATTTCAATGCGGCCGTTGGCTGGTATGGCGGCGGTATTGCCAATCACTGCGAGACTGCCCCCCATTGTGCCACACAACTGCATTTTGGCGGTGAAGACGCATCCATTCCTCCAGCCGATGTTCAAAAAATCCGGGCAGCACGCTCTGAAGTGGAGGTCTTCCTCTACGATCAAGCCGGTCACGGCTTCGGTTGTCCGGAACGATCCAGCTTTAATCAGGATGCACGTGATCTCGCCTGGAGCCGTAGCGTTGCCTTCCTGAAACACCATCTCAAAAGAGCATGAGGTCCATCATGGAAGGCATTGCAGGAAAGATCGTTCTCATCACGGGCGGCAGCAGCGGTCTTGGTGAGGCAACAGCTCGTTACCTGGCGGCCCGGGGCGCCTACGTCGCTATTGCCGCCCGACGACGGGAGCGGCTGGACAAAATCGTCTCAGAACTTGAAGCGTTAGGACAGACCGCGCGGGCTTATACGCTGGACGTCACGAACCGAGAGCAAGTCTCGCAGGTCGTCGAAGCTGTGGAGTGCGATTTCGGCCGCCTCGATGTTCTGATCAATAATGCGGGCCTGATGGCGATCGCCCCCATGAAGCGACTGATGGTCGATGAGTGGGACCGGATGATCGACATCAACATCAAAGGCGTTCTGTACGGGATCGCCGCGGCCCTTCCCATCTTTGAGCGCCAGCGTTCGGGACACGTCATCAACCTGTCTTCCGTGGCAGGGATCAAGGTGTTTGCCCCGGGTGGCAGCGTTTATTCAGGAACGAAATTCGCTGTTCGCGCCATCAGCGACGGCCTGCGCCAGGAAGCAGGCAACGCGTTCCGCGTGACATCCATCGAACCTGGCGCAGTCGAGAGCGAACTCAAGGCTGGCAGCGGTGACAGCGAGAGCCGCAAGACAGTCGAAAACTTCTACAAAATGGCCATTCCGGCAGAGTCCGTAGCACGAGCCATTGCCTTTGCCATTTCCCAGCCTGACGACGTGGACATCAACGAGATTGTTCTGCGCCCAACCCTTCAGGAATTCTGATCATGAGCAATAACCCCCTTGAAGCCGACCCGAAACGTAATGCGGCTATTCGCCGCGAGGCCAAACTGCTGTGGGAAGCCGATGGAAAGCCGGACGGTGGGCCGGAAGCCTATCTGGAAAAAGCAACAGATCTGATTTCCATCAAAGGCGTACCGGAAGGCATCCCTGTTGAAGACCTGCCGCCGCCAGAACTGGCGGATATTCAAATCGAAGATCCGCGCCTTCAGGAAAATCTGGGCGAATTCCCCGAGCGCAGCACGGATCAGGGCGACCGGCGCCATTTCCCCGTTGCAGACCGGAAAGAAGAGCGTGAACTGATGAATGATCCCAGCACTGATGCCGGTCAACCGGGATATGCCCAGATTGATGAAAAGCAGGAAGGCCCCTGATTGCCCTCCCCGTTGCCGCCCGCCTGAAAAGCGGGCGGCAGACACATCAGGCCTTGTTCAGAACACGACCTGCAACGGCATCCAGCTTGGCGACCAACGCCGGGTCACGCTTTTCAGGCGCAGTGATAATCGCAAAATTCAGCGCACGCTCGGCGGAAAGATCCAGCGGGCGCTTCTGCCCCAGAACGGGAATCACAGCCTTCACGAGGCGACGGGCATTATCCGCATTCCCCTTCATGACCTTCACAACAGCCTCAACCGTGACACTGTCATGCTCGGTGTGCCAGCAGTCATAATCCGTGACCATCGCAACAGTGGCGTATGTCATTTCAGCTTCACGGGCGAGTTTCGCTTCCGGCATGTTGGTCATGCCCACGACCGAGCATCCCCAGGACCGATAGAGTTCACTCTCGGCACGCGTTGAGAACTGCGGGCCTTCCATGACGATGTAAGTGCCACCGCGCGTCACCGGAATATCGAGTTTACGGGACTCCGCTTCCAGAACATCCAGCAGACGGCTGGATACCGGATCAGCCATGCCGACATGCGCCACACATCCCGTCTCAAAGAAGCTCTTTTCGCGCGCAAAGCTGCGATCAATGAACTGATCGACGAGCACGAAACGGCCTGGTGGCAGCTCTTCTTTCAAAGAGCCCACAGCTGAGAGCGACAGAATATCCGTCACGCCCGAGCGCTTCAGAGCATCAATATTTGCACGGAAGTTAAGACGTGACGGCGGGATTGGATGCCCACGGCCATGACGCGGCAGGAAGACGCATTTTACGCCCTCGAATGTTCCGAAAAGCAGTTCGTCGGATGTTTCGCCCCAAGGCGTTTCAACCCGGCGCCATTCCTTGTTTTCCAGACCATCAATATCATACAGGCCAGAGCCGCCTATGACGCCGATAACCGGCTGAATTTCTGTTTCCGAAGACATGAGTGTTCAATCCGCCCCTGATGAACATGTTTGAGGATCGTTCAGGAACACGAGACCGAAGCCCTGCGCAAGTCTCTGCTGTTCAGCCCGGTGCAAAAAACGGTTTCATATTTACGAAGCAGCAAGACATTCTCTGCCATCATCGCGCCACAGAGCCGCAGCTGACATGCAACCAACCAACTGTTCGTATCAAGTGCGATTTGCTAGGACATTCCGCGTTAACGTGATTTTGTACCCAGGATGGTAGGGGAGAGAAAAATGGACCAGACCAGCCCCGATTTTGCTGAACTCGTTCGCCCGGATGTGCCTCATGATACGCTGAAGCGTGAGGCGAAGGCCTGGTTTGAAACTCTCCGGGACCGGATCTGCGCGTCCTACGAGCAGCTCGAAGACGAGGCCGTAGAAGGTGATTCACAGGTTCTCCGGGACCGCACGGAAGCGGGCCGCTTCACTCGTACCGCATGGAGCCGACCGGAAGGCGGCGGCGGCGTTATGTCGGTCATGCGCGGCCGCGTCTTCGAGAAGGTGGGCGTTAACGTCTCCACGGTCTGGGGCGAGTTCTCTCCCGAATTCCGGAAGAACATCCCCGGTGCCTCGGAAGATCCACGCTTCTTTGCAACAGGCGTTTCTCTCGTCGCGCACCCCTGCAATCCTCATGTCAGCGCCGCGCATTTCAATACGCGCATGATCATCACGACCAAGGGCTGGTTTGGGGGTGGTGGCGATATTACGCCCATGTTCCCCGACAGCGCCGAAGCCCGCAGTGACGCGGATTACTTCCACAAGATGTTTGAAGCCGCGTGCAACAAGCACGACCCGGAACACTATCCGCGCTTCAAGGAATGGTGTGACCGCTACTTCCATCTCCATCACCGTGACGAACCCCGCGGTCTGGGTGGCATCTTCTACGATCAGTTCTCAACCGGCAGCCTGGAAGGCGACTTTGCCTTCACAAAGGACGTGGGGATGGCTTTCCACGACGCCTACCCCGCCGTGGTCCGCCGTCGCATGTTCACCCCCTGGACTGAAGCCGACCGCGAAGCCCAGCTCATTCGCCGTGGCCGCTACGTCGAATTCAACCTGCTCCACGATCGCGGAACCCTGTTCGGCCTGAAAACAGGTGGAAACACGGAAGCAATCCTGATGAGCATGCCACCGGAAGTCCGCTGGCCGTGATGCCCCATTCTCCGACCCGCCGTGACTGCCTGAAAGGGCTAGCCCTGCTCGGTGCCGGAAGCGCCATACCGTTGGCAGGGGCTCAGGCCGCAGATATTTCTGATGCCCGCCTCCTCCTTGGTGGAACACTGGCCTCCATACAGGGCCAGTTTGCAGAACTGGCCGCCGGCGTCATTTCTCATACGCTAGGCCTGGATGCACCACTCGAAATCACACCTGACATCGGTCAGGATGGTGTACGGGCGGCAAACCTCTTTGACGCCAATACCGCCCCTGATGGCAGCACAGCCCTGATTGCGCCGGGAAGTGTTCTGCTGGCCTCACTAACAGGGGACTCACGCGTCCATTATGATTTTACCCGATGGACGCCCCTGCTGACGGCTCACACCACAACGGTGGTGATTGCCCGGGCAGAACTGCACAAAACTCTCAAAAGCCGCCTCAAAGGCTTTTTCCACGATCATCCCGTTCGCCTCGCCGTGTCACGGCCAACAGGGACAGAGCTTGATGCATTGCTGGGTCTGACCCTGCTGGGTCTGCGCCCCATCCCTGTTTCCGGCTTTGTTCGTACGGAGGATGCGCTGGACGCGCTGGCCAACAATCAGGTCGATGCCGTGCAGCTTCTTCCCTACACACTCGGGGTTCCGGTGGAGGACATTCTGGCCAAACTGCCCCCAGATACGGTCCCGCTTTATCATACAGGCGATCTGGCCGAGACAAGCGCAAACAGCATTCCGAATTTCCTTGAGGCCTATCAGCAGGCCCGGCGGCGACCGCCAGAAGGAGCGCTCTACAGAGCATGGCAGGCAGTCTCGGCCAGCACCTATACAGCCCTGACTGTGGCACTCCCCATGTTGACGCCGCCTGATTTGGTCAAAAGCTGGCAGAAAGCCTGTTGGGATGCGGCCATTGATCCGACCGTGCACCGCTGGGCAGAAAAACACCATTTCATGCTGGCTGCCGGTGATAACGCTGCTCCCTTCCTCTCCCGCGCCACACCAGACATAGGAGCCATCCTCGCCTTGAGGCGCTGGATTGCCATGAACACACCGCGCTGGAGACTGGGGCAGGAAACACGCCCGATCTGAGATCTACTTCCGTTTTGTACGCAGCAAAATCCGCACGGAGCCATGATTGGCGGCGTGCGGATGCACAACAGCAAGCACCATCGGGCGAATATCCGCCCTCTGAAGCCAGAGCGGCAGTTCACGACGGATCAGGCCGCTTGTCGCTCCACTTCCCAACCCGGTCACAACCTCGACACAACGCCAGTTTCTGGCCTTGGCGCGATGCATGAACTCGATCAGGCGATCAAAGGCGTCCTGAACGATATACCCATGCAGATCCAGCTTGGCATCGACCTTGAGATTGCCACGCGAAAGACGCTTCCAACTCGTATCATCCAGCCCTGGTGCACGAACCCCAATGCGGAGATCCTGCGCCCGGGTCCGGCGAACCACCGGGCGCGCAAGCATCGCCCCAAAAGACAACTCCCTTTCCGGCACCGTCACAGCGGCCGGCAGAGCCTTCATCGGCTTCGGGTCTTCCTTGATCTTCTGGGAAACAGGCTGCGGCTCAGGCTTCGCGCGAGCAGGATGCATGGGAGCGATATCGCGCACGACCATGCGCCACAAAGCCACTTCCTCCTCCTTCAAAACCCGTTTTGCCACGCATGTTTCCTCTGAACCGACCCTGGGCACGCAACCCGCACAAAACCTGCGAAACGTGTAACTGCTTCCGTGGCTCTCGAACAATGGCAAAGACAGAATTTCCTGACCTTGCCTCCCAGGAAACAATTCCATCCTGTGACTTTCTTCCGCACACATAGGGATAAAGTTCGTGATATCTGCACAAACCTTACTGTCCATCCCATATATCCTTGCAAACAAGGAAGCACCCCATGAGCAAACTCACAAAAGAAGAACGGGACAGCCTGCCTGACGATGAATTCGGGCTCCCTGAAAAACGGGCCTATCCTGTCGATACCAAGGCACGAGCACGCAATGCGAAAGCCCGCGCCACGCAGGAACTCGAACGGGGGCTTCTCACGCCAGAAGAGCGGGATGAAATCGACCGTGCTGCAGATCGAAAACTGAACAAAAACTAGCCAGAATCAAAAACGGCCCCGGATCACTCCGAGGCCGTTTTCTCTCAACACCGAATCAGTTCGCCTGCGCCGCCCGCAGCGGAGCATCAGCAGGAACATCCTTGAGCGGAATCCCCTGATACTTGCCCGTCAAGGTCTTCAGGAACACCACGATGTCTGCAACATCCTGATCAGTAATGTCGTGATCCGGCGTTTCGTAACGCGCCATCGCTCGAACCGCAGCCTCCAGTGTCTTTGCTGATCCGTCATGGAACCAGGGACCGGTCAGTTCAACGTTTCGCAGGTTCGGCACCTTGAAGCGTTCACGATCAGACGGATTATTGGTGAACGAGAAGCGTCCATCATCCGCAGCCGTCAGCTTGCTGTGACGGTCTTCGAAATATGGCCCTTCCAGGCCCAGAATTTCGTAGGCATCGCCACCAACCGCAACACCACTATGGCACCCTGAGCAACCAATGGCCTTGAAGCGCTCATAGCCGCGCTTTTCCTGCGCCGTAATAGCGTCTGCCTTGCCCTTCAGATACAGGTCAAAGCGGCTGTCCGGCGTAATCAGCGTCTTTTCATACTCGGCAATCGCATCGGTCACGGTATTCTTGGTAACATCGTCAGACCCGTAAACAGCCGTGAACTGATCCGAATAACCCGGCTCTGCACGCACGCGATCTGCCACGGCAGCCCAGTCATGCGAGCCCATTTCCAGCGGGTTCATGACAGGACCAGCAGCCTGTTCGGCCAGATCTTTGGCACGACCATTCCAGAACTGCCCAATGTTGAAGACGGAGTTGTAAACCGTCGGCACATTGATCGGGCCGGTCTGGCCGTTGATGCCTGTCGCAGTCGTCTGGTTATCCACGCCGCCCTTGTCCAGACCGTGGCAGCTTGCACAGTTAAGCTGGCCATTGCCGGAAAGCTGCTTATCAAAGAACAGCGCGCGACCCAGTTCAGCCTTCTTCCAGTCCACGGCAATCGTTTCCGGGATCGGCTGAATGACTTCACCACGAAACTGCGGAGCGACATCCGTGCTGGCGTAATAACGCTCGCGCTGGTCACGTACCCACTTCAGGATATCAGCACGCTGCTTTTCGTTCAAATGAGCGTGCGGATGCATCGTGAGATAAGCGGCCGGTGGCATCCGGTTCTGTACAATGACTTCTTCGATACGCGACAGCTGTTCAACGGAAGGCGGCTTGCCCTGCTGGAACGCTTCGATGATCGGCGCAAATTCAAAGTGACGCTGCCCCTGTTCCAAGTCGCGGCTCATGATCTGATTGGCCAGAGGCAGCTTGAAATAGAACGGCAGATCAGCATTCCGCGTGTGACAATAATCACAGCGCACTTCCTGAAAAGCTGCAAACGCCGTCATGGCAACAGGGTCATGACGTGTCGGGCTATTGGCTGGAAGCTTGGGCGCGCCAGCATGATCGAAATGCTCAAGATAGGTGACTGTACCACCCCAGGCGACAACGCCCAATGCCACCAGACCGGCAATTCCTTTGGTAAGTGTGCTGCGACGCACCGCAAATCTCCTCACTGTCACGATATCGTGAGATGTGGAGACTGTAACAGAAGAAGTCAAAACGATTGATCCTGTCAGACACACAGGTCTGACCGATCATTCGTCCTCCCAGTCTTCCTCTGGCGTGCCGATCGCTGCCCGCAGACGCTTGCGTGCAATGTTGACGTAACGCGTATCTTTCTCGACCCCGATACCCGACAGCCCCTTGCGCTCTGCGGCAATCAGGCTCGTGCCCACCCCCATGAACGGGTCAAGCAATACACCGCCAGGCTTCAGACCATGCAGACGGATACAGGCTTCCGGCAACGCGATGGGAAAGGTGCCCGGATGGCTGAACTTTTCTTTACGGCTCCGAACCGTTTCATAGGGAATAAACCACGTATCACCACGACAGCGCCGGTCCATCTCGTGCTGTCTACGGGAGATATTGCTCTTGTCCGTAAAGGGGACGCCAGCATCCAAACGGGCCACCTTCACATCGCCCTTCTTGGTCAGATGAAAGATATGCTCATGGTTCCGGTTCACGAAGCGCGGCGAATTCAAAGGCTTGAAATGCCCGTATGTGATTTCCCCCACGGAGATCGATTTAATCCAGGTGATATGGTTCTGGAGCACGAACAGCTTGCGCAACCGGGACATCAGTTCAAACGGAAGCCAGGGCTGAGACGATGAGCCCGCGATATTCAGGAAGAACGATCCATCATCCTTCATGATCCGCTTCACGCTGGCACAGACGTCTTCCATCCAGTCCAGATAGGCATCTTCAGGCAACTGGTCCTGATAGGTGCGGTACTCAATGCCCAGATTATACGGCGGGGATGTGACGACAATATCTACACTCTGCGACGGCATCCGCCGCAGAACGGTCGTGCAGTCTCCACGGATCATCGTATGGGCGCCGAGCGTCTCCCGGCGGCTTCGGATCATGGAGCGGAGGAATCCGCAGGAGGACGTGGCAGCAGAACAACCATCCTGCCCTCTTCATGCAGATTACCGGCCACATACTGGGCAAAAGCCCCCCATCCGGTAAACAGATCGGCCCGTCCTGCTCCTTTAATGTCCGTTCCGATATCCTGCGCAAAGACCAGATGCTGCCATGGCGCGGGCTGACCTTTGGCATCCGGCAATTTCGTCTCGATCCAGAGCGGGGTCGCGAACGGAATAACAGACCGATCAACAGCGACAGACCGACCAGCCGTCAGCGGCACGCCAAAAGCTCCGGTTGCGCCCTGTGCCAAACTTCCATCATCACGACGGAAAAAAACGTAATTCGGATTACGCTCCATCATTGCCATCATACGATCCGGATGCGCTTCCAGCCAGCCGCGGATGCTGTCCATGCTGACGGCCG
This sequence comes from Gluconobacter sp. NFX36, assembly GCF_049887835.1. Taxonomy (NCBI): domain Bacteria; kingdom Pseudomonadati; phylum Pseudomonadota; class Alphaproteobacteria; order Acetobacterales; family Acetobacteraceae; genus Gluconobacter; species Gluconobacter sp. NFX36. The sequence goes on along the minus strand of NZ_JAGEKJ010000002.1, from coordinate 124,038 downwards.
AGGACGCCAATTCGTTATCCTGAACCAGCACCCGGCCCAGCGGCACATAAGGCTGACCGTTCTTCCCGTCGTAACTCATGCGGATCTGGGAACCATCAGGAAGAATCAATCGACCCGATCCCTGAATTTGAAGGAAGAACAGGTCCACCGGACTTTTCAGCCAGGCAATTTCCAACCCCTGTCCGTCCAGCGCGCCCTGATCAATCTGGGCACGATCGTAGTAAGGCTTGAACTGACCATTGTCCCAGCGCCCCGTCACCATCTGACCATTGGTAGCCTTGGTCCGAACAAGATCTTTGGGCCGCCCGTAAACCGGGGTTTGATAAGGGCCGTAGCGTGTCAGAGAAGCTTCAATCTGTGGCTCGAAATAGCCTGTGTAGAAGGCGTTTCCATCAACAGCATAAGGCTGAAACCATGTCTGAACATAGCTCCGGGCATCCGTCGTGGTCTCAAGAGCCGCACAGGCTGCAGACCAGTTCCCCGCTTCCCGGCCATAGGGCAGTTCGTCCGCGCCCCCCAAAGAGGTTTCTGGCGGAAGCTGCATGACCCGATGACAATTCTGCCGCAGAACAGGCAGAAGAGAGGAAAAATCCTCCCTGTTCCAGCCTGCAAGGGCATCAAAGCTGGTCGCTGTCAGGGAAAGGGGAGCGGACGTCTCATTCTGTGTGGCGCAGCCCGCAACGAAGGCAAGCGCAGCCAGTGTCAGCAGTTTTTTCATGATGCGCGTATATAATCAGGCCGGGCAGGATGCCGCCAGACGCCATTGTGTTCCAGAGGCTCCAAACTCGCGTTCGAACAACCACAGATCATGGAACTCGGTCACGGCATCCGTGCCCTGTACTGGCTCGCCCTGACGATCCGTCAACATGTTCACCTGACGCGACACAATCCGTACTTCGATTCGACCGGTCTGCGTATTGGCGTCCCCGGAAACGAGCATCGCATCCAGAATAGTCATGCTGTCGATGCCACGAAGATCACTACGCTGCGTCTCGCCAGCTTCCGTGCGCGCGTTAATGGCAGCCAGAAATGCCTCTTCTGTCTCCGGTGTCATCAGGCCTGACAGTGCCGCCCGGTCTCCCGCAGCGAAAGCAGGAACCACCTGACGGAAAGTAGTCTCGGCGTCTTTCAGGAAGCCCTGCGGCGTGAAACTGCCCTCAAGCTGCGTCATCTGTCCCAGAATGCCCCCCACACGCGTGGCTGGTGCGGGAATATCATAATCGACCTGAACTGCAGGCTCGGCTTGCCCCTGCCCGGCAGCGGCCGGAAGAGGCGGCGGCGTCTGGCGCGTTTGAGCCTGTCCTGCCGCGCCCGGAAACACTGGGGGGCGTGCCTGACGAACGCCCTGCATCCCGATACGACGTCCCAGCACGCGATAGAGGCGGAAACCCAACGCAACCGCCAGAACGGCCAGCACCACGATGTCCCAAGGAAAGTCGTGGCCAGTATGACCGATCAGGGCGGACGGGAGATGAATGTCGTCAGAAGACATGAAGGTTATGTTTCACGCAGATCGTTAAGGTTTCTATTCTCTTACAGATAGGGCGACCGCGGCCCAATCTCAACCTCATGCATGCAGGAAGCCTGTCTTGGCGTGCATGACACATCATGCTACCGCCACTGTATCGCAATCGTTCTATTGCTATCCGCCTCACGGATCGGGAGACCGTTTTATGTCCGAGACCATCAACGACAACGCCACGCAAAATCTTGACGGCGCTCCGCCGCAGATGCCGCTTGCTGTCAACCTGCAGTACACGAAGGACCTGTCCTTCGAAGTCCCGGCTGGCGCTTCCATTTTCGCAACGCTCCGCTCGGCCCCGCAGATTTCCGTCAACATCGACGTTCAGGCAAACCGCCTCGAAGAAGAGCAGCCGGTTTATGAAGTGGCTCTGGCCGTCCGCGCCGAAGCTGCTGAACCCGCAGCAGAAGAAGGTGGCAAGGCTGGCCGCACGGTGTTCATCGCCGAACTGACCTATGCCGCTATCGTGACGCTGGGCAACGCCCCGCAGGAACTCGTCGAGCCGATCCTGCTAGTTGAAGTTCCGCGCCTAATCTTCCCGTATGTGCGCTCCATCATCAGCGACGTCACCCGTGACGGCGGCTTCCCGCCGGTGGTTCTGCAGCCGATCGACTTCGTGGCCCTGTGGCAGGCCAAGCGCGCCCAGCAGTTCCCGGAGCCAGCTGGCGAAGCCTGATCTTCCGATCAGTAAGGCCCGAGCCGTTCCAGCGGATCGGGCCACTCCACTGCACGCCAGTCCTTTTCGGTCAGGCGTGCAGCGATGGCCTCTGACAGACAGAGCGCCCTTACACCGGACAGGCTTTTCCTGTCCTGTTCCTCCAGCGCCTCCAAGAAGGCGTCTGCCGTTTTTCCGGAATAAAAAACAACGGCCTCGGCTTCATGCCTCAACAGGGCCTCCCGAGCGGCATCCGTAAGCCTGACATTTTTGGTCACACCATAAACGCTCACCCGGGATGCATTCAATTCTTCTGCAAGATCCAGCCCGTAGCCTTTGCCGCAAGCCAGCAGGAGTGAGGGACCGGTCAGATTATGGCTATGGCAATACGCAGCGAGAGAACGCGCATCACCATCCGCCGCCTCGACCCATTGAAATCCCATATCGCGAGCACGGGCAGCGGTACTTGAGCCCACAGCGACAATCCGCTGATCGCGCGGCCAGTCCTGCAGCGCGACCAGTGCATTCGCACTGGTAATAGCGACAGCAACACATTCTCGCACCGCTATAGGCGCATAAGCCCGAACATCCAGCATTGGACAGGCGATCGCGCTCCACCCAAGGCGCCGGACGTCCTCCAGCGTGCCCGTCAGACCCGGTTCAGGACGCGTTACAAGAACGGCCTGCCGCTTCATGGTCAGGTGCGGATCATCTCAGCGAAAATGGCCGCAGGCGTATCCCGGCGTAGTTCCTCCGCCAGTTCCGTTCCCATGCGAGCGGCCTCCAACGGTGCGCCAGTAATTTCACGGCGAATCAGGAATGTTCCATCTTCACTGGCGATCATACCAGTCAGCTTCAGAACGCCACTTTCGATGCGAGCATAGCCGCCAATCGGTGTCCGGCAGGAGCCATCAAGCTCAGCCAGAAGCGCACGCTCCGCTGTGGACACAGCGCGAGCTTCCGGATCTTCGATCGCGGAGAGCAGTTCACGCAGTTCGGTGTCGCTCTCACGCACCGTCACACCCACAATGCCCTGCCCGGCGGCGGGCAGCATCTGATCCGGCTCAAGAACGATATCAACGCGGTCTTCCATCCCGAGACGGCGCAGACCAGCAAGAGCCAGAAGCGTAGCATCACAAGCGCCAGCCTGAAGCTTGTCCAGGCGAGTCTGAACATTTCCACGCAGCAATCCGAACCGCAGATCCGGGCGCCGACTCAGCATCTGGGCCTGACGACGCACAGACGCACACCCAATCAGAGCACCTTCTGGCAAGCACGCATACGGATCAGCTGGGTCAACCTTGACCGTCCGATCACGCAGGATAATCGCATCCCGCGCATCTTCCCGCTTCAACGTACAGGCCAGAACCAGACCGGGAGGCAGATTTGTTTCAAGATCTTTGAGACTGTGAACCGCAAAATCAATCCGTCCAGCCACAAGTGCTTCGTGAATTTCTTTGGCGAACAGACCTTTGCCACCAATTTCAGCCAGACGCTGCGTAAGGTTACGGTCGCCCTCAGTGCTGATCTGATGCTCCTGAAACGCTCCCATGTCTCGGAGCACAGGACAGAACCGCGTCAGACGGGTCAGAAACGTCCGCGTCTGCCAGAGCGCCAGCGGAGAGGCGCGTGAGCCAACTCTGAGCGGGAGTTTGCGCTGACCGGAGGGGCTGGCGGCATGAGATCGGCGGACGGCTTCCGCCGCGACCTTTTGGAGGGCGTCGGAAGACAGGACGGAAGCATTCATGGACGGCAGCTTTAGCTTATTCATGCGGGGCTGTCATGATGAGAGAGACTCGGTCATAATGCATGGCATGTCCGACCCTGCTGCATTGCGCCCGCTTCTGGCGATCGAAACGTCCTGCGATGACACCGCCTGCGCCATTCTTGCCTATGATGGTACCATTCTGGCCGAAGGCGTCCTCTCCCAGAACGATCATGCCATTCTGGGCGGCGTTGTTCCCGAAATTGCAGCCCGTGCGCATCTGGATGCCCTGCCCGCACTGGTTCAGTCCGTTCTCGCCAAGGCCTCCCTCACACTGGCAGACATCGACACCTTTGCTGGAACAACCGGACCCGGCCTGATCGGTGGCCTGATTGTCGGCAGTTCCTACGCAAAAGGGCTGGCTCTTGCCCTTAGGCGGCCTTTCATTGCGGTCAATCACATCGAGGGACATGTCCTGACGGCACGACTGCCCGTGCTTAACGCTAACCTTCAGTTCCCATTTCTGACGATGCTGGTCTCTGGTGGCCATTGCCAGTGCATCTCCGTGGAGAAGACCGGGCAGTACATTCGCCTCGGAGGCACCATTGACGATGCCGCTGGTGAGGCTTTCGATAAAGTTGCCAAAATGCTCGGCCTCGGCTGGCCCGGCGGACCCGCTCTTGAAAAACTCGCCACAGAAGGCCGGGATGATGCCTTCGCCCTGCCTCGTCCGCTCAAAGGACGCGAGGGATGCGACTTCTCGTTCTCTGGTCTAAAAACCGCCGTAAGCCGCCTTATCAAACCACAAGGGTCCGGCGCACTCCCCCGCCAGTTCGCCGCTGATGTTGCCGCATCCTTCCAACGCGCCGTTGCCGACGTCATGGCAGATCGTGCGGAACACGCGCTTGCCATGGCTCCCCATTCCACGGCCCTTGTCGTGGCCGGAGGGGTCGCGGCGAACCGCACGCTACGCAGCGCGCTCGAAGCCGTTGCCGACCGTCATGGCATCCCCTTTATCGCACCGCCCCTACGCCTCTGCACGGATAACGCCGTCATGATCGGCTGGGCCGCCCTGGAACGCCTGCATGCAGGCGAACAGCCACACGAAATCGACGTCGCCGCACGTCCCCGCTGGCCTCTTTCGGAACGCCAGCCCGCCACCGCATTGTCCTGACCCCAAGCCGGAATACAGAACCCTTGAACTACCGCCACGCCTACCACGCGGGAAACTTCGCGGACTGCGTCAAACACGCGATCCTTCTGGCCCTTCTGAAAGCCCTCGCCCGCAAACCGGCAGGGTTCTGCGTTCTGGACACACATGCCGGCTGCGGGCAATACGACCTGTCTTCCGAGGAAGCCCAGAAAACCGGCGAGTGGAAAACGGGGATCGGCCTCCTGGAAGATTCGGAAGACCCTGCGCTTCAGGACTATCTGGCAACCGTACGGGATCTTGGGCTGTATCCCGGCTCCCCGGCTTTCACACGCCACGTCCTGCGCCCGCAGGATGAACTCATCGCCTGCGAACTACACCCGGAAGACGTTCGCCCTCTGCGTCGTCTGTTTCGGGATGATCCACAGGTCTCCATCCATCATCGCAACGGCTATGAAGCCCTGCGCGCGCTCCTGCCACCGAAGCATTTGAAGCGCGGTCTGGTCCTGATCGATCCCCCGTTTGAAAAGCTGGATGATTTCCAGCAATGCGCGCAGGCCGTTTCACTTATCCGCAATCGCTTCCGCGCTGGGATCGTAGCGGTCTGGTATCCGATCAAACATCGTACGCCCGTCCGCGCCTTCTATAATGCCCTGACCGATGCTGGCATCCGGGACATTATCGCCTGTGAATTCCTGTTGCGCCCCGCCCTCGACCCCTCTCGCCTGAATGGATGTGGAATGCTGGTCGTGAACGCCCCATATGGGTTTGAGAACGAAGCCCGCACAGTTCTGGAGGCTATGAAAACCGGACTGGCTACAGAGGATCGGGAAGACATGCAGGTGCATATCGAACGACTGGCCGAAGAATGAGCATGACGGGCCGCCATATCGCCGTCATCGGAGCAGGCGCCTGGGGAACGGCCCTTGCCTGTGCCGCAGCCCGGACAGGAGCTCGCGTGACGCTTTGGATGCGTTCGCCTGTTGCCCCCGTTGTTCGAGAACTCCCTCGCCTGCCCGGCATCTGCCTGCCCGATACAGTGCACATCACGGGAGAATTTCCAACACAGGCCGATCTGATCCTTCTGGTCGTTCCTGTTCAAACCGCACGACAGGTTTCGAGTGCGTTAGAACGGTCTTTAGCGCCCGGAATACCCATCATCACCTGTTGCAAAGGACTGGAACAGGGCACATCCCTTCTCCCCCTCGGTGTTCTCGCCGAGACCATGCCCGGCCGGCCAACAGCCGTCCTTTCCGGCCCGAATTTCGCCATTGAAGTCGCCCAGGGCCTGCCCGCCGCCGCGACGCTCGCCAGTGCGGATCTGTCGCTTGCCCATCATCTGGCCAGCCAACTCAATTCTTCTTCCTTCCGCCTCTATGCCAGTCAGGACACTGCCGCCGTCCAGCTTGCCGGAGCTGCAAAGAACGTTGTGGCGATCGGTGCGGGCATCGTCATCGGCGCAGGGCTTGGTGAGAATGGACGCGCCGCTCTCATCACACGCGCTGTGGCAGAAATCGCCCGTCTGGCGGAAGCTCTCGGCGGTCGAGCCTCCACCCTTGCAGGTCTCTCCGGCGTTGGCGATCTGATCCTGACGTGCACCGGGCGGGGATCACGAAACTACAGCCTAGGCATCGAACTCGGTGAAGGACGCTCACTAACGGACATCCTAAGTTCTCGCACTACTGTGGCTGAAGGTGTCCTCACAGCTCCGGCGCTCGTCACTTTGGCACGAAGCCTGAATGTTCAGGTCCCCATTCTCGAAACCATCACGCATCTTCTCTCAGAGAAGCTGACGATCGACGAAGCCCGGTCCCTGCTGCTGGATCGTCCACCAACAGTTGAGTAGTTCCTTATATTGAAACGACAAATATGAAACTCTCGCGGCAATTTTTTCTGACGATGCTCATTTTTTCTCTGCTCGGGATAGGCGTCAACCTGCTGAAATTCTTCACGACCCAAGAGAACATCTTCAACAGCTTTCACTTCTGGGAATGGGTCGGGATCGCCGTAGCTTCCCTATGGGCAATGCTCGTTTTTAAAAGAACGTCGCCAAAGCCCTAACGCCTCTGAAGCCCGTCTCCAGAAGCCGCGTCAAACAAACAGTCCCGCAATCACTGCACTCATCGCATTGGAAAACGTTCCAGCCACAACTGCCCGGACAGCCAGCTTCGCTACATCCGTCCGCCGACGTGGTTCCGCGCTCCCGAACGCGCCGATCAGAATTCCAATCGTGGAAATATTGGCAAAGCCACACAGCGCAAAAGACAGGATTGTAATCGTCCGATGCGACAAAGCATGCGCCTGAATCATCGGCGACAGGTTCACGTAAGCCACAAACTCATTGAACGCGATTTTCTGACCCAACAGGCCACCCGCGACATTGCATTCCGCCCAAGGAACACCAATCAGCCATGCAAAAGGCGCGAAAACCATTCCGAGAATGCGGGACAGAGACAGCCCAACCATGGCGAGCAGCCCATCCGTCAGCGCAATAATTCCCACAAACGCAATGAGAACCGCACCAACGGCAACGGCAATCCTGGCCCCGTTCATCGCGCCTTCGGCCAACGCTTCGAACATGCTGTGATGGCCATGATCGGCCCCGGCAATTTCCGTGCTGGCATGCCGCGGACCGGGGAACAGCACCCGGGAAAACAGCAAACCACCCGGAATAGCCATGGCAGACGCTGCGAGCAGGTTCTCCATCGGCACACCCAGAGACGCATACCCGGCCAGTACGGACCCCGCGATAGAGGACGTCCCGCTACACAGAACGGTCGCCAGTTCTCCCATCGACAATCCAGCCAGACAACTCTGAAGCACGATGGGCATTTCGCTTTGCCCGAGAAAAATCGTCAGAACTGCGGAGAAAGATTCAATCCGGGTGGTTCGCAAAATCTTGGCAAGGCCCCCACCAATCAGTCGGGACAAAAACTGGAGAACGCCCCAGTGCTGCAACAGCGCCAGAAGGGCCGCGACATAAACGATTTCAGGCAGAACTTTCAGGGCAAAAACAAAGCCACCATTGCCCAGCACATCAGCCATTCTGGGCCCAACGAGCCCTCCGAACAGAAAAGCGCTTCCCTGATCGCCGTAAGACAGCACTTTCGTAATACCATCAGACACCAGGTGCAGGAGATGCGCGCCCATCGGAACCCACAGAATCACAGCAGCAATCGCAACCTGCAAAGCGAGTGCCCGCAGAACGAAAATCCAGTCAATCGCCCGACGGTTCGTAGAAAACAGCGCGCCGAGGCAGAGAAGACCGGCCATGCCGATCAGGACGCGCAGGATCACGAACAGAAGCTCCCTTTCAGAGACAGAACGGTTCCCAAACTGTCTGCATGACAGCGCCGTGTCCAGCCCTCCTCTCGCGTCCGACGCGTTATGCCATTACACTCATTCAAAACGAGAGGGAGAAACCCATGTCCTGCGCCTATGACTTCCACCTGCCGGGCCTGTCAGGTGAAACCATCGACCTCTCCGCCTATCGTGGTCGCCCACTTCTGGTGGTCAATACGGCATCAAAATGTGGTTTCACGCCCCAATATGAAGACCTGCAACATCTCTGGTCTCTCTACGGGCGAGACAAACCTGATGGACTGATGGTTCTTGGCGTCCCGTCAAATGATTTTGGCGAGCAGGAACCAGGATCAGCGGAAGAAATTAAAACATTCTGCTATCGGAATTATGGCGTGACTTTCCCCATGGCCGCAAAGGCTCATGTGAAAGGACCAGAAGCCATTCCCCTTTTCCAGTGGCTTCGTCAGGAGGGCGGCTTCCTTTCGCGCCCACGCTGGAATTTCTACAAATACCTGATCGGCCGTGACGGCAATCTCACCCGCTGGTTCACGCCGCTGTCAAAACCGACTTCGGGACGGGTAGAAGAGTCCGTCCGCCGGATTCTTCTCGATCACTGATCCCGCATTATTCCGGAATGTCGTCCGCGCAAGAACCTCTTCAATCAGCGCAACATTCCGGAGATCAGCCTTGAAGACCGTATCAAACACATCTCCAAGAAGCGGCACCACACCAACAGCCGCTTCAATTCCGACATTCAGCAGCATCTTGCGAACAATGCGCCTTCCAACGCCCATCCGATGGCCTTCCCACACGATGTAAAGTGAAAGAAGCGTTCCGAACGCAAGCCCACCCGGAACAAGACCCAGAATCGTATCTGCACCCGCCCGCAGGCGCAGACCGGGAATGCGCACGGCAGCATTCAGAATCCAGGCAAGACGCCTTAGCTTCTCCAGCCTCTGCATGAGGTCTTCGGTGCTGGAGGGAGACGTAGTGAACGAAGTTTTGGTCATGATACAAAACAACACAGCAACACGATCGGAAGTTGCGTCTTTTTCCTTGACGCCATGCACTCAAAAACGCCAGCTTCATGACAGCAATATGACAGGAGGCTTGTCATGACGGTGTCTGTTCTGCGCCCTATTCTGCCGCTGCTGGTCGTAGCCGCTCTCGGGGCACTCACGCCGTCTGTTGCCCATCACGTCTCAAGCTTTCTGGGCCTTCCCGGCATCTTCTGGGCCAGCGTCATGCTTACGCTGGAAATTGTCCTGCTCTGCATCGGGCTGGCCGCTGTTCGCCCGAGCATGACGCGCCCTTCCGAGAAGTTGTACGCCCGGGAAACCGTTCTGCGATAAAAATCGTTCCTCCTGCCTTCAGGAGGATATGTTACCCGCTGACGGGATAGGCTAGAGACGGGAAATGCTTCGCAATTTCCTGACCGTTGGCAGCTGGACCATGCTTTCGCGTGTTCTGGGCCTGATCCGTGACCAGCTTCTCGCAGCTTTTCTGGGCGCAGGCCCCGTGCAGGACGCGTATCTGGTGTCCCTGCGACTACCCAACATGTTCCGGCGCCTCTTTGGCGAAGGCGCGTTCAACGCGGCCTTCGTGCCAATGTTCACAGCGAAATATGAAACAGAAGGCCGAACGGCTGCCCTGCGTTTCGCGGGACAAGCCCTTTCGGCCCTCGTCGCATGGCTCGTGATTCTGACGGTTCTCTGCGAACTATTCATGCCGCTCATCATTTCAATTCTGGCTCCCGGCTTTCAGGGCGAGCGTTTCGCACTGGCCCTGACACTGACGCAGATCACCTTCCCTTATATGATTATGATCTGTGCGGCGGCTCTTGTGTCCGGCGTACTGAATGGTCTTGGAAAATTCGGTGCTGCTTCCGCTGCCTATCTGAGCTTCAACATCATCGGCATCGCCGCCATCTTCCTGGGCGCGTATGTCTGGCACAATATTGCCTTCACAAGCGCCTGGGGCGTGACGATTTCCGGCGTTGTGCAGCTTGGCGCGCTCTACTGGGCAGCTCATCGTGCCGGAGTTGCTCCACACCTGATCCGCCCGAGTTTTTCACAGGACATCCGCGCCCTGCTGCGCCGCATGGGGCCGGGCCTTGTCGGGTCTGGCGTGACCCAGATGAACCTGATGGTAGACACCATCATTTCTACCCGCCTGCCGGTCGGGTCTCCCTCCATCCTGTACTTCGCAGACCGAATCAACCAGCTTCCCCTTGGCGTTCTGGGTGCAGCGGCTGGCACAACGCTCCTGCCGCTTCTGACCCGTCATGTCGCCAACAAGGATCGTGTTTCCCTTCACACCAGCCTGAACCGGGCCCTTGATTACGCGCTCCTCCTGACGCTGCCCGCCACCGTCGGGCTGATTGCGCTTGCACCGTCCATCATGGCTGGCCTCTTCAGCTACGGACATTTCACGGTCGCAGACGCCATGAAATCCGCTCAGTCGCTCCGTGCCTATGCGCTTGGCCTGCCTGCCTTCGTGCTCATCAAGGTCTTTTCACCGGGCTTCTTTGCAGAGGGCGACACCAGTACGCCAGTCCGCATCGGCTTCTTCACACTTGCCCTGAACCTTGTTCTCAATCTGGCACTCTACAAGCCGCTCGCCCATGTCGGCCCTCCGTTGGCCAGCACGATCGCCGCACTCGTCAACGTCGCCATTCTGGCCGTCCTTCTTCGTCGTCGTGACGTTTTCAAACCCGATCCCCGCCTGAAGAGTCGCGTCACACGGATCGTCGGCGCCGCCATCATGATGGGCCTGTGGGTGGCCGCAGCCCAGAAATTCGTCGCCCCCGATCTGCCAAACTGGCACGGAGTATGGCGCCTGGGGATGCTTGGCGCGCTAATCATTTTTGGCGGCGTGGTGTATGCCATCTCCCTCGACGCCCTGAAGGTCGTGAAACTCCGGGACGCAGCCGCGGCGTTGCAAACGCGCATCGCCCGACGCCGCACTCGCTGAGAGAGTCATCCTGCCGGTTCACACACCGGCAGGGACAGGGTAGTTTCCCGCCCCTCCCCTTTCACTACCGGAGACTGGACCCATCGGCACGTTCATGCCCCTGCCTTCTGCTGCGAATGCCACGCCATCAATGGCCCAGTGGTTTGACCTGAAGCATCAGGAGCCAGATGCCCTGCTGTTCTTCCGCATGGGGGATTTCTACGAGCTGTTCTTCGGGGACGCACAGGCAGCAGCTATGGCGCTCGATATCGCTCTGACAGCCCGTGGCAACCACAATGGCGAGCCGATTCCAATGTGCGGTGTGCCCGTCGCCGCCGCGCCAGCCTATCTGTCCCGCCTGATCCGCCGCGGCTTCCGCGTCGCCGTCGCCGAACAGACACAGTCTCCACAGAAGGGCCAGAAAAGCCCGCTGCCCCGCGCCATCGTCCGCGTCGTCACACCCGGCACCCTGACCGAAGACGAACTGCTGGAAGCCGGACGGGCCAATCTTCTGCTGGCCATTGCCCGCTCCGGAAATCGTCGGTCCGATATGATCGGTGCCGCCTGGATCGATATTTCGACCGGGGCTTTCGAAACAACATCGGTGCCTGAAGCCGCGTTGCCAGAACTCATGGCCCGGCTCGACGCTGCGGAAATTCTGTCCGATCCGGAACTCATTCCGGCCGATCATGCGAGCCGTCTGGCCCCGGTTGCTATCCCGCCGACCATCGACAGTGCCCGCACCCTGATTGCCCGCGCCTATGGCGTCGCCCAGCTTGATGCGCTGGGAGACTTCCCGGACGAGCAGGCCATCGCCTGTGCCATGGCGCTGAATTACGCGCAGCGCAGTCAGGCCGGTGCGCTTCCACGCCTGTCCCGCCCCATTCCACAAGGTGTCAGCGGCGTTCTGGGGATCGACCCGGCCACCCGCGCCAGCCTCGACATTCTCCGCACCCGCGATGGCGAAACGAAGTACAGTCTCTTTGGCGTCGTCTCCCGCACGGCTACAGCCGCCGGCTCACGCCTTCTTTCACAATGGCTGTCCTCACCGCTTACCAACGCACAACAGATCACCGACCGACAGAACGCCTGGCTTTGGCTTCAATCCGTGCCGGGCCTCGTGGGATCGCTGGGTGACATTCTTAAACGCACCCCCGATCCGGCACGCGCTCTTGGGCGCCTGTCTGCCGGGCGCGGCCAGCCCCGTGATCTTGCCGCCATCCGGGACACGCTGATCGCCGCAGATGATCTCACCGGCTTATTGCAGCCCGTTTGCGACGAACAAACCCCAACGCTGATCCGTACTCTAACAGCCGGATTGTACGGCAGGGCAGACACCCTGCTCGATCGCCTAAAAGCTGCTGTTGCCGAAGATCTTCCGGCCCGTATTGAAGATGGCGGGTTCATTGCTGTCGGATTTAATGAAGAACTGGATCGTTATCGCACGCTCCGGGATGAGAGCCGCCGGATTGTCGCAGCCCTTCAGGGGCGACTGTCGGAAGAATACGGCATCGGCAATCTGAAGATCCGCCACCACGCCCAGCTCGGCTATGTGATTGAGGTGCCGTCCGCCGCCGGTGCGAAGCTGAAGGATCGGTCCGAACTGTCTTTCCGGCAGGGAACAGCAAGCCTCGCCCGTTTTTCAACGGAAGAACTCGCTGCTCTGGACCGTGCGATTCTGGAAGCCGCCGACAAAGCCAGCGCCTTGGAACGCCGCCTCTTTGCCGAACTCTGCGCGCATATTCTCCAGACCCCCGCTCTGGACGAAGTGGCGGAATTTCTGGCCTTGGCAGACGTCCTGCGCTCCTGCGCTCTTCTGTCTGAAGGTGGCTCATGGTGCCGCCCGGACGTCACAGACGGGACCGATTTCGAACTCGTCGCCTGTCGTCATCCCGTTGTAGAAGCCGCATTGGCGGAATCAGGAAGTGCAGACGCACGCTTCATTCCCAATGACTGCAAACTGCCCCCTGAACACCGCGCCATGCTCCTCACCGGTCCGAACATGGCCGGCAAATCAACCTTCCTCCGCCAGACAGCACTGGCCGTCATCATGGCGCAGGCCGGACTGCCTGTACCCGCAAAAAGCGCCAGAATCGGCGTTGTGGACCGGCTGTTTTCCCGCGTCGGTGGCGCGGATGACCTCGCGCGAGGCCGCTCGACCTTCATGGTTGAAATGACCGAGACCGCCGCCATTCTCAATCAGGCCGGACCAAAATCCCTCGTCGTCGTCGATGAAATTGGTCGGGGCACGGCCACGCTGGACGGTCTTTCCATCGCCTGGGCCACGCTTGAAGCGCTCCATACGCAACTCGGCTCCCGCACAATCTTCGCCACGCATTTCCATGAGCTCGGTGCATTGACGGAGTTTCTTCCCCGTCTCGCCCCATACACCATGGCCGTGAAGGAATGGCGCGGAGAAGTCATCTTCCAGCATGAAGTACGCCCCGGATCGGCACGGAAAAGCTGGGGTTTGCATGTCGCGAAGCTTGCCGGCATCCCGCAGTCGGTCGTCAACCGCGCCTCCCGCCTTTTAGCAACATTCGAGCGGGAGCAGGCGGAAGCCCGCTCTTCCCTGCCCCTGTTCGAAGCCGTTGCAGAAGCACCAGACCCCGCCCCTGCGACACCAGAGCCACAGTCTCCCGCTCTGGATGTACTTGCGACTCTGAATCCCGATGAACTCTCTCCCCGGGAAGCACTCGCCGCGCTATATGATCTTAAACGCCTCGCGACAGGAGACAGGACTTGAAAAAAGCGGGTTTCTGGGGCGAAAGTCATCCTTCCCCTTTCGCTGACGATACGGATACGACCCTGTCTGACCGCAAAGCCATGACCCCGTCGCTGCAAGCAGCTCTCCAGAATGCTGCAGCCCAGGGGCAGACATCCCGTGAAGATGTTCTCTCCGTCCTCCGTCGCCACCTTGGCAACGGTCACGCGGCCATCCGTCAGCGGTTTGAAACCCGCCAGATCTCCGGCATTGCAGCCGCACGTGCCCTTGCGGCTCAGGCAGACAGCGTTGTCTACGCCCTGGCAGACCTGTCGGCCCGGCAGGACGGTGCATCCGACGAACCGCTCTGTCTCTGTGCGACAGGCGGTTATGGTGCAGGCCTTCTCGCGCCTTTCAGCGACATCGATATTCTCTTCCTGATTCCGGAAGACGCCTCCACCGCCCTTACGTCTCGAATCGAGTTCATCCTTTACGCCCTATGGGATCTCGGTCTGCGCGTCGGCCATGCCACCCGCTCCATCAGCGCGTGCATCAAGGACGTCGCGGAAGATCTGACGATCCGCACGGCCCTGCTGGATCTGCGTCCCCTTTACGGAGATCGTACCCTCGCCCGAGACCTGCGCTCCGCCCTTGGTGCCGACCTTCAGAACGATACGCTGTGCGATTTCGTACGCGGCAAAATTGAAGAGCGCGAACTGCGTCACCGCCGCTTTGGCGACAATCCGTACATGGTGGAGCCAAACATCAAGGAAGGTCGTGGTGGCCTGAGAGACCTTCAGACCCTGAACTGGATGGGCCGCGCCGCCCTTGGCTGCGCGATTACGACGGTTGACCAGACGGCAGCCCCAGCCGAAGCCGTGCCTACACCGTCCTTCATTTCCTTTGGCCTCCTGACCAACCGTGAAACCCACCGCGCCCGGCGTGCGTGGGATTTTTTCTGGACGGTCCGCCTGCATCTTCACTACATCACCGGCCGTGCTGAAGAACGTCTGACCTTCGATGTTCAGCCCGTCATCGGTGGCCGCATGGGCTACGCAACCCATGGCCGCCAACGCGGCGTCGAGCGCTTCATGCGCCACTATTTCCTGACGGCCCGCGACGTCATGCGTCTGACGCATGTGCTGCAACCCATCGTCCTGATGCGCCTTCAGGATCAGGCCAGCGACACCCAGCCGGAAACCTTGGCCGGCCCTGAAGGCTTCGAGCGCATTGCGGGGCGTCTGTGCCCTGTCGAACCCGTGACGTTCGCGAAAAATCCGCGTGACATGTTCCGCATGCTGGATTGTGCCCGTCGCCATGATCTGGAACTTCACCCCCTCGCCATCCAGCAACTCATTCGCAACGAACGTCATGCGGTCGAACTTCGGGATGATCCGGAAACGGCTCAGATCTTCCTGAACCTGCTCTGTGAACCCAGTGCGGATGAGACCAAAAATGTTCCGTTCTGGCTTCCGATCCTGAACGAAACAGGTCTGCTCGGACGTTTGCTGCCAGACTGGTCCCGCGTTGTCGGGCAAATGCAGTTCGACAGCTATCATATCTATACGGTGGACGAGCACATCATCGAAGCCGTCCGCATGATAGGACAGATCGAAGCCGGACATATGGCGGATGAAATTCCGCTGGCTTATGCCTTGGCCAAGGATCTGCGGTCCCGTCGTGCCCTGTATGTCGCCGTTCTTTTGCATGACATCGCCAAAGGCCGTGGCGGTGACCATTCGGAACTTGGAGCAGATCTGGCACTGGACATCTGCCCCCAGCTTGGACTGGATCCGGAAGAAACAGACACCGTTTCCTGGCTGGTCCTCCACCATCTCCTGCTGTCACAAACGGCCTTTACACGGGACATCGACGATCCACGCACCATTCTGGATCTCGCAGACACCATCCAGTCTCCAGAACGACTGCGCCTCCTGCTTCTGCTCACCATCGCAGACATGCGCGCCGTCAGCCCAAAAGTCTGGAACGCCTGGAAAGCCACCCTCCTGCGCGAACTGTTCTCCCGTGTTGCCGAAGTTCTGGAAGGCGGACTGGCCGCTACGGAACAGGATGGACGCGTCAGCCATGCCCGCGAACTTGCCCGTGACGGTCTGACCCCCCTCCTGCCCGAGAGCAGCGTCGAACACTTCCTGTCCCTCGGCTACCCAAGCTACTGGCTGGGCTTCGATACCGACACGCACATGCGCCACGCCCGCATGATCCACGATTCGGACCGCTACCGCTCTCCCGTTACGGTAGAAGCCTATCCCATTCCGGACCGTGGCGTGACTGAACTCACCGTCCTCTGCGCCGATCATCCGGGCCTGTTTTCACAGATCGCCGGAGCCCTCGCCGTTGCCGGCGCTTCCATCGTAGACGCCCGAATTCACACGCTCAGCGACGGCATGGCTCTGGACACGTTCTGGGTTCAGGACGCAGATGGATGCTCTTTCGAAGACCCGCACCAGCTTGGTCGCCTGAATCATCTTGTTGAGCAGGCTCTGTCTGGTCGTCTGGATCTGGAAAAAGGTATTGCCGAAGCCCGCCATCGTGGCGCATCGCGCCGGATGCGCGCCATTCATGTTCCGCCCCGAGTGGTCATGGATAACACAGCCTCAGACCGTCATACCGTCATTGAAATCAATGGCCGTGACAGACCAGGCCTGCTCCATGACATTACGCGGACCCTGAGCCAGCAATCCCTTCAGATTTCCTCGGCCCATATTACGACTTACGGGATGCGCGCTGTGGACGTCTTCTACGTCCGCGATCTTCTGGGCATGAAAATCACGGACCCGGCTCGACTGGCCCATATCCGTGACTCCCTGCTGTCTTCACTGACACCACTCCCTGTCAAGAAGTCGGCTGCCGCTCCCACACTCTAAGGGCTTCGGCCACTCGTTCAATAACGAGTGGCCAGTCCTCAGGCAGAAAGCCGTCAGGCCGAAACTGTCGAACATTCTGGTACCAGGACACATCTTTCCAACGCCAGTCTCCTCCTCGCCGATTGAGAAGCCAAAGAGGGCGGCCTGTCGCCCCCGCAACATGAGCAACCAACGTATCAACGCTGATCACCAGTTCGCATTGGCTGACAGCGCATGTCAAAGCCTGCAAAGTCGAGAGATCGACCTTTTCCATCCAGCCCGGACATTCACCACGCTGAAGAGACACGAACCTCAAGCCTGAAACGTTTCTCAACGGATCCAGCCACTCTGACTTCAACGAGCGTCTCGAATCAAAGCGGTATGATGGATTGCCCGCCCAACATACACCAATCGTCTTCGGCGCCGGGTCCAAACCTGTTTCAAGATAAGGCTTTTGGTCTGGTGCGCCCTGAACACCCAGAACAAACGGCAAGCTGAGAAGGCTGACTTCGCTCTCTACCGGGCCCTGGCGATCCAGAATTCGGGATGCCCCCAGTTGAGGCATGAAAGACACAAGATCAGCAGCCGGGAACTGAAGCCTCAAAGGACGGCGCTTTGCAGCTTCCCTCAGAAACCGCAGAAACTGCACGCTATCGCCCAGCCCCTGCTCCGCTGTGACCGCAATCGGTTCTTCCCCGGAGGAACCATCCCAGGCGGGAACCTGCGGCCTATACCCCAACAAAGAATGGCGGCTTTCAAATTCCTTCCATCCCTGAGCAAAAACGCCCTGCCCCAGAAGAAGTGTCGCATGGTTAAAGCGCGCCTGCTCCCGGTCAAAACCGCTCTCACGCTCCATAACAGCACTAAAAAGCGCTCCCGCTACGGTATCCTCATCCATTTCCATGAGAACCGTACCCAGACTGTTGGCAACACGGCCATCCTCCGGTCGAAGCGACAGCGCCTCTTCGAGAACGGATCGCGCCTGTGGCAAATCTCCCAGCGCCATCAGAACAAGACCAAAATTATTCAGCGTCTCCGCCGTTCGCGGCCCCAGCTCACAGGACCGCAGTAAAGTTTCCCGCGCCTCTCCATACTGCCCCAGCCCGAACAGAACGGCTCCGAGATTTGCCCAGGCCCGTCCGTCCTGTGCACAGCGGCGCGTGACTGTTTCAAAGCAGATAACAGCCTGATCCCCCTGACCATCCTCAAGATAAATCTGCGCCAGCCTTGTAAGATAATCCGTCTCATCTGAAGCAAGTTTGACCGCTTCTCCAAAGGCCTCTTTCGCCTCGTCTCGCCGCCCCAGAAGCAGCAACGCCTCACCAAGAGCCGCCGACGTACGCGGATCAGAAGGCTGAAGCGTTTGAGCCACAACAAGAGCAGCACGTGCAGGCTCCGAATGACCTTCCGCCATTAAGGCCAGACCCAGCGTGAGATGAATACGGGCCAGCCGGGATCGCGGGAGGCCCTCAGCCGCTTTAAGGGCCTTTCCACATAGCGCAATCGCCACAGCGTTTCGGCCGTTGGCACGTGCCAGACAGGCCATACCATGCAGAGCATCCGGCTGCGTCGGATCAGACGTCAGAATATCCTGAAACCAGCGCGCCGCTTCGCTCAGATCTCCCCGAGCAAAGCATTCAAAAGCATATCGGGTGGGGTCAGAAGAAAGGCTGCGCATCGTGTT
This sequence comes from Gluconobacter sp. NFX36, assembly GCF_049887835.1. NCBI lineage: Bacteria > Pseudomonadati > Pseudomonadota > Alphaproteobacteria > Acetobacterales > Acetobacteraceae > Gluconobacter > Gluconobacter sp. NFX36. The sequence goes on along the minus strand of NZ_JAGEKJ010000002.1, from coordinate 105,499 downwards.
TCCGTCAAACCGGAAGGAGAAAGAAAAGCCGGTACATCTCCGTCACAACGTACCGATATATCCGGTGAATATTAAAAGCCGTTAACGAAGTATTCAGTCTTTGGACAGCATGGTGCGTGTGAACAAGACAATCAGAGGCGTCTGACCATGCATCTTGAACAACGGACAGGCAATGTTCCCGGCCTGGTTTTCGCGACAGTCCGTCAGGGTATGACGACACGAACCTTCCCGATTGAAGTCAGACAAACTGCGTCAGGGCACTACATTTCCCGTATGCCCGATCAACGCTGGTCCATTGAATGCCAGACCATCGATTCCGCTCTCCTGATGCATGCGGCTGTTCTTTTCCCTGTGGAGCATGAACATGCCCCCTGGCTATCCAATCCGCGCCCAGCGCCCCTCCCAACAAACCAAGATTCCCGCATTCCGGAAAAAGCAGGCTCATCTTCTCCAAGTGCGAAGTTTACTGACAAAGCCTGCTCAGAGCTGACACTGGAGAATTAATCCCTTTTCGGTCTTGTCAAATTTTCCAGACAGGCCGATGTCTCGAACCATGAAAAGCTGGCTTCTGCATTCCGTCTCCGCCGTTCTTCTGGGAACGTCCTGTCTGTTCGCTTTTCCTGCGTATGCCGATCATCCGTGGAAAGACGCGCCTCAGTCAGCAAGGATTACGACGGATGCCCAACTTGAGAATATTCAGCTTACGGCCCTGACGCAGCATAATGCCCTGTCTCTCCTGGGGCTGGATGTAGATGGGCGGCCTGTCCTCATCGATTCGGCCAATCAGGAACATCCGTTTCCTGAGAATGAGACTGAAAGAGCAAAAATTCCGCCTCTTTCCGCGCTCACCAAACAGGACACTATTTTTTGGGGACTGGCTGCCTCCCCAGAAGCCGCGCTCGTTCAGTTATCCTCAGGCGGAAAACTGCTTCAAACAATTCCTCTTCAAGGTGGCCACACCGCAGACAGCCGTTTCACGGCCATCCAGGTCGATGGAAATTACGCTTATCTGACCGATGAAGGACAGGCTGCTCTCGTTGTAGTGGCCCTCAAAGACGGCAAGGCGCAGCGTTTTCTTCCCTATGATCCCTCCGTAACAGGTCGCCGCCCCCTTAAACGGAACGACCAGATAACCAATGGTCCTGACAATCATCCGCTGACAGGCGGAAATGTGCGATTTCTGGCGCTGGATGCCAAAGGCCAGTGGCTGTTCTATATGCCTGCCTGTGGCCCCCTTTATCGTATTGGCAGCGCCCTTCTTACCGACCCGGCTTTCACGCCCGTGGAACAACTTGATGGGATCGTCGAATGGCGTGACACACCTAGCCTGGGCGGCCTCACCCTGTCCGCAGACAATATTTTCTATATGTCTGACATCACTGATGGGGCATTGCTGAAATTCGGCAGCGACCGCAATCCGCTGATCCTTGTTCGGGACAAACGTCTTCTTGATGCAGGGGCACTGACGGTTTCAGGCGATCATGAGGTCAGTGTTCTGACATCAGAAGATGGAAAACCGCACATTCTTCGCATCGCCTTGCCATAGAAGGTCGTGATATAAAGGCGGCATGCGCTACCGATCTACTCGCGGCGACCTGACCGCCGACGCCCCCAACTTTTCCGACATTCTGCTTGCCGGCCTTGCTGGAGACGGCGGTCTCTACATGCCGGAGACCTGGCCCAAAATCAGCGCCCAGACATTCCGGGACTGGCGCGCTCTGTCCTACGCAGATCTAACGGCTGAAGTCATTTCCCTGTTCTCTGAAGGTGCCATTGATCGCGATACCCTGCGCGATATGGCCCGAGATGCCTATGCTGGTTTCGATCACGCGGCCGTAGCACCGCTTTGCGAAGTCGAGCAGGACCTGTTCTCGCTCGAACTGTTCCATGGCCCGACGCTCGCCTTCAAAGATATGGCGATGCAGATGCTTGGCCGCCTGTTCGACCATGTTCTGACCCAGCGAAACCAGAAAGTCACGATCGTCGGCGCAACATCCGGCGATACCGGTTCGGCCGCCATTGAAGCCTGCCGTGGACGTGAACGTCTTTCAGTTGTCATCCTTCATCCGAAGGGTCGCACGTCGGAAGTCCAGCGTCGCCAGATGACGACCGTACCCGACGACAACATTCTGAACATTGCTGTCGAAGGTGACTTCGATACCTGTCAGGATATCGTCAAGGCGCTCTTCGCCGACCAGCCGTTCCGGGACGAAGTCTCCCTGTCCGCCGTCAATTCCATCAACTGGGCACGTATCGCCGCACAGATCCCATATTACGTCCGTGCAGCGCTGGCTCTCGGTGCACCAGATCGGGAAGTGTCTTTCTCCGTTCCGACCGGCAACTTCGGCAATGTACTTGCGGCTTGGGCTGCCCGTCAGATGGGCCTCCCCATCCGCCGTTTGTGCATCGGATCAAACCGCAACGACATTCTCACGCGCTTCCTTCTGGAAAACGACATGAGCGTCCGCACGGTTGAGCCCAGCCTGTCGCCGTCAATGGATATTCAGGTTTCGTCCAACTTCGAACGCCTCCTGTTCGAACTTCTGGACCGTAACCCAACGCGTTGCGCTGCGATCATGAGAGAGTTCCGCGAAACTGGCCGTATGGCTGTTCCGCATGATGCCTGGACGCGCATGAAAGACGTCTTCGATGGTATGACGCTCAATGATGAGCAGACCAGCGAAGCCATGCGTCATTTCTATGATGAGAGCCTCTATCTGGCTGATCCGCATACGGCCATCGGTCTGGCTGTCGGCAAACGCTTTCAGGAACCCGGTATTCCGATGATCGCCGCCGCGACGGCTCATCCCGCCAAATTCCCGGATGCAGTCTTCTCAGCGACCGGCATCAGAGCTGCCCTGCCTCCACATCTGGCTGATCTTTTCGAGCGTCCGGAACGCTATGACACGATGAGCAGTCAGATCACTGGCATTCAGGATGCGGTCCGTACCCATCTCAAAAGCCACTAATACCTTGTTCCTTCCCGCAGGCTCCCCATCTCAGGGAGCCTGTCTTTTTATGACTTACGGAAACTCATGCCCGATACGATTGAAGTCACTACGCTCGACAACGGTCTGACCATCATTACGGAACGCATGGATCGCGTTGAGACCGTCTCGTTCGGGGCGTATGTCTCGATTGGCACCCGTGACGAAACCGCCGAAAACAACGGTGTGTCCCATTTCCTTGAACATATGGCCTTCAAGGGAACCGAGCGCCGCTCTGCCTCCCGGATTGCCGAGGAAATTGAGAATGTCGGCGGTTACATCAATGCTTATACCGCCCGTGAAACTACGGCTTATTACGTCAAGCTTCTCAAGGAAGATCTGGCTCTCGGTGTGGACATCATCGGCGATATCCTGACGCACAGTACGTTTCTGGATGCAGAAATCGAGCGCGAGCGTGGGGTCATCCTGCAGGAAATCGGTCAGGCGAATGACACGCCGGATGACATCATCTTCGACCAGTTTCAGGAACGCGCTTTCCCGGAACAGCCCATGGGTCGCCCGACACTCGGTACAGAACAGCTTGTCTCCGGCATGACGCGTGAGACATTGATGGGCTACATGCGTGAACACTACACCACGCACAACATCACGATCGCCGCCGCCGGAAACCTGCATCATCAGCAGGTTGTCGATCTGGTGAAAGAACACTTCCGGGATCTGCCAACACATCAGACGCCCCGCCCTCGTGGGGCAGCTTATGCGGGTGGCGATCTGCGCACGACACGCGAGCTGGATCAGGCCCATCTGGTCATGGGCTTCCCATCCGTCAGCTATCACCATCCCGATCATTACGCGGTTATGATCCTCTCCACCCTTCTGGGTGGCGGCATGTCCTCACGTCTGTTCCAGGAAATCCGGGAGCGCCGTGGCCTAGTGTACAGCGTTTATTCCTTCGCTTCCCCCTTCAGCGACAGCGGACTGTTTGGCCTCTACGCAGGCACTGGTGAAGCCGAGACGGCCGAGCTTGTCCCGGTCATGATCGACGAACTCAAGCGCCTTCAGGATGGCCTGACAGCAGAAGAACTGTCCCGTGCCCGTGCCCAGCTTAAATCCTCTCTGCTGATGTCTCTGGAAAGCACAGGCAGCCGCTGTGAGCAGCTCGCCCGCCAGATCCAGATCCATGGTCGCCCCGTCCCCGTAACCGAAACGGTTGGAAAGATTGATGCCGTGACGGAAGAGGACATCCTGCGCGTCGCCCGCGAAATCTTCGCTGGCACACCCACCTTCACAGCCATCGGTCCGGTCAAGAACATGCCGACGATGGACGACATCACCGCGAGGCTTGCTGCATGAGTACAACCCGTCACGTTGAAGCCCTTCTTGCTGCGGCAAAACGTCACGGCGCCGACCATGCCGACGCCATTTTCATCCGGAACGAATCCGAGTCTGCTATGGTGCGAAAAGGCGTTCCCGAAGGCATCGAGCGCTCTGAAAGCGTAGCCCTCGGTCTGCGGGTTTTCCGTAACCAGAAAGCAGCTTCCGTTTCGACAAGCGTGCTGGATGATGCTGAGTTTGATCGCTTGGCAGAACAGGCCTGCGCCATGGCGCTTGTGGTGCCGGAAGACCGCTTTGGAGGGTTGGCTCCTGACGCCATGATCGGGCATTTCGATGCTGAAGGGCTGGATCTGTCCGACACGGCATCACCAGATATGGACACCTTGTTGAGCCGCGCCCGAGAAGCCGAGGAGGCCGCTCTGGCGGTATCAGGCGTCACTAACACTAACGGCGCATCCGTCGGACACGGCCGCACTGTGATTGCCTTAGGCACATCCGCTGGCTTCATGGGCAGCTACAGCCGCACCGGCCACTCCCTCAGCGCCAGCGTTCTTGCGGGCGAAGGGGCGTCCATGCAGCGCGACTACGCGTATCACAGCACCGTCCATCTGGAAGATCTGGACGCGCCTGAGAGCGTTGGCCGTCTGGCTGGTGAACGCGCTGTTGCCCGCATTAATCCAGGCCGTCCAAAGACGGGCACTTATGACGTCATCTATGATCCCCGCGTTTCCTCCAGTCTGCTCGGGCATCTGGTCAGCGCGATCAATGGTGCGTCGATTGCGCGTGGCACATCCTTCCTGAAAGAGGCTATGGGCACACGAATCCTCAGCGCAGGTCTGACAGTCAGAGACAATCCACGCCTTGTCCGCGGTCCTGCTTCACGTCCATTCGATGGGGAAGGCTGTGCAGCCAATGTGCTGGATCTCGTCATCGACGGCGTTTTGCAGACATGGCTGCTGGATTCACGGAGCGCCCGCCAGTTGGACCTGCGTTCAAATGGTCGAGCCAGCCGGGGCGTTTCGGGGCCGCCAAGCCCAAGTGTGACAAATCTTCATCTTGCACCGGGTGATCTTTCCGCCGTCGAACTGCGTTCCGATATAAAGGAAGGGATTCTGGTTACGGAACTCATGGGATCGTCCGTCAATATGCTGACGGGGGATTACAGCCGTGGGGCTTCCGGCTTCATGATCCGCAACGGTGAACTTGCTGAGCCGGTAGCGGAACTCACGATTGCCGGGAATCTGCGGGACATGTTCACCCGGATGGTTCCAGCCAGTGATCTTTCCTTCCGGAACAGCGTGAATGCGCCGAGCATCCGGATTGATGGCATGAGCATTGCAGGACTTTGATGCGTAATTTTCGTCTTTTCTCTATCGCCTGTGCACTTCTTTGTGTGCTGGGTTCCGCTGATGCCCGTCCGGGTGGAGGGTCGTCCATGGGCAGCCGTGGATCCCGTACCTGGAGCGCGCCTCCCCGGACCTCCATTACGCCGAGCTGGACACGCCCGATGGACCGGACCATGACGCCGCAGTCCAACTACGGTGCCCAGTCCGCCACCCCTCGTCCGATGGCGCCCATGACACCAGGATACCGTCCCTCTTTCCCAAACCGCCACCCGTTCATGACGGGTTTTGCAGGCGGTCTACTGGGAGCGGGGCTTTTTGGAATGCTGAGTGGGCACGGTTTCTTTGGGGGTATGACAGGCGGGACGTCGATCCTCGGCTTCCTGTTCCAGGTTTTCGTGATTGGCGCGCTGATCATGTTCGTTCTGCGCCTGTTTAATCGCCGTCAGGGCGCCTCCGGTTCATCTGCTGCAACGCCATTTGGTACAGCCAGCGGCAATGCGCCAGTAACACTAAGCAACGACGATTACACCAGCTTCCAGCGCCTGCTGCTCGACATCCAGTCTGCCTGGAGCGCACAGAACATGCGTGCCCTGTCGTCTATGACAACGCCGGAAATGGCAGGTTACTTCAACGAACAGTTGTCCGATCTGGCGAGCCGTGGCGCACGGAATATCGTCTCCAACGTCCGCTTTCTGCGGGGTGACCTTTCGGAAGCCTGGCGTGAACGCAACCTGACCTACGCCACAGTCGCCATGCAGTATTCCATGACCGACGTGACGACAGACTCGTTTGGTAATGTCATTGACGGCAGTTCGACCGAGCCGGTTACAGTCACGGAACTCTGGACGTTTGTTCGTGCTGACGGGCGCGGAAACTGGATCCTCTCAGCCATCCAGCAGGGTGGCTGAGAAACTTCCTTAGAAGCGGATCAGGGTAATCACGTAAAAGATTGCAGCGAGGGTGATGACCCCTCCTGCAATTCCCACGATCCGGCTTTGACGCCGCTTGGCGGCAAGATCGGTTGTTGTTTTCATGATAGCAGCACCCGATCCACCAACAATCCACAGAACAAGAAGAACAGATACGCCAGCGAGTAGCGGAACGCGAACCGTGCTGGCTTATCTTTTGTAAGGCTGACGCCCTGAGCGTCCTGCTGATCCATCAGCACACGAACCGCGCAGAGAATAAATCCGAGATCAAGCAGACTGGTTGTAACCGTGTAGAACAGTCCACATTCATGGACGAAAGACGGAACCAGAGAAACAGCCGTCAAAATGAATGTGTAGAGCAGAATCTGCCAGCGCGTGTGTCGTGCGCCCTTGACGACCGGTAGCATCGGAATCCCGGCTTTGTCGTAATCCTTGCAGGCATACAACGACAGGGACCAGAAATGGGGCGGCGTCCACAGAAACACGATGGCAAACATGGCGACAGGCAAAACAGCCATGGAATTCATGGTTGCAGCCCAGCCAATCATGGGTGGGAACGCTCCCGCCGCACCGCCAATAACGATATTCTGTGGTGTGCTCCGCTTGAGCCACATCGTGTAGATCACGCTGTAGAAGAAGATCGAGAACGCCAGAATACCAGCGGCCAGAGCATTGGTTGCGAGCCAAAGCACAAGCACAGACAGAACTGACAGTACCACGCCGTAGATCAGCGCACTATCGGCCGGCATCCGTCCGTCTGGGATAGGTCGGACATTCGTACGCTTCATAATCGCGTCGATATCGCGGTCGTACCACATGTTGATCGCACCGGCGGCTCCTGCCCCAATGCAGATACACAGGATGGTAATGATCCCGATGGGGATGGAAGGCCATCGCGGCGCAACCGCCATGCCTGCTGCGCCCGTAAAGACCACGAGTGAAATGACACGTGGTTTCAGGAGCGCAAGCCAGTCCTTCAAAGACGAGTCGCCGTCAGCACCCAGAACAGAAAAAAGCCCCGACGGGGCTAGAGGGGTTGTCTCGCTCATGCTCTGACCCGGGCACGCCCGGTCTCCCTGATCAGGAACAGTCCCAGCAGCCCGAATGTCAGCAGGCTAAGGCCCATCAGTCCTTCGCCGACAGGCATCAGAACCGGCGTCAGGGAGCAAAGAGCCCCCACGAACGTCAGTCCTGCATGAAGACGACTGAGAGGCGCAGGAATATGATCTGGCAGAAGGCGCATCATCCAGGCGTAGAACCCGCCACAGAGTGCCATCACGCCGCCAAATGCCGCAGCAGTATGGTCGAGCGCATGCCCCGGCATGAACTCCGCAATCCAGCCCGCCGAGAAAAGAACGAGGCTCCCCAACGCCCAAAGCGTTGTACCGTCCAAGGCGCGCTTCTGCTTCCAGACATCCACGCAAAGTGTCGCCACAAGCACAAAAGACGGAAGAAACTGCGTCAGAGCGACAAGGCTGCTCTGGGAGAGACCCGACATTCCGCCGAAAAGACTATCCATCCAGCAGAGCGGTCCCAGAACGGACATACATCCGAACACATAAGGCGCAACGCGGCCTGAAAAACTATTCGTATCCGGACGCGGCATCAGAAGATGGCACACCAGACCAAGAGCAGGCGTCAGCATCAACGCCGTCTCAGGAAGATGGAGCATCCCGATCAGACCCTGAGCCGCACTGTCAGGGGCATCATTGATCAGCATGCGGGTCACAACAGCCGCAAGCGTTGGGGCCACAATTGCCACGCCTGAAGCCGTGGCCAACATAGACCAGGCAAGTGGAGACAGCGTACGAAAAAGGCGCGTCCGGCCCTCGAGGACAGTCGTGATGATATCCACTGCGAGCGCAAGAACGCCGACGGCCCAGAGTGCAAGAGCCAGAAGAGGTTGCAACGGCAGCAGGACAACGCCCGAAGACAGAAAACCGAAACCGGCCAGGCTAAAGGCAGGAAGCGTAGTTCTGTCCGTCCCCAGTTCGGCAGGAAGCAGCCACTGGCCAAACCCGCCGAGCGCAGCCGGACAAATCACGAAAAATGCCATCAGAATCCCGTGGCAGAACGCGAGCCCTGCTGTCGGATGTGTCTGAAGAAATGGCAACGCCAACGACCCACCCAGAAGACCGGCAAACAGCGCCAGCAGAATGAAGGATGTTCCGATCCGTCTATTGGAAAGAACGGGGGTAGAGTCGAAGGCCTGATAAGTCATGGTCGCGTAGTCGGTCCCTGCCAAGGAATACCGCAGCGAGCGTCGGAATACTCGGCGCCGGTTATACCGGAACCATACGCCGATCAGGCGACCAGGGCTGCGGCGTCGCTTTTACTCTCGCATTGCGGCAATGTCACGAGCGTAAACAGCCCTGCAGGCGGAACAGGCGTCAGAGTAGCGCGTTTCAGGTCTTCCGGGGGAAGAAGAGACTCGATTGCGAAGTCCGGATGCCAGCCCAGTGAACGGGATGCACGGGCCATTCCCCGCTCAACTGTCAGGCGCAATCCACCCGTTGCAAGAAAGTGATTTACAAACAGGATATGCCCGCCCGGCCGAACAACACGCTTGAGTTCTGCCAGAAGACGATCTGGATGGGGCACAACGGAAGCCACGAACATCGCTACAGCAATATCGAAACTGTCATCTTCAAAAGTCGTGGCCTCAGCATCCATTTCCAGAAGATCGTCCACATTCGTCAGACGATCCTGAAGAACGCGCATCCGTGCCCGGTCAAGCATGTCTTCTGAAAGATCAATGCCGGTGATCCGTTTTTCTGGCGTGTAAGACGGAAGCGCGAGTCCTGTTCCAACGCCGACTTCAAGGACCCGTTCACCCGGGAGAGCATTGACAGCCTCAACAGCCCTCTTGCGCCCGTAACCGGAAATACCGCCAAAAACAGTATCGTAAACGCGGGCCCATCGACGATAGGCCGCTTTGACGGCCTCCGCATCCAGTGCGGAACGCGGGGAGAGGGTTGAAGACATATTCTATGCGACCTTCTGTGTCCGCTCCCCTCAAGACTGGAGAGCATATCCGGAAACGTAGTTCAGTTGGCTCCTTCTTGCCCTTCCGGATATGCATCTGGCAAGACACGGGTTGCGGATGGTCACTAACTCGACCGTTTTTCATCATTTTGGGCGCAACAGATGCTGAATATATTTCTGATCCTGCTTTGCCTTGTTGTGTGGATAGGCATCTACACCCTGTATTTCCGCAAACAGATCGCAGTCTGGTTTGCAAACCGGTTTGAAAAAGACAAAACCCCGGTTTCCGACACCCCTGCAGAACCAATCCGCTACAAGCCGGAACCGGAAGGGAAAATCGACGGCTGAATTCGCTTTCAGCCGCCTTCCCTTCCAATCAGGACGGATAACGCCGTCCAATGGCGTCCCAGATCAGCCCTGCACTGTTGATGCCTTCGAAACGATCGAGTTCCTGAAGTCCGGTTGGTGAGGTGACGTTGATTTCCGTCAGCCAGTCTCCAATCACGTCGATTCCTGTGAAAATCAGGCCGTGATCGCGAAGATACGGGCCAATCGCTTCACAGATTTCCTTGTCCCGAGCCGTCAGGTCCACACGCTCGGCGCGCCCGCCAACATGCATGTTTGAACGCGCCTCACCTGTTGCGGGAACACGGTTAATCGCTCCGATCGGGTGCCCGTCCACGAGGATAATGCGCTTGTCGCCCTGACGGACAGCCGGTTCATAACGCTGGATCATCAGAGGCTCGTTGGTCCGTGCAAAATGCATTTCCAACAGGGCTTTCAGGTTCTCATCATCAGGCTTGATACGGAAAATGCCTGCACCGCCATTGCCGTAAAGCGGCTTGACGATGATATCCTGATGCTTCTCGCGGAAGGCCAGAATATCCCGCGGGTCCCACGCCACCAGTGTAGGCGGCATCAGATGTGGAAAATGCGTCACCAGCAGCTTTTCCGGCGCATTCCGGACCGCAACCGGATCATTCACGACCAGAGATAGCCCCTCACCAACACCGTGAACATGCTCCAGCATATGCGTTGCTGTGATGTAGCCCATGTCGAACGGGGGATCCTGACGCATCAGAATGACGTCCGTCTCGCCCAGCGGAAGGATTTCTTCTTCCCCAAACGTCGCATGATCGTCACGAACACGGCGGACTTCAACACGACGGGCGCGAGCCTGAAGGCGACCGCCTTTCCCCTGCCCTTCCGTCAGGCTGAGGGTGGAAACAGGATAAACCCAAAGCTCGTGTCCACGCGCCTGCGCTTCAAGCATGAGGGCAAAAGTGGAGTCGCCGTCGATATTGACCTGTTCTAGCGGGTCCATCTGTACGGCAACCCGGAGTGAGCGGGACATGTCGGAAACTCCAACTGAAAAAACGTTGAGAATTCTTCTGTAGCGGGCAGAAGAACTTTTTCAAAGCCGGGGCATGGGCCTGTTGTTAGAGTGGATGCCCGTGAAGTGCCTCTACAGCCTGAATGGTCGGCGTTGTCAGTGGAGAGGGCAGTTCCCCGAGAGCGAACCAGCCGAAAGCACTGTGTTTTTCAGGCTCCATGAGGGCTGGTACGCCCGTGAATTCGGTGACCAGATAAACGGGCGCAATCCAGTGCGTACCTGCGGCGGGATCAGACTGTTCCACCAGACACAGCATTTGTCGGGCATGAATTGTAACGCCGAGTTCTTCAGCCACTTCTCGCTCAACCGCCCGGGCAACAGGTTCAAAGAGATCAACCTTTCCGCCCGGAAGTCCCCAGCATCCGGCTTCAGGCGCTTTTTTACGGCGGATCAGCAGCAGCTTTCCGTCAACGAGAATGGCGGCACCACATCCGATGCGAGGTTCAGATTGCACAGATGCCCCTTCAGTCCTGAGGGTCAGGGTAAGTAATTTTCAGGATTTCGATCTCAACCGGCCCGCGCGGCGTCTGCAACATCGCGACGTCGCCAACCCGTGTCCGCATCAGGGCACGTGCGATCGGAGAAATGAGACTGACTTCCCCCCGCACGAGATCCGACTCGTCCACCCCTAGGATCGTCACGGTATGTTCCGTGTCATCCTCATCAACATACGTCACCGTCGCCCCGAAGAACACGCGATCACGCGTGGTCTGAGCCGCAGGATCGACAATCACGGCGTTTTCCAGCCGCTTCCCCAAAAAGCGCAGCCGACGATCAATCTCGCGCAGACGACGCTTGCCGTACTGGTAATCCGCGTTTTCGGACCGATCTCCATTCCCGGCCGCCCAGGATACGATCTCGACAATACGAGGACGCTCCTTCTGCGCCAGTTCCTTGAGTTCCGCGCGCATAACAGCGGCACCCTTTGGTGACAGGTAATGCGAAAGCGGCGTCTTTTCAGACATCAGACGGCCCCGACACGAAAACGCATCCGGCCACCAATCCGCGTTTTCGGCTTGAGGATATGCAGCCCCCGGCCCGGAATATCAGGTCGATTGACCGCATCCGTCATGTTCGTCACCGGTTCCACAGCGACGAAAGGTCCATCAGGAGACGTAAAAACGACTAGGTGTGTAAAGATCGGATCAGCTTCTACTGAGACTTTTACGCCTGCGTCCGGACGATCAAGCCCGACCGTTCCCCCAAAACCTGCAAAGCAATTATCAATGGACCGCGCGTGAGCATCCTTTGCAGCGTGAAAAGACCATTCGCCTTCACACGGAACGGACTCAACAGGGAGGCCATCCGGTGAAGTCAGCCAGACTTTTTCCGCATCGAACGAAAGTGTCGCCAGCCCCTCGGCTGCCAGAAACGGATGAAAGCCAAAACCGACCGGCTGATCGACCGTATCGCGGTTTTCGACGACCATGTGGACATCGAGCACATCGTCAGTCAGCAGATAGGACAGAACCGCGCGATAAGCGAAGGGCCATTGCCGGTCATTGTCCTGCGGAACATGATCCAGCGTCAGGACAGCATGGCTCGCACCCTGATGGGCGACCGTCCATTCCTGCTCCCACGCATTGCCATGAATCGTATGAGGATGATCGCCCATATTGGGGGTCAGATCGTAATCCTGCCCATTAAATGAAAAACGTCCATTCGCGATCCGGTTGGAATAGGGAATCAGCGGATATGCCCCCACGGCTTTCCCCTTCTGCGCGGCCAGAGCTTCGTTCGGGACTGGCAGAAAAATGTCTTTCCCGTCCCGTTGCCAGACACCCACGGCGCCTCCCGTTTCGGGAAGAATGGTCAGGCGGCTCTTACCGCGGCTCAATTCGATCATGACAGTCTGCAATCCTGATAGTGACGGTCGGTCATGGGCAACCGGAGGTCGCCCCATATACCCCGATCAGCGACGACCGCCACGTTTGCGTTTGGCCGGATCATACCCGCCGCCGCCTGGGCCAAGTGGCGTCGGACCTTTCGGCTTCTTGCCCCCTCCAGGCCGCCCGGCCGTCGATGTCGCAACCGGCGGCGGCTCTAGCCCCATATCAATCGCTTCAAGACGCCGCACTTCATCACGCAAACGCGCCGCCTGTTCAAAGTCCAGATTGGCAGCGGCTTCACGCATCCGCTTTTCAAGTTCCTGAATGGTGACTGGCAGGGATTTCCCGACAAACTGCTCGGTATCCCCGGCCTCATCAGGCGCGACTGTGACATAGTCCTGCTCGAAGATGGACGACAGTGCATCGCCAATCTTGGAACGAACTGTCATCGGCGTAATACCGTGCGCCTCGTTCCACTCCATCTGACGGGTCCGACGTCGAGCCGTTTCCTCAATGGCGAAGGTCAGGCTGTCCGTCATCTTGTCTGCATAGAGCAGCACACGCCCATCCACGTTACGGGCGGCACGGCCAATCGTCTGGATAAGCGACGTGCGGGAGCGCAGGAAGCCTTCCTTGTCTGCGTCCAAAACGGCGACGAGCGCACATTCTGGAATATCCAACCCTTCACGCAGCAGGTTAATGCCAACCAGAACGTCAAAAGCGCCCAGACGCAGGTCCCGAATGATCTCGATCCGCTCCAGTGTATCCACATCAGAATGTAGATACCGGACCTTGATCCCGGCTTCGCCCAGATAGTCCGTCAGATCCTCGGCCATACGCTTGGTCAGTGTCGTGACAAGAACGCGACCACCCTGTGCAATGGTCTCACGCGCTTCATGCAGCAGATCATCCACCTGTCCTTCAACGGGCTTCACGATCGTGACCGGGTCAATCAGACCTGTCGGGCGAATGATCTGCTCGGCAAAAACGCCGCCTGTCTGTTCCATTTCCCATGGGCCCGGCGTGGCAGACACAAAAATACTTTGGGGCCGGAACGCATTCCACTCCCCAAACGCCAACGGCCGGTTGTCGATGCAGGACGGGAGGCGGAACCCATAATCAGAAAGGACGGATTTCCGGGCTCTATCCCCACGCTCCATGCCGCCAATCTGCGGAACCGTGACGTGACTTTCATCCACGATGAGCAGCGCGTCTTCGGGCAAATATTCGAACAGTGTAGGCGGTGGATCGCCCGCCCCACGGCCAGACAGATACCGGGAATAATTCTCGATGCCTTTGCACGCGCCGGTCGTCTCGATCATTTCCAGATCGAAGGTCGTTCGCTGGGACAGCCGCTCGGCTTCCAGCAGTTTTCCATCAGCCGTGAATTCCTCCAACCGCTTACGAAGCTCGTTCTTGATGCCAATCATCGCCTGATTCAGCGTTGGGCGCGGCGTGACGTAATGGGAGTTTGCGTAAACGCTGATTTCCGCCAGATCCGCCGTCTTGTTGCCGGTCAGCGGATCGAATTCTGTGATCTGGTCAATCTCATCACCAAACAGCGAGACACGCCAGGCGCGGTCTTCATTCTGAACCGGGAAGATGTCGATCTGCTCCCCGCGCACACGAAACGTCCCGCGCTCAAACCCGGCATCGTTTCGACGATACTGGAGTTCGACCAGCGCCTTGATGAGCTTCTCGCGATCAATCTCGCCCCCGACCTCAAGCCGGACCACCATTTTCGAGTACGTCTCAACGGACCCGATACCGTAAATACAGGACACGGATGCGACGATGATAACGTCATTCCGTTCCAGAAGTGCCTGCGTGGCCGCATGGCGCATCCGGTCGATCTGCTCGTTGATCTGGCTGTCTTTCTCGATATACGTGTCTGACCGCGGAACATAGGCTTCCGGCTGGTAGTAGTCGTAGTACGAGACGAAATATTCGACGGCATTATCAGGGAAAAACTGCCGCATCTCGCCATAAAGCTGTGCGGCGAGAGTCTTGTTCGGAGCCAGAATGAGCGTCGGCTTCTGCGTCGCTTCAATGACCTTCGCCATGCTGAACGTCTTGCCGGACCCCGTCACGCCCAGCAGAACCTGATCGCGCTCCCCATTCTCCACGCCCTGCACAAGCTCGGAAATGGCAGTGGGCTGATCGCCTGCCGGCTCATAATCCGCCTTGACCACGAACTTCCGCGTCTTGGCCTTTGCAGGCTGCTTTTCAGGAATAAAGGCCGTCATGGGCATTGCGGTCGCATTGCGGAGTGCGGAGGGTTTTTTGGCCATGAGATCCAAGATGGGAAAGAAACGGGAACATCACAAGAGCGCAGCAGCACGGAAGGCGTTCCGGCAACGTATCTTTATGTCATTCTATTGCTGAAAAGGATGGAGGGACTCGCCAAGAGGGCGTATTCAGGCCGCGTATCTTTGAAGGGAAACCGATCATGGACATCCACGCGATCGAGCAGACATACAACCAACTTCAGGAACAGGCCCAGCAATCCGCACACTCTCTCCAGACGCTAGGCGCCAAGATGCAGAGTGCGGCCCAGAGCGGAGACATGCAGGCTCGGGAATGGGCACTGGATCTGCGGGAAGTCGCGCTCTCGTTTCAGGCCGAGCAACAACAGGTCACAACCCTGCTCCAGCAATTGCATGCAGCGCTTGAAAGCGCGGCAAACAGCCAGAACACCTATGTCTCGCCCCAGCCATATCAAGCACAGCCTCCTGTTCAGGCCGTGGAACAACCGGCTGAAAACAGTTTCTTTTCCAATATCCTCAATTCTGGCTTTGCCCGTTCCGTTGAAGCTGGCGCCGGTTTCAGTATCGGGAATGATCTCATCAAGGAAATCTTCTGAGACTGTCTGGCCCGATCATCCACTGACAAAAGCAGAACTCATCAGGCCGCAAGATCCATGACTGGCAGCGTCTCGCGGGCTGAATACCTGCGATGAACGGCGACGCAGGACAGAACGCTCCCGATCACCAGAGCAAACGCCGCCATTTCCAGAACACGCGGCGCTCGCTGCTCCCACAAAAATCCGTAAGTCAGACCAAACAGTGTCTCAAACAGGATCATCTGGCCCGTCATGGTCAGCGGCAAAAGTCGGGACATTCGGTTCCACAGGGCATTTCCGAACAAAGAGGCAATCACGGCAACACTTGCCGAAACAAGTGCAAAGCGCCCCCATTCCGGCAGGGAGTGACCGCCTGAAGACACCAGCACAGCAATAGGCAACAGAACCACCGCCTGCCCTCCCGTGACCAGTCCGGTCAGCAGATTCCAGTCATGCACCGAAAGATGGTGCAGACGCATCAGGCATCGGCTGTTCCACACGGCATAGGTCGTCCAGCACGTCAAAGCAGCCAGCGCATAAACCAACCCCATCACGGATTGCCCTGACGGTGAGGGCATGGTCAGCGCCTGCCACCCGATACACACCGCACCGGCCGCACATAATCCTAGTGACGGGAGCAAAGACCTGAGCGGCACCGCACCTTTATCCCGACTGCCAATGATCGTCACAGCCACCGGCATGAACCCCAGCACAAGCGACGTCAGGGCAATCCCCCCCGCATGCACGGCGGAAGACACCAGAACGTAATAGAGCGTGTTGCCAAACAAAGAGAGCCAGAACAGGGCTTTCCAGTCCTGAAATTTGACGGCGTAGAAAACACGGTTCCAGCGGGGAGCAATCAGAATGACGGCGATAAGACCGTAAGCGAGGTATCGCCCCACCGAAAGCTGAAGAGGCGCAAAAGACCGCACCAGTTCGGGAGCCAGAAAAACCAGCCCCCACAACGCCCCCGCCCCTGCGCCACACAGAATTCCCAATGTGGTCTGACTGGATCTGTCTGAATGATGCGACGATGTGTTCACGATAATCTTTCCTCTGGGGACGAGAGGCATATCATCGGTTCGGCGAGTTTTGCGCTCTTGATTGGGGGATCAAATGCAACAAAAACTCATCCCATGACCAAGAAGCCTCCTACGCCCTCCCGCTCCCTGGACCCGTTTGACCGCGCCATCCTGCGGATCATTCAGAAAGACAACAAAATGCCGCAGCGCCAGATTGCCGAGAAGGTCAATCTGTCTGCTGCGGCTGTGCAGAGACGCATTGCCGCCATGGAAAAATCCGGCGTCATTACCCGCAACAGCGCCACAGTAGAGGCCCGTGCCGTTCAGATGGGCATCACCTCCATCGTTGAAGTCATGCTGACGGACGAACGGATTCAGACTGTTGATGCGGCCAAGGCTCTCTTTCGCGCCGCGCCAGAAGTTCAGCAATGCTACTATGTGACGGGCGGGGTCAGCTTCATGCTGATCATCGTCTCACAGGACATGACAACATACGAAGAAACAACGCGCCGCCTGTTTGCGCAGAACGAAGCCGTTGCCAGCTATCGCAGTCTGATTGCGCTGGACCGCGTCAAAACCGGAAGCGAGATCCTCATTCCATGAAAAAAGGCGCCCCCCCCTGAGAGAAGCGCCTTTTCAATTGGTTCAGCGAGATGAAATCGCTGGAGGAACCTTGGCTTTAGCGAGTGCTTCTTTCTGGCGCTCAGCCAGAACATTCACATCAAAGCCTTCAATCAACTCCTGGAACATCTGGTGCCAGTTCAGACGTGCTCCCAGACGCAGGAACGCACTGCCCAGCCCAATGGCTGACCGGTCCATCAGAACGAACTCACGAGGCAGTTTTACGCCCCCCGTACGCTTCAGCCCTTCATAGACCCGTTCCAGAACCTGCTTGGCTTCTGCCGGATCATTGCTCTCCTGCATGGCACAAACGCGATCCGTCATCAGTGGACGGTAGAAGAACCGCGCCCATTCATTCAGCACAGCAGCCGTTTCGCGGGAAAGCCCTTCAAAGCCCCATTTGCTGTAAGCATGGAAGGCCCGATCTTCGTCATTGTCCCGCAGAGCCGCAAACAGATCGACCACGCCCTCAACAAAGCGAGGAGAGAAGATACGGACGGCACCGAAATCCAGCAGGTTCAGACCATAATCATCCCGCACGGTAAAATTACCCATATGCGGGTCACCGTGAATGACGCCATAGCGATAGACCGGCGTGTACCAGGCCCGGAACAACGCCCGCGCCATATCATCGCGCTGTTCCTGCGTTGCATCAGACGCCAGCACCGTCTTCATGCTGCGACCCGAGACCCAGTCCATGGTCAGCAAGCGGCCGGTGGACAGTTCTTCAATGGGGGCCGGAACCGTCACAGTCGGGGTTTCGGACAGCATGTCCCGATACAGGCGCAGATGGCTGGCTTCCCGACGGTAATCCAGCTCTTCCCGAAGGCGGTCAGACAATTCGGTGTAAACCTCGTCCTGACGGATCGTCGTCTCAAACCGCTTGTAAACACCAAGAGCCGCACGGAACTGCCTTAGATCGGAATCCACCGCGCCCTGCATGTCCGGGTACTGGAGCTTGCAGGCTACTTCGCGTCCATCAACCAGACGGGCCCGATGAACCTGCCCCAATGAGGCAGCCGCCACGGCGTCATGGCTGAAAGAGCGGAAGTTCTTTTCCCAGCCGGCCCCCAGCTCCGCCGTCATTCGACGACGCACGAAGTTCCAGCCCATCGGGGGTGCATTCGCCTGAAGATGAGCCAGTTCTTCCGCATACTCATCCGGGAGGGCACCGGGAATGGTGGAAAGAAGCTGGGCCGCCTTCATCAACGGTCCCTTCAGATTGCCCAGCGAAGACTTCAGACCTTCCGCGTGAACACCCTTGTCCGTCTTGATGCCAAGACGGTTTCCAGCCAGGCGCGCAGCGATGCCGCCGACTGCACCAGATGTCCGGGCCATCCGGCGAAGTTCGCCCATCAAACCGGTATTATCGAGATCGCGCGCCATGGTGCCCTCAGCCCTCCTGCTCGAGCTGATCAATCAGACCCGAGATTACATCCAGTCCTTTACGCCAGAAACCCGGATCCGTCGCATCAAGACCGAACGGCGCCAGCAATTCTTTATGGCGCAGCGTTCCGCCAGCTTCGAGCATGGTCCGATATTTGTCAGCAAAACCGTCAGGCTGATCCTGATAGACGCCATACAGCGCATTCACCAGGCAATCACCGAAGGCATAGGCATAAACATAGAACGGCGAATGCACGAAATGCGGAATGTAGGACCAATAGGCATCATAATCCGGCGTAAAGTGAAACGCCGGGCCAAGGCTGCGTTCCTGTACCTCGCGCCAGATGGAGCCAAGCTGCTCTGCGGACAACTCACCTTTGGCCCGTTCATCATGCACGCGCACTTCAAACTGATAGAACGCAATCTGGCGGACTACCGTGTTCAGCATGTCCTCCACTTTCGCCGCCAGAAGATGGCGGCGGCGCTTCGGATCGGTTTCTCGATCAAGCAAAGACTGAAAGGTCAGCATCTCACCGAAGACAGACGCTGTTTCAGCCAGCGTCAGAGGTGTCGCGGAATTCAGATAGCCCTGCTTCTGCCCTGCAAGAATCTGGTGCACACCATGACCCAGTTCATGAGCCAGCGTCATCACGTCACGAGCGCGGCCATGATAGTTCATCAGGATATAGGGATGAACGGATGGTACAGTCGGATGGGCAAAAGCCCCCGAAGACTTGCCCGGCGCAGCTTCCGCATCAATCCACGGATGCGTCAGGAAGCGGTCTACCAGTGTCCCAAGCGCCGGATCGAAACCCGTATAGGCGTTCAGAACAATCTCCTTACCAGTCTCCCAAGAAATCACTGTATCCGCCACGCCCGGCAGAGGCGCATTCCGGTCCCAGTGCTCCAGCTTGTCCAGACCGAGCCACTTGGCCTTCATCGCATAATAACGATGAGACAGGCGCGGGTAAGCCTCATCAATAGCGCTGACCAGAGCGTCCACAACTTCGTCTTCAACCATATTGCCACGGTTGCGACTGCTGGACGGGCGCGGATAACCACGGAGCTTGTCCCCGATCGCCTTGTCCTTGGCGAGCGTGTTCGTAATCATTGTCAGAAGACGGGAATTATCGGCCAGAACAGCACTGATCTGCTCCGCAGCCGTAGCACGCTTTTCACGTTCTGCACTCGTGAGGGTGTTGAACGCCGCACCGAGGGGTTTTGTCTCCCCATCAAGCGTGACAGTCAGGCTGGCCATGGTTTCATCGAACAGTCGGTTCCAGGCATTGCGCCCCGTCACCGACTTGTCCATCAGAACCTGCTCAACTTCATCGGAAAGCTGGTACGGGCGGAAAACCCGTAGATCCCGCAGGAACGGCTGCCACTTTGTCATCTCAGGCGCTGTCGTGATTCGCGCAAGAACGTCATCATCCACACGATTCAGTTCTAGCGAGAAAAATAGCAGATCCGCGGAAATATCCGTGATGCGCTCCTGCACGCCCTGAGTGAAACGACCCCAGGTTGGGTCCGTCGTATGGGCGGCAAAGCCAAGCTGGGCGAAGGAGCCGATACGCCCCAGCCCTTCCTCGATCCGCTCATACTCGGCAAAAGCAGTGGCCAGAGCGGCGCCGTCAGCCTGTCCCAGTTTCCCCTTCCAGGTTTCACTGAACGTTCGTGCAGCGGATGTCAGAGCCGTGAAATCCTGTTCAATCGTCGGATCGTCCAGGGACGCGTACAGATCGGACAGGTCCCAGCGCGGCGGAGTATCGCTCTCGGCTGAAGGAGCAGAAAGGCCTGTGGCCGCGGAGAGATTCTGACTGTTCATCCTTTGAATTTAGACATCCCTGCCGCCGGGTCAAACGGGCGGTTGATGACAAATCCGTAGTAAATGACCGAACACGGCTTTCAGAGTGCCTGCTGCAAAACGACGCCAAGATCTTCAATAGTGTCCTGACTGAAAACCTCAATCCCGTTCTGACGCAGAAGTGCGGCCGTTACACCCGCTCCGGCATGTTTCTGCCCGCTGAAACTGCCGTCATAGATCATCTGGCTGCCACAGGACGGGCTGCCCTCCATGAGTAATGCGAACCGACACCCCTGTGCCTGCGCGACAGTCAGCGCAATCCGCGCTCCCGCGACGAACGCATCCGTCACATCTGCACTTGACGTATCGGTCACCCGCGCTACGCCCAGAAGAACGTCCTTTCCATCCTGCCGTGCCCCAATTTCCGCCGGAGGGCGTGGAACCGGCATCCCACCCGCAAGCTCAGGACAGACCACGACCAGCCGTCCTTCTTCCTGCCATTGCTGAAGCAGCGGATGCAAAAGGGTCTTTGCCTTGCCATCATATCGGACCGGCTGCCCCAGCAGACAGGCACTCACCAGAATTCGGATCTTCACAAACTGCGGCATCCTGCGTCCGGGGTCTCTGAGAATTCTCTTCTGATACCCTCCTCTGCCCGGAAACAGAACACCTCCTGATTATGCCTCAGTTCAGGCCCGAAGGCATCGGCCCCAACACGAACGTCGCAAATCCATCCGGCCGAACATAGCTTTTGAATGCCGCCTGAACACTTTCAGGTGTCGCAGCCTGATAGGCTTTGGCGGCATCGTTCAAATGCTCCCAACCCAGCCCCTGCAGTGTCAGAACGCTATCAAGACCGCTGGGTGCCGTCATGACAGCGTTTGACAGGATCATGTCACGGATCAGATGAGCTTTCGCCCTGTTCAGCTCCTCAACAGGCACCGGCTCTGCCGCCATGATCTGCAACTCCTGCACAACATGCTGCCGTGCGGCTTTCATAGAACCCGGATCAGCGCCGAACGAAACACCGTAAATCCCGAAATTTTTCTGGGCAGAAGCCTGCGACCCAACCGTATAAACATATCCCGTCCTGACCCGAAGATCCTGATACAAACGGCTGTCGAACCCGTGGGTCAACATGATGTCGGCCAATGTCATGTCATAACGTTGAGGGTCATTCCATCCATGAGCATTGATCTGTGCCATGATGACGACATCCTGTGACCGGACCGGGTCGCTGACAGACTGCACCGGCGGAACCGGATTGAACGGAATGGCCGCCAGATCAACGTCCGGCTTTGGCCCCGTGACTTTCCAGTCCCCGAACGCTGACGTAATTTTTCTACGGGCCTCTTCAACAGAAATATCGCCGACAACTTCTATCGTCGTCATGTCTGGCCGATAAACGGACTGATAATAGGAGAGTACGTCTTCGCGCGTCAGGCCCGAAAGACTCTTTACACTCTGCACACGAAGCGCGGGAGAGTTCGCAGGATACAGTGTTTTCGTAATGGCTTGCTGAAGGCGATAGCCAGGCGTCTGCTCAATACCTGCCTGCACACGGATCATATTCTGGCGCGTCAGATCAAACGCATATTGCGGGAATGCGGGATGCAATTCGAGGTCTGCCAGAATAGCGAGAGCCGCATCGAAATCCTGCGTCCGACCACTGACGGAAAAATTCACACCGCCTCTGGCATTGGCCGCCAGATCATCCAGGCTTTTCTCCAGTGTCTCCCGATCGCGCGTTACTGAACCAAACGGAAACAACTGGGCCGTCAGAGCGCCAACACCCTCTTTCCCCGCCGGTGTCTGAATATTCGCATTGGACTTTATATGGCCGAACAGAAAGACCGTTGGGCTGACATGCTTGGTCCGCACCACAATACGCAGACCGTTCGGAAGTGTGAAATCTGCATCCGGGGCTGTGTACACTGGCGGTGCAGGTACGTTTCTAACAGGTTGGGCCCAATCCGGAAGCGGTCCTGTCGCACTTCCCTGCCCTGCGAAACTTTCCGAGCCTCCAAAACCTTTACCGGCTGGCGGCTTGCCATGATCTGAGGCCAACATTGTCATCGCAACACCATGTTGCGGATCAAGCAGCTTGCGAGCCAGAGCATTGACGTCCTGCACAGTCACTTTCGCATAGCGATCAAAGGACGCATCAGGGCTATCAGTATTTTCTGCCGTAACAGCACCGGACCAGAGGCCGCCCAAGTCTAGGATGGAGTTTTTTTCAAAGTCTTTTGATGCCAGCCACCGCTTTTTCATGCCTTCTACGACATCTGACGACACGCCTTTGGTCCGGATATCATCAAGCGTCGCCTTGAGAAGAGCCAAGGCAGCCTTCGTGTCACCCCCTTTGGGAATTGTCAGAGAAGCCTCAATGGTTCCTGTATAAATGTTTCTGTCGACGTTCAGTCCCGTCGCCAAGACCTTGTGCTGGAGAACCAGCGGGTAAAGAGGGCCACGGCGGCTTGAAAGAACGGCATCCAGAACGGCTGCCGCAGGACCGTCCTTGTCCCGAAGGGATGGCCCTCTCCAGAGCAGGGCCACGATATCAACAGCATAGTTCGTCTGCACAGTGAGCGCCTGCGGAACAACAGCCCCAACGGGAATGGGTGGACGCTCTGGCAACGGGCGCGCTGGGATGGAACCAAAAGTCCTTCCAACTTTCTTCAGGGTTGCCGAAGGATCAACGTCCCCTACAATGACCAGAACCGCGTTATTCGGGACATACCATTTGGTATAGAAGTCCCGCAGCAGTTTTACATCTGTTGCCTCAAAGGAGGACCGCGTTCCAAGAGGTGTATGGTCATAAGAACTATGGGCAAACAGAACAGGCAGGAGTTGGTCTTCCGCTTTGTACCTCGGATTTGAAAAGTCCCTCGAGACTTCCTGCTCAATGGCTCCCCGCTCTTTCGCCCATTCTCCCGCATCCAGAGAAAGATGCTGCATCCGGTCTGCTTCCATATGCAGAACCACATCCAGATCCTGCGCCGGGATCAAACAGTGATAACGGGTCAGGTCCGTTTGCGTGAAAGCATTGAACTGATCGCCCAACGTTCCCATTACCGTTAAAAGCTGATCCCCGCTAAGGGAGGGCGTTCCGCGGAACATCATGTGTTCTAGCGCATGAGCAGTTCCCGGAAAGCCTTTTGGCGCCTCGGCAGACCCTACCATATAGGTCAGTTGCACACTGACGGCAGGCGCAAGCGGATTGCGAACCACAACGACACGCATACCATTCGGCAAAGTCTCGCGTGCCATATCTGCGGCATAAGCCGTTGAGCAGACCAGCCCTGCAAGCAGAGAAACGGCTAGAAATGTCTTCTGAAAAATATGCATCGACATGACTTCATTGGTGTATCGGTCAATGTAACGTAACAGTTACAATACCAAAGTCATGTGGATATTTTATAACCTGCCTCTCATGACAGGGTGACAACCCCTGCGATTGCAGGGGCGATCCTTTTTAGTGACGAATAACTTCGTGAGCGTCTTCGTCATCCTCATCATCGTCTTCGTCATCAACATCTGGCGGCCCGGCGATTTCATCATCATCCACCAGACGGCGTGGATCAATGGCACGCCAGTCGCGCTCCATATCCGTTGCCGGATTGGCGGCAAAATCTTCCAGTTCCGTGGAAGACTTCCAGCCATCTTCCCCAGCGTCCACCACTTCGGCGTTCTCACCGAACGCAAACCAGCTTTCCAGAACTTCCTTGCTCGTCGCACCCGGAACCCGGCAACGCTCGATGCTATCTCGCACATAGGCACGGGCATAGGCATTCGCGTGCATCAGATCCATGAAGTCTTTCACAACTTCAACAGTGTCATCCTCGGATGCACCGGACAGATCAATAATCCGGACATTCCAGGACTGGGCCTGCCCTGCGGTCTCGGCTTGGGTGTTTTCCGGTTCGTCGCTCATGAGGCCCCCTGTTCGGCTCGTGCCTTGTTCAGCAGAAATTCACGCCCAACCTTGACGCGAAGCGTGCCGTCATAGGCCACGATGTCTGCTGTTGCATAGGTCTCGGACCAGCGATCCGGAATAAAAGAACCACTGCCCACGACGTCGATCGGTGCATGAGCATCCCGCATCGTGGTGCATTTGGACGCATTGAACCCTGAAGACACCGTGATCTTCACCTTCGGAAAACCAGCCTCATTCAGCGCTTCCCGCATCCGCCAGATCGCCGCTGCAGAAACACCCGTCCCCACCAGATCCCGCAATTCCGCATCCGAGCGATAACGGCGGATCGTACCCGGTGTGTAGCGTTCCAGTACGGCATAGGATGACTGGGGGTCCAGCCCCTCAAGGAAGCGACCACCATGCGTATCCAGACGAACACTCAACTGACCGGCTGCCGCTTTTTCCGGAAAGCGCCGGCAGACTTCCAGAGCATCCGTCACTTCCTGCCCGAAATAATCTACCAGGATTGTCAGCGGATCATCTGGATAAACATCCACATACATTTCAGCAGCGCGCAGGGTCGAACCCGCATACCCAATCAGGGCATGAGGCATAGTGCCAAGCCCATGATCCTGCCCGAAGAAACCCGACGTCGCGTCATTGGCATTCCCAATGAACCCGCGAGCCCCTTCTTTCTGGGCGGCCTGGGATCCGACGGCCGCCGCATAGCCCATCTGCTCCTGCATTTCGAAACCGGCACAGTGGCGGGCTTCCATAGCCAGAAATGCAACATCCGGGAGCGCCATGGACATCTGATAGGCATTATGTGCAGCCACGCAGCACGCCCCGAGACGCTGAAGCAAGAGTGTTTCCAGAGGAGCGAGGCAGCTGAAAGGGCCGGTCAGGTACAGGATGGGCTCACCGGCTCCAATCCATTGCCCTTCTTCATATACCTCGTGGATCTGAAGATCGAAGCCCTGCTCTTTGGCGACATTACGAAGCCAGGTGACGGCAATGCCACAAGCCGCAATCACCGGACGCCGGATGAACACTGCATAGGTGACCTGTGAGTCCCCGAAATGTTCAACGATCTGTCGGGTTCGCGCGAAATACGCGTCCGTCCGGGATTCTATTGTTTTCCGATCCAGCGGGCCAAGGACACCGCTGGACTGGTTTAGTGCACGTTGAGAAACGGAAGAGTTCATTCCTGCTTTCCTGCTCGTCGTCCTGTCAGTTCATGAGCAAGAAGGAACGCCATTTCAAGCGACTGTTCCGCATTTAGACGCGGATCACAGAATGTTTCATACCGATCTCCCAGATCGGCCTCCGTCAGACACTGCGCGCCACCAATGCATTCGGTGACGTCCTGACCCGTCATTTCAAGGTGAATACCACCCGGACGACGGCCTGCAGCCTCGAAAACATCGAAGAAACCAAGGACTTCTCCGAGGATGCTTTCGAAGGAACGCGTCTTGACCTTGCTGGACGTCGTCGTCGTGTTGCCGTGCATCGGGTCACACAGCCATGTGACCGTACGGCCCGTCTTGATGACGGCATCCAGAAGCGGCGGCAGATGCTCGCGCACCTTGTCCTTACCCATACGCGAGATCAGCGTGATACGACCTGCCTCGTCATTCGGGTTCAGGATTTCGAGCAGCTTTTCCAGATCCTCAACCGTGGTCGTCGGGCCAACCTTGATGCCGATCGGGTTCTGAACGCCGCGCAGGAATTCCACATGCGCGCCATCCGGCTGACGGGTGCGATCCCCAATCCACAGGAAGTGTGCCGAGCAGTCGTAGTAGTCACCGCTGGTGCTGTCGATGCGGGTCAGAGCCTGCTCATATGGCAGCAGAAGCGCTTCATGAGAGGTATAGAACTCTGTCTCATCAATCTGGGACGCAGCCGCGTCAAAACCACAGGCCCGCATGAAGGACAGCGTCTCATCAATGCGATGAGCCAGATCCCGATAGCGCGCCGCCAGCGGAGAACGCTCAACAAAGCCGAGGTTCCAGCTATGAACCTGATGCAGGTTTGCATAACCGCCATTTGCGAAAGCGCGCAGCAGGTTCATCACGCCAGCCGACTGGAAGTATCCGGTCTCCATACGGGCCGGGTTAGGAATACGGGCGTCTGCCGTGAATTCCGGACCATTGATGATGTCACCGCGGTAACACGGTAGCGTCACACCATTGATCGTTTCCGTGTTGGACGAGCGCGGCTTGGCGTACTGGCCTGCCATACGCCCAATCTTCACGACCGGCACCTTGGCGGCGAATGTCAGAACCACGGCCATCTGAAGCAGCACGCGGAACGTATCGCGGACGATATCGGCCGTGAATTCGTCAAAGCTCTCAGCGCAGGCGCCGCCCTGAAGCACAAAGGCCTCTCCACGGGAGGCTGCGGCCAGACGCGTCTTCAGACGGCGGGCTTCCCCCGCAAAAACCAGCGGTGGATATCGATGCAGACGTGCCTCGACAGCGGCAAGCGCAGCTTCGTCTTCATAAGACGGAGCCTGGACGATCGGACGGGAACGCCAGCTTGCAGGAGACCATGACATCGTGTTGTCGGACGTCTGGGTCTTGGTCGAGGGGTGCATTGAATGCCCTCCGGAGGTCAGTAAGTGAACAGAATTGCGGGGCGCTGTTTATGGCTGAAAAAGCGCAGCGTTGATAGCGCGAAAAGTTAGATTGTAACGCATGGCACCTGTCTGCGGATGGAATGTTTCGCGTATGGGCGAAACCCCGTGCCAGGCAAGGCGGGAGATGCCTCCCCACACGACCACATCTCCATGGAAGAGATCATGCCGTTGCACCGGGTCCGTCTTTAATAAACCACCAAACGCAAAGCGGGCCGGAACCCCAAGAGAGACCGAAACGATGGGGGAGGACAGATCATCCTCATCCCGATCCTGATGCAGCCCCATCTTTGCCCCCGGCTCATAGCGGTTGATCAAACATGAAGACGGAGAAAAATCCGGATAACCAGCCTCTTTTGCTGCGGTACAGGCCAGTTCAAAAAACATATCTGGCATTTGGGGCCATGGCTTCCCGGTTAATGGATCTGTCCGCACATACCGATATCCCTTCTGGTCCGTATACCAGCCACAGTCTCCACAACTGGTTGTCGCAACAGACAGGGTCCGGCCGCCCGGCGTTTTCATGGTCCGAAAGGGCGTTTCAAGAGCAAGATGCCGGATACCTTCCAGCAGCTGCTCCACACAAGATATTGCAAAACCGGGAAGAAGCACCGCTCCATCCGCAAGGTCGGTACGACATCTCAGCGTCGCAAAGAGATCCTCCATATCATCCCCCGCTTCCCTGATCCGGGAAAAGAACTCTTGAACCGCAGCCCAACCGAGCCGATTATAAAAGAGAGTATGCGGTTCTGCTTCCCATATGGTGATGGGGCCGTTGATTTCCATGATTGGTTCAGGACCAGACTCCATGCTGCCCTTTTCCCGCTTCTTCTGCCACGCTCTGCTGGCAACCGCCCTGCTGGGCGGGGTAGCTCAGGCTCAGACCACCACATTTGGTCAGCCATACGATGCCGCCCCTCAACAGAACAGCACGCAGGCGCAGGCTCCATCCACGCAGCAGAAAACCAATGGCGGCGAGCATTTCCGTGCCCGTGGCCACCGTTCTCTCCCGCCCGGATATCAGGATGCCCCAAGCACTGAATTCGAGCATGGCCCTGATCCGGATCATGAAGCTGGCGTTGAGCGTGACAGCGTAACAGGCGCAAATCTGTCCAAGTTCGGCTCAGCCTATCAAGGCAGCAACAATACCCAGTCCGGGCAATTGGGTGATGCGACCGGAAACGGCTGGACCGCCCCGCGCGGTAACGGCTGGTAAGACGCAACCAATCTTCCGCAAAAGGGTTCTGCTCTTCAGGATGGGGCTGGTATCATCCAGCCAGATCATATGAGGAGCAGAACCCATGCCCTATATTACTGCAACTGACGGAACCAGCCTTCATGTTAAGGATATGGGCGCAGGCCGCCCCGTTGTTCTCATTCATGGCTGGCCACTAACGGGGGATATGTGGGAAAAACAGACCCTCGCCCTCGTTGAAGCCGGGTATCGCGTCATTACCTACGACCGTCGCGGCTTCGGTCTCTCAGGCCACCCCATCAACTGCTACAACTATGACGTTCTGGCAGATGATCTGGCCGTCATTCTGGAACAGCTCGACCTCTGGGACGCAACACTTGTCGGTTTCTCAATGGGTGGCGGCGAAGTCGCCCGTTATCTGAGCCGCCATGGCCGCGCCAGAATTTCCAAAGCCGTGCTTCTGGCGTCTATCGTTCCGTTCCTGCTGAAAACCTCGGACAATCCGGACGGCGTCGATATCTCCGTGTTCGACGGAATCAAGCAGGAAATCCGTCAGGACCGTTTTGCGTTCCTGAAAAGCTTCCTCCCCGGCTTTTATGGCATGAGCATGCTGCATCATCCGGTCAGCGAAGGCGTGCTCGACTGGTCTTTCACGCTGGCCAGCATGGCAAGCCCGATGGCAACCCTCGACTGCGTGGATGCATGGGGAAAAACAGATTTCCGCAGTGACCTTCAGGCGTTCACTATTCCAACACTCATCATCCACGGCACTGCCGACAGCGCCGTTCCGGCTGACATCGCTGGACGCCGCGCAGCAGACCTGATCCCAGGCTCGATCTTCCTGGAATATGATGGTGCCCCGCACGGTCTGTTCCTGACCCACGCGGAACAGGTCAACGAGGATCTTCTGAAGTTCCTCGCGTCCTGAACAGCACGACCTGCTTCAGGTCGTTGCTCTGAGGAATGCCCTGCTGGTTGGCAGTTCCGATTGCACAATCAGCAGGGACCCAATGGCGAGAACGAGGTCATGCCGGATGGATGTGTCCTGTGATTCCCGCTCCAGTGCATAAAGTTCGGCAAGGGTCGGCTCGATAGTCGCTGCCGTATGGGTCAGCGGCAGCTTACGGCGTAGCAGGTTCCGGATCAGTCCGTCCACGGCGGCTACCGCGGTATCCGGCAGGCTTCCATGCTGGGCCAGCTTTCGCAGCATCAACACGTTTCGTCCTACGGTCATGACAGACAGGGTACCGCGCAGCATTTCTTCCGCACGGTCACTTTCCAGAGATCCCGCAAAGCGAACCGCACGCTCCATGCTCTGCGTGCCATCATTGATCCAGACATATTCGTCCATCACCACACCCGGCAACGCCAGCCGCCGCAGACTGCGCTTAAGCTGATAACGCAGAACTTCCGCCGCCCGACGCGGCGTAAACGGCAGAACAGCCCGGAAGATCACCACACCGGCCCCAAGACCCAACAGAAGCGCAATGGTGGTATTAAGCCATGACAGCTCATCCATACGCCCCTGATTGTCCATACCCAGCAGGAAGGGGAAGAACGTTCCATAAGACGCGGCCATAACAGCCGTGGCCGGATTACGGGTCGCAAGGCCACCGAGCATCATGAAAAAGCCGACTGTCAGACAGAAAAATACATAACTGGCTGTAACTGGCATCACGACAAACACAGGAATAATGCTGGCCAACGCTGCAAAAACTGCACCGTAGAAGAAAGCCGCACTCAAAAGCACCGTATTCTCAAAAGTCGCAAACCGGGCACAGACCACTGCAATGAAGGTCAAGAAGACGCTGCCCTGCGGCCAGGCCGTCACTTCCCAGACATACGCCCCGAAAAGAAGCGCCGCCATGGTCCGCACCCCGTTTCGAACAGCTGCTCGCCAGTCCGTATTGCGGGTCAGGCGGTGACGCTCGGAAATCGGTGCACCGTCCACACTCGCCCGATAAGAACGGAGTGTTTCACAGAGGTCCGAAATCATGACCTCGACACCCGTCAGAATAATGCCTTCATTCAGAGAATCTTCATCGTCCTTCGGCAGGACGGCCTGCATCCGCCCTCGACATTCCGCCAGCAGAGCCTCGGTCTGAACAAGGGCCGCAATACCGCGTCGATCGCTCTCCAGACGTGCGGGCAGCCCTTCAATCGCCACCGCCATATCCCTCAGGAACGGAAGGAGCGCCTGCGGAATATGGGACACAGATGTCATGCGCGTCTTGAGGCCAAGCCCGCGTGACAGCACACGCGCTACAAGACCCAGCGTCACATACGCATGTTCGACTTCATTGCCCTGACTGCGAATTTCGATGCGGGAGAACTCGATCTGATCACTGGACGCCTGAAGCGACCCCATCAGCGCACAAAGCGTATCCGTGGCGTTCGGCTTCTGGTTCAGAACATCCGTCAGAGCCGCGCTGGCTTTGGTAAGAATGGCCTGAAGGCGTTTGCGCAGCTCTTCCCGAGCCCGATCCGCCACATTGGGAACGAACACCATTCCCATAACCATCTCACAGATCACGCCGAGAAAAATATATGTCCCGCGAGCCATGGCAATATTGAACACATTGTCTGGCTCTTTAACGGCACCAAGCGCGATAATCGTGCAGGTGTAGCCCGCCAGAACGAGGGCATAACCACGGAAGTTATGCGTCAGCGTGGCGAGGCCGGCACAAAGCCCGACCCAAATCGCCAGCGCTGGCAGGAACAGCCACGGATATTGCGGAAACATCCCCATCAAGGCGATGGCAGTAATCATGCCGACAACTGTGCCGACAAGCCGCCAGCGCCCTTTGGAAATACTTTCTCCACGAGAGTTTTGTGCGACGATCCAGACCGTCATTGCCGCCCATTGCGGTTCACCAAGCTCCATCCACAGAGCAATCGCAAGCGCCAGCAAAGCAGCAATCGTCGTGCGCAGGGCGAACATCACGGACGTGATGGACGGCGCAAACAGCCAACCGAGTTTCACGCCTGCACCTGCCCTGTTGTGTGATGGCTCATGATCTTCAGGGGCGGCAAAGGATCGTCATGAACCATCGGAATATCAGTTCTGTTTATCGGAAGAAGGAGGAACATGGCGCGCTGGCGTCCGCATTGTCACGAACTCCTCCGCACTTGTAGGGTGAAGACCGATCGTGCGGTCCAGATCACGCTTGGTCAGACCTGCCGTGACGGCAATGGCCAGCCCCTGGATGATTTCCGGTGAATCCGGGCCAATCATGTGGGCACCCAGCACGACCTGACTTTTTGAATCCACAACCAGCTTCATAAACGCCTTGCCTTTACGACCAGATAGCGACTGACGCATCGGCGTGAAGGAGGAGGTATAGATATCAAGCGTGTGGTGTTCAGCAGCCTCTTCTTCAGTCAGACCTACCGATGCGAGCGGCTGGCTGAAGAACACGGCTTTTGGCGTCGTGGCAAAAGACCACTCGCGGCCTGTTTCACCAAACAGACGCTCCGCCAGAAGATGCCCCTCGGCGATCGCTGTCGGCGTAAGGTTATAGGTATCGGTCACGTCCCCGATAGCATAAACGCCCGGAACGTTCGTCTTGGCATCTTCAAGGCGCGTGACAATCCGACCGTCCGTGACCTCTACCCCGGCCAGATCCAGACGCAGGGATTTCAGGTTCGGATGACGCCCTGTCGCCATAAAGACACAGTCGGTGTCGATGACCTTTCCACCCTTCAGGTGGAGGCGATACCCTTCAGACGTCTTTTCAATCCGCTCTGGCGTGCTGCCTGGATGGGACGTGATACCGTTCAGAGGCACCAACTCTGCGATATGGCGACGCATTTCCTCGTCAAACCCACGCAACGGCAGATCCTGACGATAAACGAAGTCCACCTGCGAGCCGAGACCCGCGAAAATCCCTGCGAACTCAATCCCGATATAACCGCTGCCAATAATGGCAACACGCTCAGGCCGGTTCTCCAGATGGAATGCATCATCCGAGACAATCGCGTGCTCTGCGCCGGGAATATCAAGGCGCGTCGGTGCACCACCCGTCGCAATGACGATGTTCTTCGCGCGAACGGTTTGAACCGTGGCATCCGGGGCAAGCTCAGACGGGCCGATTTCAACCGTGTTCGCGTCTACAAAGCGTGCATCGCCTGTGAACAGCTCAACGCCAGCTTTCTTCAGCATCGAGACGTAAATGCCGTTCAGCCGCTCGATCTCGCGGTCCTTGGCATCAATCAGCGTGCGCCAGTCATGCTGTCCTGGCGTCACGTCCCAGCCATAGGCGCGGGCATCATCGATCTCACGGCCATACTCTGCCGCGTAGACCATCAGCTTTTTCGGCACGCAGCCGAGATTGACGCAGGTTCCGCCCCAGTGACGACGCTCCGCAATCGCGACGCGCGCGCCGTTCTGGGCAGCGATACGCGCACAGCGTACCCCACCCGACCCGGCTCCGATGACGAAAAGATCGAATTCCTGCATAAATCCCGGCCTTCCGTGCCTCTGGTCTCAGCGCTCTGCGAACGCCTTTTCAACAACATAAGAACCCTGACGGCTCATGTTGCCTTCCTCAAAGCCCATACGCTCCAGCAGTGCTTCCGTATCCGCAAGCATTTCCGGCGAACCGCAGATCATGACGCGGTCATGTTCAGGGTCGAGCTTGTCGATGCTCAGATCCTCGAAAATCTTGCCGCTTTCGATCAGCTTCGTGATGCGATCCGTGACGGCATAATCTTCACGCGTCACAGCCGGATAGTACTTCAGCTTCTCGGCAACAAACTCACCCAGGAACTCATGTTCCGGCAGTTCATGACGGATGTGGTTCTCATAAGCCAGCTCGCCAGAGATACGGACCGTGTGGCTGAGGATCACATTCTCATAGCGCTCGTAGGCTTCCGGGTCCTTGATGAGGCTCATGAACGGCGCAAGGCCCGTGCCTGTGGACAGGAAGTACAGGTTGCGGCCCGGCTTCAGGTTGTCGAGCAGCAGCGTCCCCACCGGCTTGCGACCGATCAGAACCGTATCCCCAACCTTCACATGACGCAGACGGGAGGTCAGCGGACCATCCGGCACAGCGATGGAAAGGAATTCCATGTGATCTTCGTAATTGGCCGAGGCAATGGAGTACGCACGCAGCAGCGGCTTGCCCTCGACCTCGATGCCAATCATTGCGAACTGGCCGTTCTCGAACCGAAGGCCCGGATCGCGCGTTGTCGTGAAGCTGAAAAGACGATCCGTCCAGTGGTGAACGGTCAAAACCTTTGCAGGATACAGATGAGCGTATTCCTTGCTTGGCTCGGCCAGACGGTACTGTTTCGGATGGCCTTCATACGGCGCCAGGCCCGTCAGGGGCTCGTCGATCTCAGGAGTCGGGGCGGCAAAACTCGGTGTGGACATATCGGTTTCTGTCTCCGGTGTGGCGCGGATCAAAGGTCTCGGACCTGATAAGAGCCGGACCTTTTAGCGCAATCATCACATTTCGGAAAACCCATCTGCGTTGAACCTGATAGCTGAATGACGCAAAAGTCTTTTCATGACAGACGACTCCGTGAGCGACGCCCCCCTCTCCCCCGCCGAACGCGCCCTGAATCAGGCTGAAGCCGACTTCGGAACGCCGCTGGATATTACCCCGCGTGAGCGACCCGCCCTTTTGCGGCAGGTGGCGCGTCGGCTTGAGGGGAACAAGGCGACCCTCCCTCCTGAAGCCCTGATCGACGCGTTGTGTATTGTGCGCCGCAAAACATGGGCCTCCCAGCTCATGAATGTGGCCCGTCGCGCCGGCGAAGTCTGGGTCACGAAAGCCGACACACAGGAAGCCGCAGCCCGCACGCACGATCCCCGTGCCGACATTGCGGCTCTGCGTCTGACGCTGGACGATGTTCTGGTTTCGCGCTGGCAGGATCTTGGAGACTCGCCACGCAGCGTTCTGGAAGAAGTCCGGGCTGATCTGGCAGATGCCGGGCTGATTCTTTCAGGCGGTCAGCTTGAAAAGCTGTCCCGCAGCATTGCAGGCGCTTTCGGCAGCGTTGATCTGGGCTTCGAGGACGATCTGCGTCTGGCCGAAGAGCGTCGCGCCCGTGAGCAGGCTGACATTCAGGCCCGTGCCGAGCGCCGCCGGGAACGCGAACTCGAGCGTCTGAAGGAATGGGAAGCCAATCTTGTCAGCTTCGATGAGGTCCCAGGCATTCTCCATTGCTCACGGCGTGAAGCCCTGCGCTGGGTTGCGGAAAATCGTCTTCCGATCGCCAAACGCGAAACACGTGATGATGGCATCGAGCTGTTCTTCTTTGATCCGGATGAACTGAAGAAGCTCCGCGCTCGCCTTCCCGAATGGCGCGGTACAACACCGGCCCGACCAGAAGTTCTGGAACGTGGCACCAAGGTCGGTAATGCTGCCATCGCCCGCGTTGCCGCGCTGGACCGGTTTGCAGCCCATTTCCGGACAGCACGTTCCCTCAAGCGCCGCATCACACTCGTTACGGGACCAACCAACTCGGGAAAGTCCTATACAGCGCTGAACGCCCTCGCCAACGCGGAGAGCGGTCTCGCCCTTGCTCCCCTTCGTCTTCTGGCGCACGAATTCCGGGAAGCCCTCCTTAATCGTGGCGTCCCTGCATCCCTTGCCACGGGTGAAGAGCGCATCGAGATGCCGGGCGCACGCCATCTGGCGGCGACGGTTGAAATGTGCCCGTTCCACAAACCTGTGGACGTCGCCATCATCGACGAAGCCCAGATGCTGGCGGACCCCGATCGTGGTGCGGCATGGACCGCTGCCATTATGGGCGTTCCAGCACGCCATGTGTTTATTCTGGGTGCTGCCGACTGCATCCCGCTGGTTAAGCGCATTGCCGAACTTTGCGACGACCCGGTAGACGAAATCCACCTCGAACGAAAAAGCCCCCTCAAAGCGGGAGGCACACTTCATCTCAGCGAACTCACAGCTGGCGATGCGGTCATTGCGTTCTCACGCCGCGAAGTGCTGGACATGCGCGCCGAACTCATGGCGCGCGGGCGACGGGTTGCGGTGGTTTATGGCGCTCTAAGCCCCGAAGTCCGCCGTGCAGAAGCCGCCCGTTTCAACAATGGTGACGCGGATATTCTGATCGCCACCGATGCCATCGGGATGGGCCTGAACCTCTCCATCCGTCGCGTCGTTTTCAGCGCCCTGAGAAAGTTCGACGGACGCCAGACACGCGATCTCATCTCGCAGGAAGTCAAACAGATTGGTGGCCGGGCCGGGCGCTTCGGCAAGCACGAAGAAGGTCTGGTCTGTGTTCTGGCAGAATCCGGAAGCCCTGCGTTTGTGCGACAGATGCTGGCTGCCCCACCGGAACCGGTCACGGAACTACGCCCTCTGGTTCAGCCGGATTCCGACATCGTCCGAGCCGTTGCCGAAGAAATTGGCAGCGACAGCCTCTACGGCGTCCTGACCCGCATCAAACGCGCCGTTCTAAGGCCAGACGACCCCAATTATCGTCTGGCGGACATGGAACAGTCTCTTGAAATCGCAGCGGCTCTGGAAGGCGTGGAAGGTCTGGATCTGACCACCCGCTGGACCTATGCCATGTGCCCGATTGATGAACGGGACAATGGTATCCAGCGTCTGGTCTCGTGGGCTGCGGACCATGCCGCGGGTCGCCCCGTCCCTCCCCCAGGAACCGGTCGTCTGCCCCATCCGGAACAGGCGGGTCGCGAAGAACTCGAACGCGCTGAAAAACGCCACAAGCGTCTCGTCGCATGGCGCTGGCTGGCTCTGCGTTTTCCGGAGGCCTATCCGGCGCAACAAAACGCAGAAATCAATACGTCCATTCTGAATGACTGGATCGAACAGGTTCTCCGCACTCAGAGCCGGATGCGCGAAAGCCAGAAGCAGCAGCGCGGCAACTTCAAGCCCAAGGGACGAAGCGATCGGCCCTTTGCTGGCAAATCTGGCAAGCCCCCCTTCAAGGAGGGCTTCAAAAAGCGTGGGAAACCCTCTGGTCCGAAAAAAAGGAACTAAAAAAGCCCCTCCTGTTTACCCGGAGAGGCTCGCTCTTTTCTGAAGGGAGACGCGCAAGAAGGGATGCTTCAGTCCCCTGCGTCTTCTTCAGCCTGACGAACCCGACGTTCAATCCACTTCTGCGCCTGAAGTTTGATTAGCGGATTCAACTGACGATACAGATTCAGGAACATGCTTTCATCCGGCGTCAGCGTTTCCTGAATTTCCTTATAGGCCATGCCCGTCAGCAGGACTTCCGCATCCACGCCCAGCGCTTCGGCAAGATCACCAAGATGCTTCCCCACATGTCCTGACCGACCCGTTTCCCAGAACGCTACGGCAGAACGGGAAATTCCTACTTTGTTGGCCAGCTGCTGCTGATTCAATCCTGCCATTTCCCGTAGCAGGCGAATACGCCTTCCAAGTTCCAGACCCGGCGAAATCCGTGCCTTCTCAGCACTATCCGTCACGTCACTCATGTCTTCATCCACCCTACGCTCAATACCTGCTTCCCGACACATCCCGAAAAGTCCGTCAGTCCTGACCAGTCGTGACACCACGACACCCCGCGCTTGACTGCTCTACTCCACATTCCGGTATCTGCCGGGTTCTGTGCCCCCTATCGAACTTCGAGAGACGTACTCTCAAGACCGTAAAAAACGACAACAACGAGTCTGCTATCGTAAAAACATGCCAATATTGCAAATAATTTTTATTTCAGCTCAAAGTTTACAATAAATTGACAAATAACTCTACTTTACCAAAAAATATAAAAAGTAACTTTCCGAAATACTCATAAGTTTATTTTACTCTGCCAGACGCATCACTCAGAATGAAGAACAACTTGAGCCTCATTGTCAGAATGTAAGATCAGACGTCCCGCTTCGTCTCTGGACCAGAAACGGATACCGTCCAGTGTTTTCACCAAAAGATTTTCAAAGACCATTCCGGATCCAATACACGCCATGCGTGTCATGGCAAACGATTTGAATTTTATCGCATGATCCACGATCTCAGCCTGTCCCATCAACCTGTTGCAGCCACCGTATGCAAACACTCGACCATCACGCCCAATCGTCAGTTGAGGCGGGCGCCCAGTCTTTGGTATCGCTTTTCCGTTGAGAGACTGAACCGTCCAGCTTCCATAAGGCAGTTCAGCCGCAGGCGTTGAAACTCTCGTGACCAGAATATCTGGCTCACTCACAGAATGCATTTCCGTGGTTGTGAAGAGAATTTCGTTTCCCGCACGGATTTCGGCATGCAGACTATACTGCCTGCCACGCTCCAGACCAGGAACGCGCAACGTGTAAGATAGAGGCGGAGCGCCCTGAATGGTCTGCCGACTTTCGGCCAGAACCTTGGCTGGAGCATCAGCCAGAGACACATCCTCCAGCTTGACAAAAAGCACGGCGCCCACAGGAAGCGCCATTTTTTCCCGATACACCACCGTTCCGCTGAGAGTCTTTGGAGATGCTGCCTGAGATGTAAAAACAAAAGCACTCCCAGCCAGAACAGACAAAGCAGAACGGCGTGTCATCATGTCAGAAATAATCCTCAACTTATACGGGTCAATCCACCCATATAGGAACGCAGGACTTCCGGAATGGTTATGCTGCCATCTTTGTTCTGGTACGTTTCCATGACGGCAATCATGGTGCGTCCGACAGCCAGACCGGAACCATTCAGCGTATTCACGAAGGCCGGGCCATTCTCGGAGCGATACCGGGCTTTCATGCGCCGTGCCTGAAATGCGCGAGTATTGGAGCAGGAAGAAATCTCTCGCCAAGCCTGCTGCCCCGGAATCCACGCTTCCAGATCATACGTCTTGGCCGCACCAAAACCCGTATCACCAGCACACAGCAGAATACGGCGGAACGTGATGCCAAGGCGCTCCAGAATGGTCTCGGCAGCCTGTGTCATGCGCTCGTGCTCGGCATCGCTGTCTTCAGGCTTCACGATGGAAACGAGTTCGCATTTCGTGAACTGATGCTGGCGCAGCATCCCGCGCACATCACGGCCCGCAGAGCCTGCTTCAGAGCGGAAACACTGGGACAGTGCCGTCAAACGGATCGGCAAAGCATCTGCGGGCAGAATATCGCCCATGACAGAGGCCGTCAGCGGAACTTCCGCCGTCGGGATCAGCCAGCGGCCATCTTCCGTACGGAAAGAATCTTCCGCAAATTTCGGCAGCTTGTCCGTCCCGTACATGGCATCGTCATTAACCAGCAGCGGAACGCTGGTCTCGCTGTACCCAAACTCGCTCGTGTGCGTATCCAGCATGAACTGACCCAACGCACGTTCCAGACGGGCCAGAGCGCCACGCAGAACCACAAAGCGCGTCCCCGACAGCTTGGCGGCCGTCGGGAAATCCATCAGGCCAAGAGCTTCACCCAGCTCGAAATGCTGCTTTGGCTCAAATGTGAAGTCACGCTTCTCGCCGCGATAATGAACGACGACGTTCTCATCCTCGCTCTTTCCATCCGGCACGGACGGATCAAGCTGGTTTGGCAGGGACGCCAGAACATCGTCGATGCTCTTCTCAATGATGGCCGCACGCTCTTCCAGACCCACAATCCGGTCACGCAGTTCGACCGCCTGCGCTTCCAGAGCGGACGTATCGGCACCCGTGCGCTTGCCCTGCCCGATCTCCTTGGCCAAGGTCTTGCGGGTGGCCTGAGCCTCCTGCAACGCGGCCAGAGCGGCACGGCGCTCTTCATCTTCCGAGACGATTTTCTGCCCCACAGGTGACAGGCCCCGACGCTCAAGAGCAGCGTCAAATGCGGCCGGATCGGCGCGCAGGGCTTTCAGGTCATGCATGGTTCAGGGCTCCGTCAGTCTTCTTCGTCAGTCACGGGCTTCGGCTCAACCAGCCGCGCCACAAGAATGGATACCTCGTACAGCGCCACAAGCGGAATGGCGAGGCTCAGCATGGTAATCGCATCCGGCGGGGCAATCACGGCCGCCACGGCGAAGGACGCCACAACTGCATAGCGACGGAATTTCTTAAGCTGTGCCGTCCCGATCAACCCGACCCGGACCAGCAACGTCAGGATCACGGGCAGTTCAAAACAGATCCCGAAGGCGAGGATCATCTTCGTCACAAGGGTCAAGTATTCCGACACCTTGGCCTGAAGCTCGATATCCATCCCGCCATTGCCGGATGTCTGGAACGACAGGAAGAACTTCCAGGCGAACGGGAAAACCACATAGTAGGCTAATGCGGCGCCAATGGTGAACATGACGGGCGTGGCAACAAGGAACGGGGCAAACGCCTTCTTCTCGCTGCGATACAGACCAGGCGCGATAAAGATCCACGCCTGAATGGCAATCATCGGAAAAGACAGGCACGTCGCCCCGAAGACTGCCACACGAATATAGGTGAAGAACGCCTCATACAGCGCGGTATAGATCAGATGCGGCTGCTCGCCCTTCTGCCGCATGATGTCCCCCAACGGGGCGGCAAGGAAGCGATAAATATCGCCTGCAAAATGATAGCAGATGGCAAAAGCGATCACGAACGTCCCGATGGACCAGATCAGCCGGCGCCGCAGCTCAACGATATGGTCAAGCAGAGGCATCGGGGTGTCATTGATGGCATCCGAGTCCGT
Source organism: Gluconobacter sp. NFX36 (assembly GCF_049887835.1). NCBI lineage: Bacteria > Pseudomonadati > Pseudomonadota > Alphaproteobacteria > Acetobacterales > Acetobacteraceae > Gluconobacter > Gluconobacter sp. NFX36. The sequence goes on along the minus strand of NZ_JAGEKJ010000002.1, from coordinate 65,750 downwards.
CACGCGTCTTTCTCCGTGCTTGAAATGGCGACGCGTCGGCCATGATGAATAGCCATGACAGGCGGCAGAATATCCGGGGCGCGCCAACGGGGGCGTTCATGCATCAGGCGTCGCGCCGTCGCAGGCGGCAGGATGGAGGGCGCATCAACGATATCATCGTTCAACCCTTCCTCCGCCTGATCCTGCATCATGGCGTTGTAAGGCTTACTGTCGCCCCCACCGAAAGACGGTGGTGGCATCGGCGGAGGCGCGGGAACCTGCGGCAGATCATTGAGCGTGGACGGCCGGGATGATGCGCCGGTCGTATCCAGTTCAAGACTCCGCCGGATCGAATTGTCGCCATCAATGGCGCGGGTCACACGATCCCGGATATTGAAGTTCTTCAGATCCCGAAGCTGGTCGCGCGTCTCGGACAGGTCTGCCTCACGCACCATATCGTCGATATGGGACTGAAACTCACCTGCCATCCGGCGCATGGCCTTGATGCCGTTCGAAAGCGTGCGGATGGCAACCGGCAGATCCTTCGGGCGAATGAAAATCATCGCCACGACGACAAACAGGGCTATTTCCGAGAAACTGAAGTCAAACATGCAACAATCCTAGCCCGTCCCGTCAGTCTCGCCTACGGGGGAAGGCGCTTCTGGTGCCGCTTCCGTCGGGGCCCTGTCCAGAAGGAAATCTTCCCGCTTGGGTAATGAACCCAGATCCGGCAGGCCGAAACTTTCCAGAAAAGCCAGCGTCGTGCCCCACAGAACCGGGCGCCCCGGAACTTCCTTACGCCCTTTCGGAGCAATCAGGCTGTCTTCCAGCAATGCATCCAGAATGGGCTGCCCCAGAGACACGCCGCGAATGGCCTCGATCTCAGCCCGCGTACAGGGCTGGTGATACGCAATGATGGCGAGGGTCTCCATCGCACCCCGGCTCAGACGGCGCGGCTTTTCGACGACTTTTGTCAGCGCGGAGGCATATTCCGGTCGCGTCCGGAACTGCCAGCCCCCGGCAGCCTCGACAAGCTCGATCGCATGAGTCGCATAACGCTCGGACAGCGCAACCAAAACATCCGAAACTGTCAGATCCAGACCCTGAGCCTTCAGAAGCTCCGCCATGACAGACGGCCGCACCGGTTCCGGATTGGCAAAAATCAGGGCTTCCAGAAGCAGACAGCCGCGCCTCATCTCGTCAGATGTCACGACACCGCCCGCCATTCAATTTCAGCAAAAGCTTCGGGCTGACGCAGTTCCACCGCACCGCCCTTCGCCATTTCCAGCCCGGCCAGCAGTGTTCCTGCCAGTGCAGCGTTACGTCCATACGGCCCGGTTTCGGGGTCATCGGCCAGATGTTCGGGCAACAGGGATGTCAGGGTCTGCCAGTCCGTAACAGCGTCCGTTCCCAGCATTCGGCGCAGACGTGCCAGAGCGTCCTGCACACTCCAATACCGACGGGTCCGCGGTGCATAAACACGCTTGCGGTTCGTACGTCGCCGGGCGGACAGATAGGCCGTAATCAGGGCAGACAGATCAACCCGCAAGCCGGAACGATCAATTTCCGTGTGGTCTTCCCCTTCCCCACGACGAAACACATCAATGCCGAGGCGAGGACGCTCCATAAGCCATGCAGCCGCGGCACGCATCCGCTCCAGCTCGACCAGACGTTCCTGAAGCTGCTCGACAGCCTCTTCCGCATCCTCCCCACCACTTTCCGCAGGCAACAGAAGCTTGGACTTCAGCCAGGCCAGCCAGGCCGCCATGACGAGCCAGTCCGCCGCAAGTTCCAGACGCAAGGCACGAGCTTCCGCCCGGGCCTGCTCGACCACGGACAGATACTGCTCGACGAGCTGAAGAATAGAAATCTTTGCGAGGTCCACTTTCTGGGCGCGGGCAAGGTCGAGAAGCAGATCAAGCGGCCCCTCGAACCCATCCAGCGTCAGATGCAGAACCTCGCTCAAGCCCGGTCTCTCAGAACTGGGCCGGAGTGCAGGCGATGGACTGCGCGTGCAGCTTCACGCAATACGCACGGGCCGCCTTCAGATCCTCAAAGCCACCAATGCGCAGACGCACGAACGTCTTGTCACCATGTGTGGTCTTTTCGAACAGCGGTGAGTGTCCGGCAAACAAAGCAGGAGCCTGATGGCGCAGGGTCTCCCATTCCTTACGTGCGGCCGCCTCACTATCGAGTGCGGCAAGCTGCACTTCACGCGCTCCACCCGTTTCAGCCTTCGGCGTTGCGGCTGCCTTCTGGGCTGGCGCAACATTTTCAGGCACCGGCTCCGGTGGGGGAAGCGGCTTTTGCACAGGCTTGGCCGGAGCAACTGGCGCAGCTTTGTGAACCGGGGCTTCAGGAGCCTTCGGCTTCGGCGCAGGGACCGGCTTCTCCGGGGCAGGCTTCGCGGGCTCTGCGTCGTCGGCATCCTCTTCAGGTACCGCGTTTTCCGCAGGCGCCTTGGTAGCATCGGGCGTCGCAGCCGCTCCCGGAACCGCAGCCGGAGCTTTATCAGAAGGCGCATCCGGGGAGGCAGGTACAGCACCATCAGACGGTTTAGCGTCAGAAGACGGTGCATTCGGCGCTGCGGCAGGCTTGTCAGCCGGGGTCGCAGGCGTGCCGGGCTGGACACCATACTGGCGCGCCAGCGCCTTTGCATCGGGCTGCTCGGGACCGGGAGCCAGATGTGCTTCTCCGTTCCCGGTCAGATCCGTGTCGCCGCTATCACTGCCCATGATCTGCATGCCACCCGGATCAGCCGGAACATCCTTCACAGGCCCTGGCGGCGGCCCGATGATGGGAATGCCACCATGGTGCCCCCCCATAAGGGACCAGCCCCCCACCGCCAGCAGCAACACCGCACCGATACCGACAGCTCCACCAACAAGCTTGCGCGTTGCCGGATCACTGCCCAGCAAGGAGGTCACGCCCCCTGCCCGCTCCGTATTCCCCGCAGCCGATGCAGGGCGACGGCGCGGCGGCGCGTCTTCGTCATAATCGCTGCTCAGGCGCTCACGCCCGCCACGCGGTGGGGGCGTGGCCGGGCCTGATCCATAATCGCCCGGGTCCCGGAAATTCCGATCGTCGTCGCTGTCAGGGGTCATCGCATTTCCTCCACCGGAACAACGCCAAGAATGGTCAGTGCGCACCGCAGCGTTCCAGCGATTGCGGAGACCAGAGCCAGCTTGGCCAAGCTCGTCGCACGGTCGTTTTCATGCAGGAATCGCAGGGTCGTATCCTCACGTCCACGATTCCACAGAGCGTGGAAGTCAGACGCCAGATCAATGCAATAGGTCGCGATACGGTGCGGCTCACGTGCAGCGGCAGCAGATTCTACCGAGCGCGGGAAAGACGCAATACGGTGTAGCACCGCCAGTTCCACATCCGAAGACAGACCGGAAAGATCGGCCTTCGCCAGTGCCTCAGGCGTCACGGCATCGACACCGAACATCGTCTCGGCAGAACGCAGGACCGAACGACAGCGCGCATGAGCGTACTGAACGTAGAACACCGGATTATCACGCGTCTGGGCAACGACAGCATCCAGATCAAACTCCATCTGCGCGTCAGCCTTGCGGGTCAGCATCGTGAAGCGCACCGCATCACGGCCCACTTCATCCAGCAGATCACGCAACGTCACAAACGTGCCGGCACGCTTGGACATCTTCACCGGCTCGCCGTTCTTCACAACGCGAACGATCTGGCACATCACGACTTCAAAGCCGGTCTTGCCATCCGTCAACGCCGAAATCGCAGCGCGCATCCGGGAGACATAACCGCCATGATCCGCGCCAAGCACGTCAATCAGAACGTCTGAATTTTCGGCCTTCTGGGCATGATAGCCGATGTCATTGGCGAAATAGGTGTTCGTGCCGTCAGACTTACGGAGCGCACGATCCTGATCGTCCCCGAAATCCGTGGAGCGGAACAGCGTCTGCGGGCGGGCCTCCCAGTCTTCCGGCATCTTGCCCTTCGGCGGCTCCAGAACACCTTCGTACAACAGGCCCTTGCTTTCGAGCTTGGCAATAGCAGCATCAACGCGTCCACTGGCGAGCGTTTCAGCTTCGCTGGCAAACACTTCATGCGAAATACCGAGGGCTTCGAGATCCGTACGGATCGCCGCCATCATCTGCTCAAGCGCCTCACGACGGACGATCTCGAACCAGACAGACGGGTCAGCCGGGCTGCCATCGTCATTGGCGAGCGCGCGACCATGCTTGGCCGCAATACTCTCAGCCACCGGGATCAGATAATCCCCCTGATACTGAAGACCATTCGGCGTCAGCGGACTGAATGTCTCGGCATCAATCTGTGTGCCGATGGCCTGAAGATAACGCCAGTATGTCGCCCATGTCAGAGCCACAACCTGCGTTCCGGCATCGTTGATGTAATACTCGCGCGTAACGCCAAAACCCGCTGCCTGAAGCAGATTGGCCAGCGCATCACCCACCACGGCACCACGACAATGACCGACATGCATCGGCCCGGTCGGGTTGGCGGACACGTATTCTACATTGACCCGCGTACCCTGCCCCATCGTGGAACGGCCATAAGCCTCGTCTGTTTCCAGAACGGTCTTGGCAATACCCTGAAGGACATGCGGCTTGAGCGTCATGTTTACGAAGCCCGGCCCTGCGGCCTCGGCGTGATCGACGTCTGGCAGTTCGGCGAGCTTCAGCACCAGTTCGGCAGCAATATCGGCAGGCTTCCGCTTTGCAGGCTTAGCGGCCAGCAGAGCGGCATTCGTCGCCATATGCCCGTGGGACGGATCACGCGGCGGCGTCACTTCAACGCGCTGCACCACCTCTTCCGGCAGGCCGGGGACAACGGACCGCAGGGCCTCGCACACCTGGTCTCTGGTGCGGGCAAAAAGGCAGTCAGTCGTATGGGCAGTGGGTGCAGCGACCATTTTCAGTTCGATTCCTGTAACCTGTAACGTCTTGAAGAGGCTCTATCAGCCCAGCACGGAGAGGTCCGTCAACCGTCGATGTTCTTCCATGGCGAAACGATCGGTCATTCCGGCAATATAATTCACCACCAGACGTCGCCGTTCCATGTCATCCGCAGCCTTGGCGCGGTCCTTGAGGGGGTCTGGTAGAAGGCCCGGTTCTTCCGAAAGGATTGTAAAGATTTCGGCCAGTGCGATCTTGGCTTTCCGCGCCATACGATTGACCCGCCAATGACGGTACATGCGCGCATAAAGAAATTTGCGGATCGCCTTGTTCTTTTCCCGCATTTCCGGACTAAACGCCACAACCGCATGATCGGCATGACGGATATCATCCGCTGACTGGGGGCTAAGGGCTTCCAGATTCCGACGTGTCTGTTCCGTCAGATCCGTCGCCAGAGCGTTAATGACTACGCGAATGGTTTCATGACGCACACGCTGCGCCTGATCCGCCGCATCACGATTTGTCGGGCGCTCCATCTCACGGGAGGCCCGAAGCGCATCGCCGACAAGTGGAAGATCCTCAATATCCTCAAACGTCAGCAGCCCAGCACGTAACCCGTCATCCAGATCATGACCATGATAGGCAATATCATCCGACATCGCCGCGACCTGCGCTTCGGCAGACGCATAACTGCTGAGGTCGAGATGATGCTTTGCGTCATATTCTGCCAGATATGGTGTCGGGCGCTTGACCGGACCGTTATGCTTGGCCAGCCCCTCCAACGTTTCCCATGTCAGGTTCAGGCCATCAAAAGCATGATACCGCGTCTCCAGAGACGTCACGAGACGAAGAGACTGCGTATTGTGATCAAAGCCGCCCCAATCCTGCATGGCCAGAGCAAGAGCATCTTCCCCAGCATGGCCAAACGGCGTGTGGCCCATGTCGTGCGCCAGTGCGAGCGCTTCCGTCAGATCCTCGTTCAGATCAAGGCTGCGGGCAATCGAACGGGCAATCTGCGCAACTTCAAGGGAATGCGTCAGACGGGTGCGAAAGAAATCGCCTTCATGGTTGATGAAAACCTGCGTCTTGTACTGCAAGGTCCGGAAGCCGGCCGAATGCAGAACACGATCCCGGTCCCGCTGCCAGGGTGAACGAACCGGGCTTTCCACTTCCGGATACAGTCTTCCGCGAGCGCCTTTTTCCTGAACCGCGTAAATGGCAGCCATCAACACCCTCTCCCGATGATCCGCAGGCGCAAAACGCACGCTGTTCGTCGGATCACAGGTGTTATTCTACGACAGGCTGATGGCAACGCAACTCACCCCCTTTGCCCTTGGGGCTAGTCAGGCCATATAATCAGGACCAGAACCGTCCTGCCTTGCAGCAGTGCTTCAGAAATCAGGAACGAGCCATGTCCGACACACCCACCTTCACCATGTCTGCCAGCGCTGCTGCGCGGATCTTGGAAATCATCTCCGCCCAGCCGGAACCTGAAGGGCTGGCTCTGCGGGTTGCCGTGCTGGCCGGTGGCTGCAACGGCTTCCAGTATCAGTTCAAGCTGGATCGTACGAAGAATGACGATGACGTCGTGATCGAACGCGATGGCGCGACAGTTTATGTAGATGAAACCAGCCTCGATCTTCTGGAAGGTGCCGAACTGGAGTTCGTGGACAAGCTGATGGGCGCGCATTTCACGGTCACGAACCCCAATGCCGCTTCAGCCTGCGGTTGCGGCACAAGCTTTTCGCTGGCCTGATAGAATGTCCTTTACCTTTGCAAGCTGGAACATCAATTCCATCCGCGCCCGCGCGCATCTCGTTCAGGACTGGCTGGAACGCCATCCGGAATGCGATCTGCTCTGCCTTCAGGAAATCAAATGCGAGGACAGCCAGTTCCCGACTGTTTTCCAGGAAGCTGGCCTACATGTCGCCACAACTGGGCAAAAAGCCTATAACGGCGTTGCGTTGATTGGCCGCCGTCCATTTGAAGTGACGACCCATCACCTTCCCGGTTTTGAAGATCCAACCGCGCGCTATATCGAAGCGGGCATGGATGGTCTCACGATTGGCAATCTGTATCTACCAAACGGCAATTCAGGCGGCGAAGACGGCTATGCCAAGAAAATGGCGTTCTTTGAGGCCCTCGCCAACCGGGCGAAGCCCTTTCTCGAAAGCGAAAAATCCTTCGCCTTCATTGGTGACTACAATGTCTGCCCGACAGACGAAGATCTCGCTCCCGGCGCGCTTTCACCGACTGACGCACTGGTGCGGCCTGAAACACGGGCAGCATTCAACCGCCTGCAATGGCTCGGTCTGACGGATGCCCTGCGCGCTGTTCAGCCTACGGGCCGCCATTATACCTTCTGGGATTATCAGGCCGCTGCGTTCCAGCGGAACTCGGGTCTGCGCATCGACCATGCCCTTCTGTCCCCGCGCGTGGCCGAACGGCTTGTCTCTTTCACAATCGACCGTGACGAGCGGGCTACAGAAAAAGCCTCCGATCACGTTCCTGTCCTCGTCACCCTGCGTTAAAAAAAGACCGCCCAACTGGGGCGGCCTTCGAACTTTTATCGGGGATAAAACGGAGCGGGAGCCGGCCGTGGAGGTGCAGGAGGCCGGATGCGGACCATACGGCCGGGCGTCCACTGATAACCGTTCCCAATCCAGACCCAGTGTCCAGGCACCCATCGCATCCCCCGCGCATGAGAGGGAATTCTCTCCCTGGGCGGGCGAGGCGGTGGGGGAGGCGTCTGTCGATACGGCCCATTATAGGGGACAAACTGAGCATGCGCTGTCCCGCTCAGCGGCGGCAATGCCATCGCACCCACAAAAAGTGTCGAAACAGCGAGCAAGCCCGATAGATGTTTCAGCATACGTCTCGCTCCTTTCACGGTAACGGTGTGAAAGGCGACACTTTGCAGATCTCACAAGGCAGTGATTGGGCCGATCTGTGGCGGAAAAAAGATTCCGGTCTTCACTCTGTAACGTCTCCGCGGCTCAGGAGATTCAATTTTCCAAACCCAAAGACGGCTGTACCCGCTCGGCAAAAAAATCAGCCATGGCGCGAACCTTGGCGCTGACCATCCGCCCGGCTGGAAGCAAGAGCCAGAGTTCCACCGGCGGCAGAGACCAGTCAGGCAAGCAACGCTGCACCTCACCGGAAATCAGTTCGGGAGCGAACATCCAGTCTGCTGCAACGGTCATCCCCTGCCCTGAAAGGACGGCAGCACGAATTCCCTCCGCCGCACTCAGACATAGATCGGAGTGCAGAGAGACGTCCTGCGTTTCCTCTCCTTTCATGAATGTCGTTCGAACCTGACGGGTCTGCGAATAAAGAATCATTCTATGATTTTTCAGATCTGCCGGGCAGGTCGGCATGGTCGTCTGCTCCAGATAGGCCGGGCTGGCCAGAAGGGAACGATGACCCCACGCCAGACGCCGCCCAACGACGGACGTCTCTTCCGGACGACCAATCCTGAGGGCCATATCGATCCCCTCCGCAATCAGATCCACACGCCTGTCATCCATCTGCACATCCAGAGCAAGCTTCGGATACCGGGCCGTAAATTCTCCCAGTCTGGGTATCAGGTGCAGACGGCCAAAAGTCGTCGGCAATGCAATCCGCAAATGCCCTGTGAGTTCTCTGTCACTCCCTCGGGCCAGACTATCCGCCTCCATGGCGTCTTCAAGAACTCTGACAATGCGTTCGTAATAGCGCTGACCTGCGTCTGTCGGCGCAAGGCCATGCGTCGAGCGTAACAGGAGGATTGTGCCCAGATGCGCTTCCAGCTGTGCAATGATCTTGGAAACGGAGGGCTGCCCCATATTCAACAACCGGGCAGCGCCTGAAAAAGAACCAGCTTCCACAACACGAGCAAACACCGTCATAGCCTGAAAGCGGTCCATGTTTATTCCTTTTGAGAATAACAAATATTGTTAAAAACAGTCTACATCCGCCTAATGAGAATAGCCACTCTCACGGTCATGAGACGCATCCACTCCGGACAGTCTCCTCAAAGACCGGAACCGCATCATGACGAACCTTCTGTTCACACCACGTTTCGTTGGGCCAACACGCTTGAGCCATCGCATTGTCATGGCCCCCCTCACCCGAATGAGAGCCAGTGAAGGCAATCTCCCGAATGACCTGATGCGGACCTATTACAGCCAGCGTGCAACGGAAGGAGGGTTGCTGATTTCCGAAGCTTCCCCCGTCTCGCTCACGGGGTATGGCTTCGAACGCGCGGCCGGAATCTATGATGACAGCCAAATCCCGGGATGGAAAAACATCACGGATGCCGTTCACGCCAAAGGTGGCAAAATGGTTCTTCAGCTCTGGCATGTTGGCCGTCAATCAGCACGCATCCTTCAGCCGGATGGCATTGCCCCCGTTGCTCCATCGGCCATTCGTGCCGATGGAGACGCCTGGACGCTCAATGGAACGGTGCCTTACGACATGCCCCGCGCGCTTGATCGGAATGAAATTCCCGGAATCATCAAGGATTATGAACAGGCTGCCGAACGCGCCCTGAAAGCCGGATTTGATGGAGTGGAAATCCATGGTGCAAATGGATATTTGCCAGACCAGTTTCTTCAGGATGGCAGTAACACCCGGACAGATGACTATGGCGGCTCGCTCGAAAATCGCGCCCGCTTCCTGCTGGAAGTCACGCAAGCTGCCATGAGCGTGTGGGGACCGGATCGCGTTGGTGTGCGTGTGACCCCAAGCGGACGCTATGGCTCCATGGCGGACAGCAATCGTCCGGCAACGTTTCGCTATGTGGCCTCTGAACTGGATCGTCTGGGCGCTGGATATCTGCATGTCGTGCAACCCCGCATCGGGGGCGACGCAGAGCCTGACCCCGTGGATGCCGGGACGCTTCGGCAGGTCTTTTCCCGCACCATCATTGCCGCTGGCGGATTTGACCGGCAAAGCGCCGAAGCCCTACTGGCTTCCGGGCAGGCGGATCTCATTGCTTTTGGTCGCTCGTTTCTCGCAAACCCGGATCTGGTCGAACGGCTGCGTCAGAACTGGCCCCTGAACTCCTATGATCGCTCCACCTTCTATGGCGGCGATGCACAGGGATATATCGACTATCCATTTTACGCTGACGCGGCGCAGCATTGAGCAAAAAAGACCCCGGCCTGTTTCTAGCCGGGGTCTTGCTGATCAGGATTGCAGAAAAGACAAAAGATCCGCGTTAAGCTGGTCACCATGGGTGACCGCAAAACCGTGCGGCGCACCCGCATAGACCTTAAGAACCGCATCTGGAACCAGTTTTGCCGTCAAGGCACCTGTGGCCTCAAAAGGCACAATCTGATCATCATCCCCATGAATAATCAGGGTCGGGACGGTGATCTGCTTCATATCTTCCCGATAATCCAGCCCGGAGAACGCCCTGACACATTCAATCGTGCTCCGCAAGGACGCCTGAAGGGCAATCTGCTGCGTCTGCCCAAGAACGCCATCAGAAATCTCCGCCCCATGATTAATCCCATAAAAGGGAACGGCGAAGTCTTTCAGGAACTGGGCACGATCTTTCACCAAGCCTTCGATGATGCCATCGAAAACCGTCGCTTCGACCCCTTCCGGATGATCATTCTGCTTCATGAAAACAGGTGTGACGGCCCCCAGAAGTACCAACTTCGCAACGCGGTCACTTCCATGGCGCGTCAGATACCGGGTGACATCCCCGCCCCCCATCGAGAAGCCGACCAGCGTCACGTCTCTCAGGTCCAGGGTTTCGATCAGTTCTGCAATATCATCGGCAAAGCGGTCGTAGGTATTGCCGTCCCAAGGCTGGCTAGACCGTCCGAAACCGCGCCGATCAAAAGCAATCACGCGGTAACCGTTCTGCGCCAGAAACAGCATCTGTGAATCCCACATATCTGCACTGAGCGGCCAGCCATGGCTGAAAAGGACGGGCTTTCCTGCTCCCCAATCCTTGAAATAAATTTCTGCTCCGTCGGATGTCGTAAAGCTGGCCATGTGTCTGCTCCGTTAAGAGGTCAGGAAAGCGTCGGCTTCCCCTGAAACCTTGCTCTTACGATAAGCTCCCCTCATCATGTTCAATATAGACATCATGGAATAGTAAGATTTCCATTTATCACTGATTCCACGCCGCACCTGTATAGAAAAATCGCCCTAACCCCACCGTGAAAATGAGACATCCATACAGGCTGTGTTCAAAACAGGTCAGGGTAAGAGAACGATGACGACTGTAGTCACTAGCAAACAGCACTCCCCCTATGAGCGTCATGCCCACGGCAATCCAGTTCAGAAACAGAATATGTGCAAAGCCAAATGCAACGGCACTGGCTACGATCGTCACTGGAATACTTCGGAAAAGATTGCTGTATCGACGGAACAGAAATGCCCGATACAGAACTTCCTGAGGCCAGACGGAGAGCAGCGGATACAAACACATGATCATCAGCCAGAAGAGCGGCTTCTGTCGTGGCAGGCTGAGGAACGTATCGGGCCAGAAAAACCACGTCAGCAGCGCTATCAACGGTGCAAGAATCGCAAACCTGACAAATATTTTCCAAATCTCGACCCTGAGTACATGCGGCTTGGCACGATCACGACGCATCCATAGAAAAGCCAGAAGAGCGCCAGTCCAGATCAACCCAAAGAGTAATCCGGCCCGACGCTCCAGCAGAACAAGAATTGGTCCACCACCATAAAGGGCCAGAAATTCCGCGCCCAAACGAGCGCAGCGAAGAACGGACATTTCATCGGGGAGCGACATACCGAGATCTTCCAGACGTTCTGGTCACCATTATGAACATAAGCACTTTCCCCCGAAACAAGGCCTTACATTGCAGGCGTCTTTGTATCAGACAGGAAACGAGTCACGCTCCTGCACAACCATGGCTGTGTCCGCCTTCAAGCGGCTGGGCTGTCCGATTTCCCGGAGAGGGAACCCGGCCTCAAGCCGATCCTCAATCTCTTCCAACGAGCAGTCTTTTGTCTCCGGAACGAAGAAATACCCAATCAGGAAAAACACTGCATTGAAGCCCGCCAGCAGCCAGAACACACCGTAGTCATGAATGGCCCCCATCACTGACAGGAACACGTTGCTGATGAGCCAGTTCGTCATCCAGTTGGCAAATGTAGAGCATGCGATGGCCAGCGTACGCCCCTGAAGCGGCTGAATTTCGGTACACATCGTCCAGGGGATCGGGCCTTCCCCAAAGGCATATCCCAGAATGAACAGCACAAGCAGGCTGACAATGGCGATCTGACCAAATACCCCCCCAACGTGCAGATAGAGCAGCGTCCCGAATATAGCGAGGCTCAGAGAGGCCACGACCGTACTGACCAGCAAAAGCGGACGCCGCCCCCATCGGTCAATCAGTAGAATTGCCCCAAATGTCGAGACCATATTGGCCAGACCGAGCAAGGTTGTGCACCAGACTGCCGCTGACGTGGAAAAGCCAAGATGCTCCAGAATATGCGGAGCGTAATACATCAGGATGTTAATGCCTGCGAATTGCTGAAAAACCTGCAATCCCATTCCAAGTGTAAAGGTTTTCCGGAAGCCTGGTGAAGACTTCAGGAGTGCAAACCCGTTGCCTTCAGTCTTTCGAAGGTTCTCCTCAATCCGGTTCAGTTCCTCAGTCGCGTGCTGCTTGGATCCACGAACCTGCTGAAGAACAGTATGCGCTTCTTTCCGCCGCCCACGCATGGCCAGCCAACGCGGCGAATACGGAACCTGCATCGTCGCGAGAATGAACACCACCGTAGGGACTGCCAGAATACCCAGAATCCAGCGCCAGTGCCCCCCGTAAGACAGCAGACTGTCTGACAGGAGCGCCAGCAGCATACCCGCCGTAATGACGAGCTGATACATGGAGATCATCTTGCCACGACGGCTCTTCTCAGTGATTTCGGCAATATAGAGCGGCGCGGAGAAAGACGCGAAACCGACGCCCAGCCCGAGGCAGACACGGCCCAGAATCATGACAGGAATGGACGATGTCAGGGAACAAAGCGCTGTTCCGAGCAGGAACAGTAACCCCGCATAAAACATGGCCCCTCGCCGCCCGCGATGGTGGGACAGCGGAATGGCGAGCAAAGAGCCCGCCGCGGCCCCCAGCATCAGGGACGAGACGATCCATTCCAGCGCACGATCATTCGCCTTCAGGTCCTGGCCCAGAAACTTGAGCGCCCCCGCGATCACTCCCGTATCCAGACCAAACATCAGCCCGGCGAGACCAGCAGCCCCGGCAAAAAGAAACGCATTCCGGCGGCCCTGCTGCACACGGTCCTGGACAGTTCCGCCGCTTTGTTCTGGAAGGGTGCTACTCACCGGATAACCTTTCTTGATCGCTACAGATACCTCAAGAAACGGTCATTCTCTGGAAAAGTTTTTTACTCTCAAAATCATATTCCGAATGCAGACAATCGCGTGCGGTCTATTCAAATACAGTTGTGAGGCTCTACCAGAGCGGAAACGAATGATATTGAATACACAATGATGAAAGGTGGTTTTATACCTTTCATTAAAAATCTGTTTTCCCAATAAAAAAGCCGATGCCCCATCTGGAGCATCGGCTTGTTCGTTCTCAAAAGTGGGAACTCTTACTTCGTAACGGCAGGCTTTGGCTTCGGCAGATCCAGCGCCAGATGCAGTTCTTTCAGACGAGCAGGCTCGACCGGAGCCGGAGCTTCCATCATCAGGTCTTCGCCGCTCTGGTTCAGCGGGAAAAGAATGACTTCACGGATGTTCGGCTCATCAGCCAGCAGCATCACGATACGATCCACACCCGGAGCAGCACCACCGTGCGGCGGAGCGCCGTAACGGAAGGCGTTCAGCATGCCACCGAAGCGCTCTTCCACAACTTCCGGGCCATAACCTGCAATCTCAAAAGCGCGCAGCATGACTTCCGGCAGATGGTTCCGGATTGCGCCGGAGGACAGCTCCACGCCGTTGCAGACGATGTCGTACTGGTAGGCATTAATCGTCAGCGGGTCCTGCGTGTTCAGCGCGTCCAGACCACCCTGCGGCATAGAGAACGGGTTGTGGGAGAAGTCGACCTTGCCCGTCTCTTCGTTGAGCTCGAACATCGGGAAGTCCACGACCCAGCAGAAGCGGAAGGCGTTCTTCTCGATCAGGTCCAGCTCTGTCGCTACCTTTGTGCGGACAACACCAGAGAACTTGGCAACTTCGTCACCTTTGCCAGCGGCAAAGAACACGGCATCGCCAGCCTTCAGGCCACAGATCTCACGGATGCTCTCGACGCGATCAGCTTCAAGGTTCTTGGCAATCGGCCCCTTGCCGCCTTCTGCCTCGAAAATGATGTAGCCCAGACCACCCGCACCGCTTTCACGCGCCCAGGTGTTCAGCTTGTCAAAGAACCCACGCGGACGATCGCCTGCACCCGGTGCCGGGACCGCACGGATCTGACCACCGGAAGCCGCAATCTTGGCGAACAGACCAAAACCGGAATCCCGGAAGGCCTCCGTCACGTCCTTGATGATCAGTGGGTTCCGCAGATCCGGCTTGTCGGAGCCGTAATCGCGCATGGCGTCAGCGTACGGAATGCGCGGGAATGCACCGTCCGTGATCTTCCAGCCTTCCGGGGTGAATTCATTGAACACGCCAGCCAGAACCGGCTCCAGAACCGTGAAGACGTCTTCCTGCGTGACGAAGGACATCTCAAAGTCGAGCTGATAGAACTCACCCGGGCTACGGTCAGCGCGGGAGGCTTCATCGCGGAAGCACGGAGCAATCTGGAAGTAACGGTCGAAACCCGCGACCATCGCAAGCTGCTTGAACTGCTGCGGAGCCTGCGGAAGCGCATAGAACTTGCCCGGATGCAGACGCGCCGGCACAAGGAAGTCACGCGCACCTTCCGGGGAAGACGCCGTCAGGATCGGGGTCTGGAACTCAGTGAAGCCCTGCTCGATCATGCGCTGACGCAGACTGGTGATGACCTTGCTGCGGAGCATGATGTTCTGGTGCATCTTCTCGCGACGGAGATCAATGTAGCGGTACTTTAGGCGCAGTTCTTCAGGATAGTTCTCTTGACCCGCCACCTGGAATGGCAGAACAGCCGCATTGGAACGGACTTCCAACTCTTCGGCAAGAACTTCGATGTCACCTGTCGGCAGGTTCGGGTTCCGCTGGGAACCCTGACGAACCACAACCTTGCCGGTCACGGTAATGACGCTCTCAACACGAAGACGCTCGGCCTTTTCCAGCAGGTCCGTGCCAGCCGGGATAACAACCTGCGTGACGCCATAATGGTCACGCAGATCGATGAACAGCAGGCCACCATGGTCGCGCTTGCTGTGCACCCAGCCAGACAGGCGGACGGTCTGTCCAGCGTCCTGTTCACGCAGGGCGCTACAGTCATGGGTGCGGTATGGATGCATGTCGGGCCTCTTCAACGTCCTGGCGGATAAGTGGGCGCAGGAAGCCGGGACGGCCCGCTCATGTCAAGCTTCGTGCGCGGTTCAGACCTTTTCCTGCACAAATCCGTCGAAATCGACGGCGGCTCTGGCCATGTCATACGCATGACCCGAGCCCGCCAGCGCAACCGGCTTTCCGTCCTTGAGATAGGTCGCAAGAAAGCTGAAGCCCTTGATATCTCCCTCAAGGCTGACGTTATCGAACCCTTCGCCCCATCCAAGCAGTTCGATCTTCTTGCCGAACTGCTGCGTCCAGAACCAGGGCGTCGGCAGATGGGTCGTTTCGTGCCCCATCATGGTCAGGGCGGCGATGCGACCCTGAATTTGTGCGTGACGCCAATGCTCGATTCGCCGCGGCTTACCCTCGTGGAGGATCGCCGAGGCATCGCCCGCTGCATAAACACCCGGAGCCGCACGCATCAGACGATCAACAACAATCGCACCATCCTCATCCCGATCCAGCCCGTCGATATAATCCGTTGCAGGAATCACACCGACGCCAGCCAGAACAAAAGATGCCGGAAGCTTCATGCCGTCATCCAGTTCAACGCCTTCGGCTTTTTTGTCTCCATAGATTTTGACAGCTCTGGCATCCGAAATGAACGCCACACCATTTTCTTCGTGCAACTGACGCAGACGCGTCCCGATCTCACGCCCGAACTGATTTTCCATCGGCACATCCGTATTCGCGATGATCGTTACGCCAACACCGCGCTGACGGAGACAGGACGCTACCTCAAGACCAATAAATCCGGCTCCGATGATGGTCACCGCCTGATCGGGATCAATCACACGGGCAATGTCCTCCGCGTCTTTCTCGCTATGAAGCGTAAAAACACGTTTCAGATCAGCGCCCGGAAGATCGAGCTTCTGTGACCGGCTTCCAGTCGCGATCAGAACATGATCAGCCGTCAGAGCACTGCCATCCGAGAGTGTTGCCGTTCTCTTTGCGGGGTCAAAGGAAGCAATTTTCCCATGCTTCACGCTGATCCGGTTCTGACCATAGAAAGACTCACTGCGAAGCGAAGGAGCGTGTGCTTTCTCGGGCTCACTGAGCAGAACGGTCTTGCTGAGGGCCGTACGGTCATAAGGACGATACTTCTCCTCAGTGACCATCGTGATCGTGCCCGCAAACCCCTCCTGCCGCAGAGTGATTGCCGCCATAATCCCTGCTGCTCCTGCACCAAGAATGAGAACACTCTCGTCTCCCTGTCTGTCCAGGGGCGCCTCACGCTTCATTGGCTCGCTTCCAACCAGAACACGGCCATCCACGATCTCAACGGGGTAACGCGGCAATGACTCAAGGGCGAGAGGCTCGACAAGACTTCCATCCACCGCATCGAAAACGGCTTTGTGCCAGGGACAGACCAGCACGCTGCCTTTCTCGGTCCGGCAGAAAGCACCCTGCTCCATCGGCGCTTCCTTATGCGGACATTTTCCGCCAAGCGCATGCACTTCTTCGCCGTCCTTCACCAGAACAACGGAGGTTCCATTGATGGAAAAAGAGGTGATCTGCCCATCCTCGAGATTCTTGAAGGCTACCAGATCGCGAAAGTCGTTGGTGCTCATCAGAAAACCCCTGGAAATGGAAAAACACGTTACGAAGCCAACGCACCATAAGCGTTCGGGTTGGCAAACAGCAAAAAACCCGCCGGGGCCGGAGCCAGGCGGGTCTTCTGAAACTCTGCATATCAGGCGAAACAGGGCAGCCCGTCAGAACATATCGTCACCACCGCCAAAATCTCCGCCGCCGAAATCTCCACCACCGAAGTCAGAGTCGGAGAAACCGCTGCCAGCATCAGTACCAGCACCGCCGAACGGATCGCTACCCGCATCGCCGTAGTTGTTATTGATGATCGTCTCGCCACCACCAAAACCACCGGCTTCACCGCCTGAATGGTGATCGCTGAACAGGCCTTCGAGAGCGTTAGCCGCCATCATGCCACCCGCCACACCGGCAGCCGTCGTCAGAGCCGAGCCGAGGAAACCGGATCCGCCACGCTGGAACATCCCCGGCTGATACCCCGGTGGATAGCCATACTGCTGCTGAGGCTGAAAGTTCGGAGGCGGCATTGCGCCAACCTGCGACCCCCAACCCGGTGGAGGCGAAGACGCCTGCTGCCGATTGCCACCGCCAAACAACCCGCCAAACAGGCCGCCGCCGCTACCGGACGACCGGCTCTGCTGCGCCTGCTGAAGCTGCTGCTGAGCCTGCTGGAGCTGGAACTCAAGCTGGCGGATACGGTTCTGCGCCTGAGCCAGCGCTGCTTCCTGCACAACCGCCATCTGAGTCACGCGATAGCGCGCTTCCGGATATTTCTGGAAATTTTCAGCAATAAAGCGATCAGCTTCCGGGTCGATCGGCGGCAGTGCAGGCGTCTGCTGCTGACTGAAACCACCACCCTGCTGCGCACCGCCAACACGGCCGATAAAACGGGAGATGACTTCGCGTTCTTCGTTGTTCATCGTCTCTGATCCTTCCAGACGAAGAAGTTACGTTCCCTCATCATATGAGGCACCCAGGCCCAATCGACAAGGGATCGACCTGCTGCCCATCAGACCTCCGCTAAAATTCAATGCGGGAAAATCTGACCGTTTCAAGATACCGCGCAACAGGCATATCAGGCAGTCCAACACGCTGCCTAATCTTTGGTTTCATTAACGGTTCCAATCCTTAGCCCGTCGCGTCAAACCGCCTTCGATATTCAGTCGCCGTCAGCCCAATCAAACGTCGAAACTGCTTTCGAAAACCAGCCTCTGATCGAAAGCCACTCAGTCGGGCAATTTCCATGACGGGGCTACGCGTCGTTTCCAGCAGTTCCCGGGCAATGGCGATTCGCTCATTCAGCAACCACCTCAGCGGCGTCATACCCGTCGCGCCCTGCAGATGGCGATGCAATCCACGCGCACTCATCCCGGCCTCCGACGCCATCCGCGCAACCGACCAATCCTCATTCAGTCTGGTGCGAACCACATCGAACAGCGTCCCCAGACGATGGCCAGGCCGTTTTGCCACCGGTCGGGGAACAAACTGTGCCTGCCCACCATCACGATGCGCCGGGATAACCAACCTGCGCGCTACCTGATTAGCGATTTTGGCCCCAAAATCCTGCCGAACGACATGCAGACAAAGATCCAGCCCCGCAGCACTTCCGGCGGACGTCAGCAGGCCCCCATCTTCCGTGTAAAGCACGTCCGGCTGCACACGAATGTTCGGATATTTCCGGGCCAGATGCGCCGTATGGTGCCAGTGAGTCGTGGCCCGACGTCCATCGAGCAGACCTGTAGCCGCCAGCACAAACACGCCTGAACAGATTGAAACAAGCCGCGCGCCCCGTGCATGAGCCCGCTGCAAGGCGAGCACCAGTTCCGTCGGCACAACCGTATCCACACCACGCCAACCGGGAACAATGATCGTATCCGCCTGCTCCAGAAGCGACAGATCGCCATCAGGCATGACGCTCAGTCGCGATCCCGCCCGAAGCGGCCCCTCTTCCACACCCGCTACGACACACCGATACCAGTACGCACCGACTTCCGGTCGGCTCAGACCAAACACCTCTATGGCGCAGCCAAATTCAAAGGCACACAGCCCGTCATAAGCAAGAATGGCAACAAGAGGACAGGCACGCACAGGCAGGAGCACTCTGGCAGGATTGGATCGGAAATGACCGTTCCTGACACTTACATCAGCCGCCCTAGAGGGAGAAGATGACCGCTCCCCTTCTCACGGAGCAGCCCCATGAAACTGATTGGAAAGCTGGACTCACCCTACGTCCGGCGCGTCGCCATCTCCCTGACACTGATGGATATTCCGTTCGAGCATCTTTCTCTTTCCGTGTTTCGGGATAAGGCCGCCTTTGCTGCCATCAACCCCCTGCTGAAAGCCCCCACCTTCGTGACGCAGGACGGGAGAGTTCTCATGGAATCAACACTCATCCTCGATCATCTCGAACACGGATTACCCTCCGAGAAGCGCCTGATGCCTGAAGACCAAAGTGAACGGACGCGCGCGCTGTATATATTGGGGCTGGCACTCGCAGCCGCAGACAAATCGGTTCAGCTTGTCTACGAAACAAAACTTCGCCCGGAAGAGAGCCAGTATGAACCATGGGTGGAACGCGTTACCGCACAGGCCCGCACTGCCTTCGCCGAGCTTGAGAAAAGCTACGCCGGGCTGGACGGTGAATGGTTGCCTGGCACGCTCTCACAAGCGGACATAACAACCGCGATTGCCTGGACCTTCGCCCGGAACGAAATCCCAAACGTCATCAACGCCGAAGCCCATCCGGCCCTCATCCGCCTTGCCGCTCAGGCAGAAGAGCTGCCTGCGTTCCAGAAGTGGCAACCGGAATAGAAACCGGTTCGGCATCATCCGACAGAACCAGAAGAGATTTTCCGAAGAACTGTCCTTCCGTTTATTCCGCTGACTTCCGGTAACGCACCTCAGGTTGTAAGGTAGCCGCCAATTTTGCCAACCGGAGCCTATCGAATTGTCTGCGACCCGGCCGCTCAGCTTTCAGGACCTGATCCTGCGCCTACATCAATTCTGGTCTGAAAAGGGCTGCGCCATTCTGCAGCCCTATGACACAGAAGTCGGAGCCGGAACGCTCTCCCCTCATACGACCCTGCGTGCCCTGGGCTCGAAGCCATGGGCTGCGGCCTATGTGCAACCCTGCCGCCGCCCGTCGGACGGTCGTTACGGTGAAAACCCGAACCGCCTCCAGCACTATTACCAGTATCAGGTACTGCTGAAGCCAACCCCGGAAGAGAGCCAGAACCTGCTTCTGGAGAGCTATCGGGCCATCGGGATCGATCCCGAAAAGCACGATATCCGATTCGTAGAGGACGACTGGGAAAACCCGACGATCGGCGCCTGGGGTCTGGGCTGGGAAGTCTGGTGTGACGGCATGGAAGTCACACAGTTCACGTATTTCCAGCAGGTTGGCGGCATCCCGACCGTCATGCCTTCTACCGAACTGACTTATGGTCTGGAACGGCTGGCAATGTATGTTCAGGGCGTCGAGAACGTCTATGATCTGGACTTCAACGGCAAGGGCCTGACATACGGCGATGTGTTCCTGCGGGCCGAGCGTGACTATTCCCGTCACAACTTTGAACTGGCCGACACGCAGATGCTGCTCACGCATTTCAACAATGCGGAAAAAGAGTCCATCCGGCTGGCCGAAGCTGGCGTCGCCCAGCCTGCGTTCGATCAGTGCCTGAAGGCTTCCCACTATTTCAATCTTCTGGATGCCCGCGGCGTGATTTCCGTCTCTGAACGCGCATCCTACATCGGACGCGTCCGGACGCTGGCAAAAGCCTCCTGTGAAGCGTGGCTTGCTGGCGAGGAGGAGACGTCCAATGGCTGAACTGTTGCTTGAACTGTTCTGCGAGGAAATCCCGGCAGGCATGCAGCCCAAGGCTGCCAGCGAACTTGGCGCCCTTCTGACCAAGGCGCTCGATGGCCTTAATCCATCCGATGTTCAGACGTTCTACGGCACCCGCCGCATCGCGACCGTTCTGAACGTCGATGCCGAAATCCCGGCGCGTACTGTCTCCGAGCGTGGACCCCGCGAAGGCGCTCCGGAAAAAGCTCTGGAAGGCTTTACCCGCAAGCATGGCGTAACGGCTGACGAACTCACGCTGGAAAACGGCTTCTGGGTTCTGAACAAGCAGCTTGACCCCGTAAGCGCAGAAAGCCGCATCGCCGAAGTTGTACCGGACCTTCTGTGGAAGTTCCCCTGGGCCAAGTCCATGCGCTGGGGTGCAGGCTCAAACTTCTCATGGGTGCGCCCGCTCCGCCGCATCACCTGCCTTCTCGATGGCAAGGTTGTTCCCTTCTCGCTCGCCCGCGATGGCGACGATGCCCACGGCCTGAAGTCCTCCAACCTGTCCGAAGGCCATCGCTTTCTGGCGCCCGGCGGATTTGAAGTCCGTTCGGCAGATCACTGGCTGGAAGAGCTGGAAACACGCTCCGTCATCGTGGACGCGGACAAGCGCCGCGACATGATCCGCACCGGTGTTCACCGTCTGGCAGACCAGCAGGGCATTACGGTTGTGGAAGACGAAGGACTGGTCGATGAAGTCGCCGGTCTGGTCGAATATCCGGTTCCACTTCTGGGCCGCATCGACGATGCTTTCATGGATCTGCCCGCCGAAGTCATGCAGGTCTCGATGCGCATCAATCAGCGCTACTTTGCCCTGCGCAATGCGGACGGCAAAGCCGCGCCGTTCTTCGCTTTCGTCGCCAACCTGCCGTTCAAGGACGGCGGCACGCTGACGATCGCCGGAAACGAACGCGTTCTGCGTGCCCGTTTCGCCGATGCCCGTCACTTCTGGGATCTGGATCGCAAGACAAAGCTCGCGGACCGCGTGGCAGCCCTCGATGCTGTGACGTTCCATGCAAAGCTGGGAACGCAGGGCGAGCGCGCCAGGCGGATTTCCGATCTCGCCGGAACGGTCGCTGCGGCCATGGGTCTGAGCCCGGAACAGATCGAACAGGCAAAGCGCGCAGGTCTGCTGTCTAAAGCCGATCTGACAACCGGTATGGTCGGCGAGTTCCCGGAACTTCAGGGCGTCATGGGCGGCTATTACGCAGCACATGATGGCGAAGGCGACGCCGTTTCGAAGGCTGTGGCCGAGCATTACATGCCGCGTGGACAGTCCGACGATACGGCAAAAGCGCCCGTCTCGGTTGCCGTGGCCTTTGCGGACCGTCTGGATCTGCTGGCTGGCTTCTTCGCCATTAGCGAGACACCGACCGGTTCCGGCGACCCGTACGGTCTGCGCCGCGCTGCACTGGGCGTGATCCGCACCATTCGTGACAACGGCCTGCGCCTGGACCTAACGGACCTCTTTGCCAAGGCGGCAAACGGTCGCACCGGTGGGGAACTCGCCAAACTTCCGGACTTCATGGCAGACCGTCTGCGCGTTCAGCTCCGCAGCGAAGGCGAACGCCATGACGTTCTGGCCGCCACACTCGCAGGCGGTCTGGATGGCGATCTTGTGCGCCTTCTGGCCCGCACCTCGGCGCTGTCTGACATGATCCAGACGGAAGACGGCAAGAACCTTCTCGCCGCCGCCAAGCGCGCTGCCAACATCCTGCGCATCGAAGACAAGAAGGACGGTCCTCACAAGGGAACGCCGGATGCGTCTCTCTACGCACAGGACGAAGAGCGCGCTCTGGCAGATGGCCTGAACAGTGCCGTTCCTGCGATCGAGACGGCCCTGAAAGACGAGCGTTTCACCGATGCAATGCAGGCAATTGCAGCCCTGCGCCCGACGCTAGACCGCTTCTTCGACGCTGTTACCGTCAACGCCCCGGAAGCAGACATTCGCGCCAACCGCCTGAAGCTTCTGGCGACTTTCCGCACGACCACAGCCCTGATCGCCGATTTCGGTCAGATCGAGGGCTGACCCTGATGGGAGCGTGGGGGTCCGGCCCAGCCACCACGCTCCTCAACACGGACCCGGATCGCAATGGATGGCGTTGGAGTCTCCACAGAGCGTCGCACGCGAACCCCTCAATTCGATCTTTTCCCACAGTATAAAGATCCATCTGATTACAGATGGCAGCCCGACAGCTTCACATGCCTTCCGCGTCGCCCAAACGTGACTGCCTTTAGCGCACAAGATCGGCCATATCTGAGGACCGTCATTCACGCTGCTCAGATGAAAGAGGCAAAGCCATGCCCGGCCTTTCTGCTCCTCAGACGACCGAAGCTCTGGTTATTCATGAAAAGGGTGATCTGCGTTTAGAGACCGTTGCCGTCCCGCCGCTTAAGGCGAGTCAGGTGCTGGTCCGTCCAGCCTGGGGTGGGATCTGCGGGTCGGACATGCATTACTTCCTGCATGGCGGCGCGGGAGCATCCGTCCTCCGCGAGCCGATGATTCTTGGCCACGAGGTTTCCGGAATTGTGGAAGCTGTCAGCCCGGACGAAACACGTTTCAGGATCGGAGACGCTGTCGCCATCCATCCGGCTCGTCCGTGTGGGCACTGCCCTGAATGCGAAAGAGGCGCCAAGCACCTGTGCCGGAACATGCGCTTTTTTGGCAGTGCTGCGTTTCTTCCCCATACGGATGGCGGTTTCCGGCGGGACATGGTTGTCGAAACCTCCCAGCTTTATCCGCTGCCAGCAGGTCTGGACGTGAAACGCGCCAGCCTTGCCGAACCCTTCTCTGTCGCCCTCCATGCGATTGCGCGCGCCGGGGATGTTAAGGGCAAACGCATCATGGTTCAGGGAGCCGGCCCGATTGGCGCCCTGATTGTGGCAGGTCTCAAAGTCGCTGGCGCGTCAGAGATTGTCGCAACCGACTTGCAAGACTTTGCCCTCGACGTCGCAAACAAACTTGGCGCAACCAGCACAGTCAACACAGGCCGTGACACTCATGACGCAGAGTACGAGATCGTTTTTGAGGCCACGGGCGTCATCCCTGCCCTCCCGACCGCGATCGCCCGTACACAGAAAGGCGGCATCCTCGTTCAGGTCGGGATTTTCCCACCGGGCGATGTACCAGCCCCACTAGGACAGATTATCGCGCGGGAAATCGACTATCGCGGGACATTTCGCTTCGATGAAGAGTTCGCAGAGGCACTGAAAATCCTCGCGGACAATCCGTGGATTGCGGACGGTCTCATCACCCACAGCTTTCCGCTGGCTCAATACAAAGACGCTTTTGACGCGTCTCTGGACCGGAAAAGCTCATCCAAAGTTCTTCTGGAACTCTGAAAATCAGTCGTCTTCGTCCTCAAATCCTGGGTCACGCTCATTGCGATGAACCCAGGCGGACATCAGAAGCCCAAAACCGAACATCATCGTCAGCATGGCTGAACCGCCATAGGAAATCAGCGGGAGCGGCACGCCACCGACTGGAATGGCGCCCATCACCATCGACAGATTGACAGCACAATACAGGAAGAAATCCATCGCAATGCCAAGCCCGAGCAGTCGCCCGAACTGATTGCGGCTCCGTATGGCGATGAGCGTGGCTCCCAACGTCAGAACCATCAGCAGACCGATGACGGCAATACCGCCCGCAAAACCCCATTCCTCACCAATCATGGTGAAAATGAAATCCGTCTGCTTTTCCGGCAGGAAGTTCAGTTGCCCTTGACTGCCATGCAGATACCCCTCGCCCCACATGCCACCAGAACCTAAGGCGATCTTGGACTGGATGATGTTGTAGCCAGCCCCCAGAGGATCATGCTCAGGATGCAGGAAGGTGTCGATGCGGGCCTTCTGGTAGTCATGCAGATGGCCGTAAATGAACTTCCCCAGAAACGGGATAGGCGCCACCAGAAGAACGATCTGCCAGAGCCGCATTCCAGCCGCGAAAAATAGCGTGGCTCCAATAACGCCAATAATCGTCGCTGTTCCCAGATTTGGCTCCTTCAGAACCAGAACAACAGGCAGAAGCGTCAGGATAGCGGGAATGACGAGACGCAGCGGATTGCCCATCCGCTCGTTTCCAATCCTGTGGAACCATGTCGCCAGCATCAGAACCAGACCAATCTTGGCGAATTCAGACGGCTGAAACTGCATTCCTGCCAGATTGATCCAGCGCTCGGCCCCCTTGCCCACATGCCCCATCCGCAGCACGAGACCAAGTAACGCAATAGAGAGAAGATAAATCGGAACGGACACCATGCGAAGGATCCGCGGACTGACGAGCGCCACGGCAATCATCATCACAAGCCCGAAGCCGAACCGGACCATCTGCGGCCCGGCAAACGGCTTTGCCGATCCGCCCCCCGCCGAATAAAGCGCGATATAGCCAACACCGGCAAGCAGACAGACCAGCAGAACATACAGCCAGTTCACCTGAAGCAACCGGGCCATAGGGCGGAAATCCGGCTCTGCCCGCAGCAGTCGCTTGTCGGACTTCAGAAAGCCGAATGCATTCACGACACCGCCTCTCATCCCTGAACAGGCTCCTTCTGCGCTACGGTCTGCCCCGTTGGCTGAGGTTGGTTCGCAGGGTCTCGCGCCAAGGCTTCCATCATGATCTGCTTGGCCAAGGGGGCCGCCTCATCAGCACCAGCATTGCCATGCTCAACCACGACAGACACCGCATATCGTGGATTATCATAAGGCGCGAAGCAGATGAAAAGCGCATGAGGACGATATTCCCATGGTAGATTCATGGAATTGAAATGCCCGGACTCACGCAACGCACGAGAGACACGCCGCACCTGCGCTGAACCGGTTTTGCCTGCCATCTGCACATCCGGTAAATCCAGCCGCGCCTTGGGGGCCGATCCATGCGGTTCGTTCACGACCGCAAACATTCCGCCCCGAATGACATCCAGATGTTCCTTCGGAACGTCCACCATCGGAACGGCGTCCAGCGATGCCAAGCTCGACATCTGATCATTCGTGGCCCGGATCAGATGAGGTTGGACATTCCTGCCTGACGCAATGCGTGACACATAAGTCGCCAACGCCAGCGGCGTCACCTGTACAAAGCCCTGTCCGATACCCGCATTGACGGTATCCCCGCCGTTCCAGTGGAAACCATGCTGCTGACGCCACTCGGGTGTCGGAATCACCCCGGAGCGAACATGTGGCAGTTCGATATCCAGTTTGACACCCAGTCCCATGGCGTTACCGACTGCCTTAACCGGATTCATTCCGCATCGGCGGGCCACTTCGTAAAAATAGACGTCGCAGGAATATTTCAGGGCATCACGCATATTGACCATACCATGACCCCAGCGGTTCCAGCAGTGGAACCGCACCCCGCCCATGTCGAAATAACCCGGACAGTTGAAGCGATCCTGCGCCGTGACCGCTCCCGCTTTCAAGGCGCCCAGTGCGACGGCAGGCTTGAACGTCGATCCCGGCGGATAAAGACCAGACACAGCCTTGTCGACCAACGGGGTGCGTGGATCATTCGCCCATTCGTTCCACTGGGCATGGCTTACGCCTGAATCGAACAGCGATGGATCAAAAGACGGCGTGCTAACCATCGCAAGGACTTCGCCATTCCGGCAATCCATCACAACGGAACTGGCCACGCGGTCTCCGAGATACTCCAGAACCTTTCCTTGCAGGCCCACATCCAGCGTCAGACGCACGTCCTCGCCCTGCTGCCCCTCAACGCGATCAATTTCGCCGATCACACGACCCAGCGCGTTGACTTCCATTTCCACAGAGCCAGGATCACCGCGCAGTAAAGCTTCCTGCGTCTGCTCGATCCCCGCACGCCCGACACGCATCCCGGGCAGGGAAAGCGTCGTATCCTTGGCAACATCATCTTCATTCGGAGGAGCAACATAGCCAACAAGATGAGCAGTCAGTTCCTGAAACGGGTACAACCGGGTCGACCCAACATCGACAAGAACACCCGGAAGAGAGGGAGCATTCAGCTCAATCCGCGCCATGTCATCCCAGGACAAAAACTCATGCAGGGTAACTGGCACATATTTGTGAACATGCTTCAGATCACGTTCAATCCGGGCGTGGTCGTGTTCATCCAGCGGAACAATCTGCGAGAACCGATCAATCACCGCGGCAATGTCCGTCGTTTCCTCCGGCATTAGCAGCGCACGCCAACTCACCTTGTTGTCTGCAAGCGCCACTCCAAAGCGATCATGGATTGTTCCGCGTGCTGGTGCCAAAAGGCGCTTGCTGGTGCGGTTACGCTCCGCAAGCTGACGAAGATGATCGCCCTCAACCGTCTGAATATTATAAAGCCGTCGCCCCAACGCCCCAAGAACGCCCGCCTGCACGGCCATCACGACCAGCGCACGACGCGTGAAAACGCCCCGCCCGGAGCGCACGGGCGCGTCCTGGCGTCGTGAGCGCAGCAGGGACCAAAAAGGGCGTTTTCTGGAAGACATCAGGTCTGGCGTTCAAGTCCGGAAAAAAGGCAGCATTTTGCGTGAAACACGCGAAAATTGCGCAGTCAGGCCTGATCGGGATTGGCAAACGTGCGGCGTCCCCAGACAAACAACGCAGTCAGGCTGGGATAGATACCGATTGTCAGCGCAGCCTGAAAGAGGCCCGGAGCCGGAGATAATAGCGCAAAAGCATGGATACAGACGAGAGCCCACTGAAAAAAGGATGCCAGAGCCGCAAAAAAGCTGAAAATCAGCCAGCAGGACACAAAGCCCAGACGCGACAGTCCGTATCGCCAGTGGTGGGCAACGCCATAAATAACCAGCAGGGACAACAGAACGGCCCCCGGCGGCCCGAAACTGAAAATCTCAACACTCAGACCACAGAGAAAGACTGCCCAGGCTGGCATGGATCTTGGCCGGCTAAAAGCCCAGAACCAGACGGTGCACATGGCAATTCCGAACTGAAGCTCAGACTGCCCCGGGATACCAAAAGGTGCAGAAAGCAGAACGGCAACCAGCACAATGAACAGCGAAGGCATGGCCGCCCGCGCGATAATGTCCAGCCGCCGACGCAATGTCTGGCGTGGCTCCACAGCAGAGTGCAGATGGGGCGTAGAGTTTTCGGCCACCATGGCTTATTGCCCCCCCTTTCCCAAGGTCTCCGGCATTCCGGGTAGTTTTGGAAAAGGCAATCCACCTGGCAGGGAGGGTTCCTCAGAGGGACGACGCACCTTGACGCGACCAGGAGCATCCGGGGCCTGACCTCCGTCCTCTCCGTAATCAAACACCCGAACAATATCCAGCCGCCGCAGATCGGCATCCGGCATAACCACAGGCCGATTAGGGGCCAGATAATGCACGGTTCCAATGGGCAGCCCGGCTGGCATGGTGCTCTGACCACGTGTCTCGACCCGCTCACCTTCAACCGGATGATGATCCTGCGGGTAATAGATCAGGCGTGGATTATCCGTGTCATCACCCGCCATGATGGCATCACCGTGAGAAACAGAAAGGGTCACGGGAATACGGCTTGCATCATCATTGATCAGCAAAACACGCACAGTATGCGGACCAATTTCCGTCACGCGCCCAAGCAAACCTGCCGAATCGAGCGCCACATCCCCCGTATGCACCTGATGCCCGCTTCCAACGTCCAACAGCACAGCACGAGAGTAAGGGCCGCCATCATCCCGCGTCACACGGCCCGTCACGTATTGAGGGGCGCTTTCCGGTATCCAGTGGAGACTATTTTTCAGGCGCGCGTTTTCCGCGGCCAAGGCAACTGCCACGTCGTACCAGTGCCGCAATGCACGGTTTTCATCGCGCAGACTGACATTTTCCTTGGCGAGATCCGTCGCCCCGCGCAAATCGACCAGCCATTCCTGAACCCGCGTCTGTGGATAGACAAGCGCCTGATACGCAGGAGCCAGAATATCCGTCGCCCTCAGACGCACCCCATCCACCACCGGTCGCCGGACCAGCCCGAGCAATACCAACGCCACCGCCAGCAGGATCAGAATGGGCAGGGCCGCTCTCGCAAGCACCTGCCGGGTATGGATGGAAAACACCGGTGAGAGTCCGGGTTCAGTACATGCTGCTCAGTACGCTGCGCAGACGACGCATTTCTTCCAGCGCGCGACCTGTTCCCAGCGCCACGCAGGAGAGAGCATTTTCGGCAACAGTGACCGGAAGGCCGGTGTAAAGACGCAGCACCTCATCAAGACGATACAGCAGCGCTCCACCACCCGAAAGAACAATGCCCTTGTCCACAATATCGGCAGCCAATTCCGGCGGGGTATTTTCAAGCGCCGTCGTCACCGCATCCACGATCTGCATGACAGGCTCTGCCAGACTTTCAGCAATCTGCGCCTGACTGACCATCACTTCACGAGGAACACCGTTGATCAGATCACGTCCCTTGATTTCCGTGATCGGTCCATCCGGGTTGGACGGATCATCCGGCATCATGGCCGCACCAAGCTCGATCTTGATGCGTTCAGCCGAGCTTTCACCGACCAGCAGATTATAGGTCTTGCGGATGTAGGAAATGATGGCTTCATCCATCTTGTCCCCGCCCACACGGGCAGAACGCGCATAGACGATGCCGCCCAGCGAAATCACCGCGACTTCCGTCGTACCACCGCCAATATCGACGATCATGCTGCCCGAAGGCTCCGTGACCGGAAGGCCAGCACCGATCGCAGCAGCCATCGGCTCCTCGATCAGCATGACTTTACGGGCGCCAGCACTTTCCGCGCTTTCCTGAATCGCACGTCTCTCAACAGCCGTTGCCCCGGACGGAACACAGATGATGATCTGCGGGCTCGCAAAAGCCCGGCGATTATGCACCTTGCGAATGAAGTGCTTGATCATCTCTTCAGCAACTTCAAAATCCGCAATCACACCATCACGCAATGGACGGATCGCCGTGATGTTGCCAGGTGTTCGCCCGACCATCTGCTTGGCTTCGTTGCCAACCGCAAGAACCTGCTTCTTGCCACGCACTTCAGCAATGGCAACAACAGACGGCTCATCGAGCACAATGCCCCGGCCTTTGACATAAACGAGCGTATTGGCAGTGCCGAGGTCGATCGCCATGTCAGCAGACATGAGACCCAGCAGACGAGAAAACATCCAAAACTCCTGGCGCAGCTCTGCGAGCGGAGAGATCACAGAGTGTAATGCGGGGCGGGCTCCCCGCGGGTGGACTTAACGTCGCGGCCACCGTTCAGCAAGGGTTCCGTTCAGTATAATGTCATCAAACAGGAACAACTTTTCATCACGCGCTTGTCAGACACGGAAAAAAATTTTTTACAGCCTTAATCCCGCCACCCTTCAGTCACGTTTCCCACGTTACCATAATTGGGTTTCCAAACTCTTCCCCTCTGCAGTCAGCAGTAGGAGACGGAGCATCGAACAGGACAAAACAGATGACCATTATCAAGACCCCTCGCCTCATTGCCGTCCTGACCCTGTGCGGCGCAGCGCTTGCTGGCTGCGGCAATCCATACGATAGCGGCGCACGCGCTGGATCCGGCGCCCTCATCGGCGCAGGTGCAGGCGCGGCGCTGGGAGCAATTGCTGGCGGCGGTAGCGGCGCAGCTATCGGCGCACTGGCAGGCGGTGGTACGGGTGCTGCAGTCGGCGCGGCAACAACGCCAAGCCGGCGTTCACGGAACAGTTACTAAGCCTGATACCGGCTCAGTAACCATGATATCTAAGGATTTTTGACATGAGGTCCGTTATCGCCCGCCCCGCTTTCCGGGGAATGGCTCTGGTTGGAGCTTTCGCGACCGTTCTGTCTCTCGGCGGCTGCCAGGGAAACTATGATCCAGGCTCCCGCGCTCTGGGCGGCGGTCTTCTGGGTGGCGGAACAGGCGCTGCAATCGGCGCTCTGGCGGGTGGTGGCCGCGGCGCGGCAATCGGTGCTCTGGCTGGTGGCGCTCTCGGTGCTGCAACAGGGGCCGTAACAACCCCGAACCGTCCGGGCTATCAGCAGGGCGGGTACCAGAACGGCTATCCCCAACAACAGGGCAATTACCCTCAGCAGGGATACCAGCAGAACGGCCAGTATCCGACGTATCCGCAACAGCAGTATCAGTGTCCGCCCAACACGAACTGCCAGAACGGATACCCGCAGGGTTACAACAATGGCTATCCTCAGCAGAGCAACTACGGCTACTGAGGCTTAACGGTATCCGGATGTCAGATCATCCGGATACCAATGACAGCCAGAAGAATACCCAGCACCCATCGCTGGGTATCTTCATGAAGCTTCCCTGCGCACAATGTACCCAGAATGATCCCGGGA
This sequence comes from Gluconobacter sp. NFX36, assembly GCF_049887835.1. Lineage (NCBI taxonomy): Bacteria > Pseudomonadati > Pseudomonadota > Alphaproteobacteria > Acetobacterales > Acetobacteraceae > Gluconobacter > Gluconobacter sp. NFX36. Next base: position 34,804 of record NZ_JAGEKJ010000002.1, on the reverse strand, counting down.
ATGGATCCCACCAGAAGCGCCAGAAGAACAGCCGTATCAACGGCGCCTTCAAGCCAGTGGCCGCCGCCTGCAATCAGCGTCAGCGGCACAGCATGCGCAATATCGGTTGCGACAAGCGTTCGGGTGTTTAAGCGCGGATAAAGCATCGTCAGCGCGGCCATTCCAACAGCACCCGCCCCAACCGAAGACAGCGTCACCAGCGTTCCCAGAAGAACACCCAGAAGAACTGTCAAGACTGTCTCCATCCGCTCACTTAGAGGTATGCGCCCTTCCGCCCAGCGCCTCAGCCGGGGCTTCAGAAGAATAGCCGGCGCCGTCAAAAGAAGAGCAACGCCAAGAACAATCCGGATCAACCGCGATGCCGCGTCAGACATGCCTTCGTGATGCAGGAACAGCAGGCACACCAGACCCGCAGGAATACTGCCAGCCATCTGCCAGCCCACAATCCGCCAGTTCACAACCCCCATATGGCGGTTGAGTCCCGTTCCAACGATTTTCGTAATGGCGGCGTAAAGAAGATCTGTTCCGACAGCTGACTGCGGCTTGGCACCAAAGAGCAGGATCAGCAACGGCGTCATGAGGGACCCCCCCCCCACTCCGGTCATACCAACCAGAAAGCCTACAAATAGACCAGATGCCGAATAAAGCCACGAATGCGGCATAGCTGTCCCTTCCAAATTCAGAAGGAGACAATATCAATCGTGATATCTTTGTCCAGATCCTTAAAGAACGATAATTATTCGTTCTTTAAGGATCTCTCATCAATCGCGAACGCTCAGAGCGCTTCAGGCTCCGTGCGCTCACGCTTGGTCAGCAGCTTGTTCAGGGCATGGATATAAGCACGCACTGCCGATACAACAGTGTCGGAATCCGCACCCTGGCCGTCTACAAGCTTGCCGTTTTCCTGCAAACGAACGGTCGTGCGGGCCTGGGCATCGGTTCCTTCCGTCACGTTTGCCACGGAAAACAGTGCCAGTTCAGCAGAGTGCGGGAACGCTTCACCAATAGCCCGGAATGCCGCGTCAACCGGCCCATTTCCACTCACGGCCGCATACTGAATGGCACCATCGACGCTGATTTCTAGCTTGACCTGCGCCTTCTGCTTCGTCCCCGAAGCCACTTCCAGCGAGATCAGGTGAATGCGCTCATGATCGCGGCTTTCATCATCGACCAGCGCGCAGATGTCGTCATCGAACACGACCTTCTTGCTGTCAGCCAGATCCTTGAAACGCGCGAAGGCGGCGTTCAGGGCTTCTTCTTCCAGCGGCGGGTAACCAAGCTGAGCCAGCTTGTCGCGGAATGCGGCACGGCCGGAATGCTTGCCCATCACCAGTGAACTCTTATTCCAGCCCACGCTCTCCGGCGTCATGATCTCATAAGTGGCTGCGTTCTTCAGAACACCGTCCTGATGAATCCCGCTTTCATGCGCGAAGGCGTTGCGACCAACGATGGCCTTGTTCGGCTGCACGTCGAAGCCCGTAATCGTCGCCAGCATCCGGGACATGCCGAGCAGCTTCGGCGTCTCGATGCCGGTCACCTTGCCGTACTGATCGTGACGCGTCCGCAGCGCCATGACGATTTCTTCCAGAGCCGCATTACCGGCACGCTCGCCAATACCGTTGATTGTGCACTCGATCTGGCGTGCGCCACCTTCAACAGCAGCCAGCGTATTGGCAACACCCAGACCCAGATCGTTGTGATTATGCGTGGAGAAAATCACCTGATCCGCACCCGGGACACGCTCACGCAGCATCGTGAAAATGCGGCGCATTTCTTCCGGAGTGGCAAAGCCTACGGTGTCAGGAATGTTGATGGTGTTCGCACCATTCTTGATGGCGACTTCAACGCAGCGGCACAGGAAGTCTGGATCAGTCCGGGAGCCGTCTTCAGCAGACCATTCCACGTCGTCCGTGTACTGACGGGCCTTCTGGTTGCCAGACGCAATGATGTCCAGAACCGTTTCCGGCTCCATCCGCAGCTTGTACTTCATGTGCAGCGGAGATGTGGAAATGAAGTTATGAATACGGGAGCGTTCAGCGCCCTTCAGGGCTTCACCGCAGGACTCAATGTCGCGTTTGCCACCGCTACGGGCCAAACCGCAGATCACAGATCCGCGTACCTGCTCGGCAATGCTACGAACGCTTTCAAAATCGTCCTTGGAAGCAACCGGGAAGCCTGCCTCAATAACATCTACCCCCAGAGCGCTCAACGCATGCGCCATGCGGAGCTTCTCTTCGAGGTTCATGGAGAAACCGGGGGACTGCTCACCGTCACGCAGCGTTGTATCGAAAATGATAACGCGGTCGTCGGAAATCGTACCGAAAGACGGATGTTGGAAAGTCATGTCTTGATCTTCTCGCTGGTCAGGAAATTTTCTGGTCTGTCATCCCCTGAACGCAACGGAACGCTGCCCGCCTAAGATATGGCGTTCAGGGGCCGATAAGTCGAAGCGAGAGGATCGAAAGAAATGTCATGGCGACGGAAAATGTCCGATTCTTTCGTTATGTGCAACCCACATGACCAAAAACTCTGCCATGCGTTCCGCCAAGGTCGGCCAAAAATCAGCCAGCCATAAGCCTGGGCTGCGCAGAAAAATACCGGTCCACAGCGGTTTTCATCGCACTCGCTACCTGCGTTCGATGCACAGCCTGACGCAAAGCCGCTTCATCCAACCGGTTAGACATGAATCCCATCTCAACCAGAACAGAGGGTATCTCTGCAGATTTCAGAACAACAAACGCGGCATGCCGGGAGGGATGCGTCAGCAGGCCAATCCGGTTCCGGAACGCCCCGACCACACTCGATGCCATATGCGCTGAGCCACGGCGGGTTTCTTCCGAAACAAGGCTGGACAGGATCTGCTGCACATCCGGGGACATCCCATGAAACGCAGGGCCACCAAAACGGTCCGCACTGTTTTCCGTCTGAGCCAGGGCCGCGGTCTGCGCATCTGACGCACCGCTGGAGAGCGTATAGACACTGGCCCCACGGACATCGCGGTCATGCAGCGCATCGGCGTGCATGGAAATAAAGAGATGCGCCTGATGCTGCTGCGCCAGTTCGACACGCCCCTCTAGAGGGATAAACCGGTCTTCAGACCGTGTCATTGCGACACGGTATTGCCCCGATGCCAGAAGCTGTCTTTGAAGTTCCGTCGCGGCGGCCTCCGCAATATGTTTCTCATACGTACCGGAAATACCAATGGCGCCCGGATCTTTTCCCCCATGGCCTGGGTCCAGCATCACAAGCGGTTTTGGAGGGGCTACATTACGATGTACCGCAGGCGCATGAAGCGCTCCCCCGGTCGGGAGATGATGCGTAGAATGCTTCGTGCGGGCAGTTGCATCCAGCGGGATTGCCGCTGACAGACAGGCAAGACCTTCCAGTACCGTGCGTCGCGTCAGCATTCGTCTATCCTGCGTCTTTATCAATCGTTTTATGAGCCCAAACAATACAGACACAGGACAATGTCTGAAACAAGGCGGCGCACCTTTTGGAAAGCCCGCAAAAGCCCCGCTTGCCAGCAGCCATTCTTTAAGTCATCCTGCACATCAAGGACCTGAAGAGAGCGGTCTGATCGTTTGCGGGCTTTTACCCTTCCCCCGCAGCGCTCCCGCCTCCATTGTCCGAGCCGTGACACCCCATCGTTTGACATGCGCCTGACATTTTCTGTGCCATGTCCTGATCGGGTTACTCCGGCAGGATTAGTTCAGTCCGGCACAGGATAACACCCTGACCGGAATGCGTTTTCATCCGGGACCAGACCATGGACCGGACGTCTGTCAGGGGTCGAATGTCACGCGACGTGATCACAGTCAGGAGCCTAGCCGGAACGGGACCAGATGCGTCCCGCGGACTGGTATTCCGGCTGATGCGCCCCCTCCACCCCGTACAATCAGGTGTTCCCTCTGGCCCAAAGCGCCACACTGGAACATCGTGGAGTTCAGTTTTCCATGACCAAGCGTATGCTTATCGACACCACACACGCGGAAGAAACGCGTGTTGTGGTCATGGACGGTGACCGCGTTGAAGATTACGACGTCGAGACATCGTCCAAGAAACAGCTCAAGGGCAACATCTACCTCGCCAAGGTCATTCGCGTTGAGCCGAGCCTTCAGGCCGCTTTCGTAGAATACGGCGGAAACCGTCACGGCTTCCTCGCCTTCAGCGAAATTCATCCGGATTACTTCCAGATCCCGGTTGCAGACCGCGAAAAACTTCTGGCCCTTCAGGAAGAAGACGTTGCGTCCGAACAGCGCACTGATCTTCCGGAAAGTGAAGAAGAAACCATCTCTGACGACACCGACGAGACCGAAAACCAAGATCGTCGCGCCCCGGAAACCGTCGGTGGTGAACACGACACCGGCGAGGAAAATGCCGCGTCCCGCCGCACGGCCCGCTTCCTGCGCAACTACAAAATCCAGGAAGTCATTCGCCGTCGTCAGGTCCTGCTCGTGCAGGTCGTGAAGGAAGAGCGTGGCAACAAGGGCGCTGCCCTGACCACCTACGTCTCCCTCGCCGGCCGCTACTGCGTCCTGATGCCCAATGCTCTGCGTGGCGGTGGCGTGTCCCGCAAGATCACGTCCGACACCGATCGCCGTCGTCTGCGTGATCTGATTGCGGAACTGAACCTGCCCAAGTCGATGGCCATGATTGTCCGGACAGCCGGTGCAGGACGCCCGGGACCGGAAATCATCCGCGACTGCGAATACCTGCTTCAGCTCTGGGATGACATTCGCTCACATGCGCTGTCTTCCGTCGCGCCGACGCTGGTTTATGAAGAAGCAAGCCTCATCAAGCGCGCGATCCGCGATCTGTTCTCCAAAGACATCGAAGACATCATGGTCGACGGTGAATCTGCCTGGAAGAGCGCCCGCGAATTCATGCGCCTGCTGATGCCGCACAACGCTGGCAAGGTGAAGCTGTGGCAGAACCGCGGTCAGAGCCTCTTCGCGCGTTACAACGTTGAGGGCCATCTGGATGCGATGTTCTCGCCGACAGCACGCCTGAAGTCTGGTGGCTACCTCGTCATCAACCAGACGGAAGCGCTGGTCGCCATTGACGTGAACTCCGGCAAGTCCACCTCCCAGCGCAACATTGAGGAAACCGCTCTGCGGACCAATCTCGAAGCTGCGGAAGAAGTCGCACGCCAGTTGCGTCTGCGTGATCTGGCTGGCCTCGTCGTGATTGATTTCATCGACATGGAGAGCCGCCGCCACAATGCTCAGGTCGAGAAGCGCCTCAAGGACTCCCTGCGTACGGACCGCGCACGCATTCAGGTCGGGCATATTTCCCATTTCGGCCTGCTCGAAATGTCCCGCCAGCGTCTGCGTCCGTCCATCGCGGAATCCCTGCTAATGCCGTGCCCGCACTGTCAGGGCACCGGCTTCATCCGTGGCACAGAAAGTTCCGCCCTGCATGTGCTTCGCGCAATTGACGAAGAAGGCACCCGCCAGCGGGCTTCTGAAATCGAAGTCTATATCGGTTCGGGCATTGCACTCTACATCCTGAACCACAAACGCGACTGGCTGTCGGACATCGAGCAGCGCCATCGTATGCGTGTGATCTTCCGGACAGAAGAAGACCTGCCAGCATCCGAGATGCGCATCGAACGCCTGCGTGCGCAGACGGCCGCTGCCGCTCATGTCCCTGCCCAGATTGCCGCGCCTCAGACGGTCCGTACGATCGAGATCATCGAAGACGAAGCCCCGACACTTCCACAGGCTATCGTTCCAGAGGCTGCTCCGGCTTCTGTGCGGGCCGAAGACGTCGAGCTGGAGGCCAGTGACGAGGAGGAAGGCAACAACGGCAATCGCCGCCGCCGCCGTCGTCGCCGTCGTGGTCGCCGGGATCAGTCTTCCGAGAACGAGACGCTTCAGCAGAATGTTTCTGAGGCTGAAGTCGAGCAGCCTTCGCAGCCTCAGGAGCAGGACAACGAAGAAACCGGACTCATTCCGGGACGTCGTCGGACCCGCTTCAAGCGCGTTCAGAAGGAAGACGAAGCTGTTGCCGAAACCCCAGTGCCTGCACCTGCGCAGCCTGAGGCTCCCCTGCAGCAGCCGTCTCGTCAGGCACCCGCGCACAACCAGCGTCGTCGCGAAGAGCGTCCGGCATTTCAGCAGCGCAGCTATGTTGGACCAACACCGGCTGACCCGTTCGGTGGCAGCTTCGACATCTTCGACGTGATCGAACAGGCCGAGATGGAACAGGCAGCCCGCCCGGTTCGCACCTCTACAGCACAGCCTACCCCGATCGTGATTGAAGAAGCTCCGATTGCCACCATCACGGAAACAGTGGTTGAACCTGCTGCTGAAGCACAGGAAAAGCCAAAGCGTGAGCGCGGTCGCCGTAGCACGAAGGCTGTAAAGGCAGACACCGTAACGCCAGTTATGGTGGAAGAGGTTGCCGTCGAGGTTCCTGCTCCGGCAGCAACTAAAGAGGCCGAAGCCAAGCCAAAGCGCACTCGTGCCCGTCGCACGACAAAAGCCGCAGCCACCAAGGCTGAGGAAGCGACAGTCGAAACGGCACCCGTTTCCGAGGAGGACGCTCCGGCCAAGCCGAAGCGCACGCGTCGCACGACCAAGGCTACAAAAGCCAAGGCCGAGGACACGACGGGTGAAGACAATACTCTTCAGCCAATCAACATTGACGAACTTCCCCCGGCGACACGCCGCGTCGGATGGTGGAAGCGCTAAGAAGCGTTTCCATAACGTCTAAAAAAAGCCGACCGGATACCCCTCCGGTCGGCTTTTTTATTGCTTGTTCCAAACCCTAAAGGCAGCGTTGCAGACAGGTGGCAAGATCTGTTGAACCGCGCCACGGGCCTGTTGGCGCCTCATAACACTGATGAACAAAAATCCCTGTCATCGTGGCATAAGATCGAGCCGCTTCGGCAGAAAAGCCATTGGCAAGGTAAGTCGCGTACCACTGATCCTGAGGAACAGCCTCAGCCCGAACAGGTCGCCCCAGGAGATCACAGAGCACTTCCGCGACCTCGTCTGGCGTGTAAGTTTTTGGACCTTCGATATGGTAGATCTCGCCCTGACCTTCTTCGGAAAGCAGAATTTGCCCCGCGAAATGCCCAACATCTTCTGGTGCCACCATCGGGAAGGCCTGAGCAGACGGCAGCAGCGTCTTCATCACCCCTGTGGCTCTGACACTCTCCAGAAGCCCAATCCAGTTCGTCATGTAATATGCAGCCCGCACAATACAAACCGGCATATTCAGGTTAGCAACACCTTGTTCCAGTTCGTAAAGTACGCCCAGATCTCCGCAGTGTGCGCCAGGCTGGGCACCATAAGTTGAGAGTACCACCAGCTTTTCCAAACGAACGCCCTGAAGCGCTGTGAGGAGAGAACGAACTGTTCTGCGCTCCTCAACATCCGTATCACCTGAAACAGCAGCAGGTGGGTTCAGAACAAATACCCTGCGCGCTTTCTGAAACAGGGCTCGTAAAGCCATTGTATCCAGGACGTCCAAAGAGACAGCCTTAAACCCCTCGCCCGCTTCCGCACGAACATGACGACCAACAATCGTTACATCGTGACCTGCAGCCCGAACGGTCTCTGCGACAGCCCGTCCCACATGACCTGTTCCACCCAGAATAACATCCATGCCTGCACATCCCCTTTCCTGAAAATTGCCAAAACGCATTCGGCCCTCACGGAAGATCCGCAAGGGCCGAATGGGAAAATCACTCTGATCAGAAGGGCAATCAGGATTTTTTGACGAATTCCGACTTGAGATTCATAGCGCCAATCCCGGTGATTTTGCAGGCAATGTTGTGCCCGTCCGTCGCATCAACCAGACGGATGTTCTTCACCTTGGTGCCACTTTTCACGACGAGCGAAGATCCTTTGACTTTAAGGTCCTTCACAACGGTTACACTATCCCCATCGACGAGAACATTTCCGTTCGCGTCCTTGATGACGGAGCTTCCCTCACCCGCATCCCCCTGGCCTTCGGCTTCAGGATTCCATTCATTTGCACAATCCGGACAGACCCAGAGGGTACCATCCGGATAGACATGTTCAGACCCACATTTGGGGCACTTCAGATTATCAGTCATCGCAAGCCTCACTCTTTTGTGAGGCACATCTTAAAGCACGGTGAATGATAGGGAAATGCGACAGCTCAATCTGAGCTGAAAACTTTTACCGGCACACGCTCTTGTTGCCATCAGCCGCAATAAACGTGCCCGTCAAAGGCTCGAAACAGGCATTCTGCGGACAGGAGGACGCAGTGCTTGCCAGACCCTGAGCATAGACTGCCGCACCAGCCTGATTGGCCTCATGCAGCGCCGTGCCGCACAAAGGCGTATTTATTGGCGCAGAAGGATCATTGAGCAGCACTTTCTGCCCTGTATGTGGCGCTTCTTCAGCCAACCCAGGTGCAAAATCCTGCGGAGGGATCTTCTGTGCCGGAGCCTGCGCAGCCGTCTGGGCTGGAGCAGCAGGCTGTTCGGCACAAGCCGCCAGAAGAGGCAGGACAACAAGGCTCAACCAGAACGGACGCATGTGAACTCCGGATTACAAGCCGGGCAACGGCCCGGCACTTCACGATTAAAGCCCGAGATCGCCCTGAGACGTCAGAGCATCCAGTTTTGCCCCACGTTCGCCATCAGCGAAAGAGAGAACAACACGGTCATTAACAGGAGCAGCCTTCGAACTGGTAACCGGGCGCCCTTTGCTATCCTGAACCAGCACATAACCACGGCTCAGAATGGCTTTGGGGGACACGGCTTCCAGATGGCTTCCCAACCCTTCCAGACGTGCTTTTTGAAGACGAATGGCCCCGTTAAGCGTCTCAGGAGACAACCGCTGCCGTTCCACACGAAAATGGAAACGCTGCACCGCGTTCTGCCATGCCGTCACCAGAGCTGTCTCTGCCTTCTGAAGCGCACTTCCCCGGCGTTCAATCATCAGCACAGGTGACGGAAGCTGACGGGAGGGTGCAATCAACGCCGCCCGGGCACGACTGACGATCAGTTCCGGCGAGGGCAACTGATGCAAAGGCGCATCCAGCCGGCTTCTGATGCGCATCACATAGGCTGGAAGTGCCAGTTCAAGGCGCTGGCTGCGATCGTCCAGCCTCATGCGCGCCGTCGCCAGAAGAGACGGCAGATCCGGCAACCCAGCCGTAGCCTGTTCAAGCCGCCCGCGAGACACCTGCATGATCCGGCTCAACCCACCCGCCAAGCGGGCCGTGCGATGCGCCAGATCGGCCACCAGTTCGGAGCGTAGTGGAACGGCCATTTCCGCAGCAGCCGTTGGTGTTGGTGCACGTCGATCGGAGACGAGATCGATTAGCGTCGTATCCGTTTCATGCCCGACCGCAGAAATCACCGGGATGGGACACGCCGCAACGGCACGCAAAACGCGCTCGTCATTGAACGCCATGAGGTCTTCCAGCGACCCGCCGCCACGCGCAACAATCAGAACATCCGGTCGGCGCGGTCTTTGCGCCATCCCTTCAATCGCTGCTGCAATCTGGGCCGCAGCCCCTTCCCCCTGCACAGCCACGGGCCACAGCAGGACATCACGCGGAAAACGACGTTCGATTGTCGTCTTAATATCATGCAGCACCGCCCCCGCGCGGGACGTCACAACACCGACAAGCGTCGGCAGGAACGGGATCGGCTTTTTGCGGTCAGCCTCGAACAGGCCCTCTTCCAGCAGTTTCCGGCGCAGGCGTTCAATGTTCGCCAGGAGTGCGCCCTCGCCCGCAAACTCCATGCGGTCGATGATGAGCTGATAGCTGGACCGCTCTCCGTAAGACGAGACCTTCCCCGTCGCGATGACTTCATTGCCGTTCTCGGGCGCCATCCCTAGGCGCGACACCGTTCCGCGCCAGATCACGCCGGAAATCTTTCCGCCCTCGTCTTTCAGGGACAGATAGACATGTCCGGACGGGTAGCGCTTGAGCTCCGTGACTTCTCCACGCACCCGAACGCGACCGAATCCGGTCTCAAGCGTGCGCTTGATGGCTCCGGAAATCTCGGAAACTGAATATTGCGGCACATTCCCGCGCATGGACGCGGCATCACTCTCCATCATGGCGCCAGTCTATGCTACGCACGCCCTCAGACGAAGCCCTGATCTCAGGGACCCGCAGATGAAAAGGGAGAGCGGAATGCGCGTTTTGCTGGTCGGTTCCGGAGGGCGCGAGCACGCCCTGGCAACATGTCTGGCGCGCTCGCCCAGTCTTTCAGCGCTTTATGCCGCTCCCGGCAACCCGGGCATGGCCTCTCTGGCAACGCTTGTTCCGCTGAAGGCCGATGACGTTGCAGGACTTGTCGCTTTTGCAAAAGAGCAGAACATCGACCTGATCGTTCCCGGCCCTGAAGCACCTCTGGTGGTCGGTCTGGCGGATGCCTGCGCCGAAGCTGGCATTCCCTGCGCTGGCCCCACCAAGGCTGCGGCTCTTCTGGAAGGCAGCAAAGCGTTCACCAAAGACGTTGCGGATGCCGCTGGAATCCCTACGGCAAAATGGGAACGCTTCGAAGACGAAGCCCCGGCCCTTGAATTCGTTCGCCGTCGCGGTGCGCCTATCGTCGTAAAGGCAGATGGTCTGGCAGCCGGTAAAGGCGTAGTTGTCGCCCAGAGCGTCGAAGAAGCGGAAGACGCCATTCGCAAGCTCGGTATGCCGCTCGTCATTGAAGAATGTCTGGTGGGCGAAGAAGTCTCGCTGTTCGCCTTCTGCTCAGACGACAAGGCCGTTCTGATCGGTGCTGCCCGCGACCACAAACGTCTGGGCGACGGAGACACAGGGCCAAACACAGGGGGAATGGGCGCCATCTCCCCTCCACCCGGCTTTGACCGTGCAGCACAGGAAAAGGCACTGGACCTCAGCGTCCGTCCGATGCTGGCAGAAATGGTGCGTCGCGGGACACCTTTCCGTGGCGTGATTTTTGCTGGCCTGATGCTGACGAATGAAGGCCCAAAGCTGATCGAGTACAATGTCCGCTTCGGTGACCCGGAAGCGCAGGCTCTTCTCATCCGCCTCAAGTCAGACCTGCTCCCGATCCTTGCGGCTCTCGCAGATGGCAATCTCGACCATGCGGCGGCCGAATTCTCCGACGAAGCCTCCATCTCATTGGTTCTGGCTGCCAACGGGTACCCGGACGCTCCGAAAAAAGGTGGACGCATTTCGGGCATAGACCGCGCCGAAGCCGTCCCGGGCGTCTCGGTTTTTCATGCCGGAACAAAGCTGGTCGACGGCGTTCTTGTCGCAGATGGTGGACGCGTTCTAACAGTCTGCGCCAAGGCCGCTACGCCAGAAGAGGCCCGTCGTCTTGCTTATGAAGGCGCGTCAGCCATTCAGTGGGAAGACAAAATTTTACGTACGGATATTGGGCTGTAAAAATACCCAATAGGTGTGAAGTAATCCCTGCATAAAGCTTCACTTCACACCCGCCTCAATCTGTCCAGTTCTCTGTGTGACGGCTGTATGTCCAGCGTGATTTTCATCAAAATGGAAATGCAGCGTCGGGCGAGACGTATTGTCTGGTTCAGGAAGGAAAAACGCCTGACCAGCGTGCCTGTCCAGCAAAACAGCCGCCTTCCTGAAGACATCTCCCCCAAGGGCTGCAGTCGAAATATCAGACTGGAACAGCACATTCAGGGGACCTGGATTATAACCGCCAATATCCAGCCCATTAAGAACAGACTGGTGCCCGACCGATATCCCGACATACCGGGTCGTCACGATCGGTTCATGCCGGATGTCATCCGACGTCAGGCTCAGGACGTCTTCCCAGGATGTCGATAAAACCGTTTCTGATAAATCCGGGTCAAGAACCATATCCTGAGATGTTGTATTGGCGCGAACAGCAATCAGTGCTCCACGCCGCAGTTTCACAACATGTGCCTGAGCCCCCATGAGACGATGCGCCGCATCCTTGCAAGCCTTGTCTGTTCGAAACTTCAGAAAAGCCAGCTTTCCGTTGGGAATGTCGAAGAGAACATCGGTCCCGGAGAATACGTCGCTCCCCAGCCCCAGCATTCCAATGAGGGGCCGGCCATCGACACAGTGCTCAGCCTGACCGTCCAGAAGATTGGCAGGCATTTCTCCCAAATCCATTGGTCCGATCTGTACATCATCAAGGAGTGTTCGGGAGGTTAACGTCACCGCACCATTCTGGGCTTTCAAGGGCATCTCCGCTCCACGCGGGAACCACAGCTTTCCGGCATCGTGAACCATAACGCGCCCAAACATTGGGCTGACATACATGGCCGCATCCACGCCGTTGACCTTGACCGGAATAATCGGCGCGTCACCCGGACCACCCAACAGAGGAAGAACAACCGCAGCCTTGATGCAGTCATCAGATGATTTCTGTGCTTCCTGCGTGTGTGCTTTCCCAAGAATCAAAACAACAAGACACACACTCATGAATCGTCTCCTTGCGGGCCACGCAATACAGAGAAGGCACCAGCAAAGACTATTTACGCAATATTATTCTCGTTCGAGCGTTATTTTACCCAGACATGCGAAAACAGCATGTGGTTCAAAAGCGTAGAGTAATAATTCCCCAGCCTTTTCGACACAAAATCAATAGTCTTCATCTGGATCATCGGTGCCCCCGGCATCTGGCGCATAATCTCGTGCCCCGCCTCCTGCCAGATGGGCGCGGCTTTGGCTGGATCGGTCTGTGCCTTGGCCTGCTCGAACAGGCCCTGAACATGCTGCTCACAGAAGCCGGTAAAGTTTGGAGAAATGGCAGAATTGGGGTGATAGTTATCACACCCAAACAGATCATCCAGAAACGTCGATGCAGACGGATAATCGGCAAACCAGTAGGCCAGAGCGATTTGAACATGGTTGGCCGTATTCTGCTCGTAAGAGTCCGCCAAACCAGCCGTAATCGGTCGTAATTGCGCTTTCAGGCCAATCTTCTGAAGCACGTTTCGCAAATACGTCCCCATTCCCAGTTCGATAGCACGATTGGGGACAACCAATGTGACTGCCTGCCCTACCGCTCCTGCTTCCCGAACCAACCGCTGCGCCTCTTCAAGATTTTGAGGGCAGGATAACCCAAGATCCGCACCCGGAATACCATGAGGCACCATCTGGCAGAGCGGTTCAGAAATGGCGCTCCCACCAAACAGGATCGTCATGGCATGACGGTTTACCGCCAGACTGACCGCCTGCCGGACCCGCTGGTCCGTAAACGGTTTTTCATGAACATTCATCGCCAGATAATAGAGGCCAAGAAGCGGCTCGATATGCACTTGGGACGTATATTTCGCTCCTAGCTCCCCCAGTCGGTCGGAGGGCTTGGCATCTAGCATCCAGTCATATTGCCCCTGCTCAACGGCCGTAATCTGCGCTTCGTCCGACAGGCCAAAACTGTATTCGATATGATCGACAAACCCATCCGTCTGCGCCTGTGGATTCCAGACGTGAAAGTAGGCGTTCCGCTCCAGAGATAGTCCGTGCTCGGGATCGTAATGCGTGATCCGGTAAGGGCCCGTCCCAGGTGCTGTCGCATTTCCAAGATCGTGAGACGAAATTCCGGCAGGCAGGATAACAGCATGGGGAAATGCCAGCTTGTAGAGAAACTCTCCATCCTGATGCGTCAGATGAAAAACAATTGTGCCGTCTGAATGCCCTTCAACCCCCGGTAACGTACACCGATCCGGCGCATCCAGACACTCTTTCGCCCCGACAATCCCACCATAAAACGAGGCGGCCGTCGGGCTGCCAACCCGATAGATCCGGCGGAAAGACGCAACGACGTCCTCAACACGGACAGGCGACCCGTCCGAAAATTTCAGGCCAGATCGCAGATGCAGCGTCCATGTCAAACCATCCGGACTGATGGTCGGCATGGCTTCGGCCAGATCAGGCACAACATCCAGCCCTGAAGGACCGCGCACCTGACGGAACGTCAGCAGAGGGTCGTACATGTTGACGAACACCTGCATGTACTGCGTGCCGTAATTGATCTGCGGGTCCAGCGTTCCTCCTGGACCATCCGCCGTCAGACGGAGCGTCCCTCCCCGATGCGGGCTACCGAGCGTCTGCCCATCCCAATCTGGCGGTGTCTGCTCTTGTGCAACGGCACTTCCTGCCACACCAAGAGACAAGACAAGGACCAGAGCAGACAGCCGCATCGTCACTCAGCGCTTTGCAAGCTGGCGCAGACGCGCAATCAGGGCGTCGGCATCACCCGTCGCATCAATCGTGCCCACATAACGGGCATTCGGGTCCATAATGACGATCCGCGGGGCAGGAACGTAATGGTCGCCCTCTTTCTCATTCGGGGCATGATATTCGGCCGTCATGGCCTTGATCATGTTGGGCGTTCCCGTGAATGGCATGACATGAGGCGCAACCGGAATAACGTAGTTCCTGAGAGCTTCATTCTCATCAAACGGATCCAGAGAAACCGCCAGCGGCGAGACGCGCACGCCTTCTGCATGAAGCGTCTGATAAGCCTGCTCCATGCTCTTCAGCACGGGCTGGCAGCGATCTTCCGGGCAGTTCGTGTCAAAGAACCACACCAGCATCCAGGTCCCGTGGAAGTCCCCTTCCGTGACCGTGCTTTCCCCAAGGGAATCAAGACGGAAGCTGCCACCGACTTCATTTCCGTTGGATTGCACCAGAAGTCCGGGGCCGCCATGAGAGGCCAACTGGAAGCCGACCCCGGCCAGAACCGCCGCAACTGCCAGCACTCCCCAGATAATGCGATTGCTGACCCGCTTGCGGCGTTCGTGTTGGGTTTCCATGCTCGTTCAGTCTCTCAGTGTGCGTCAGCCCAGCTCGGGCCGATACCGGTTTCAACCTCAAGCGCCACATCCAGCTTTGCGGCACTTTCCATTTCCTGACGGACGAAATCCGCCAATTTCTGCGCATCCTGCTCCTGAACTTCGAAGAGCAGTTCGTCATGCACCTGAAGCAGCATCTGCGCCTTCAGGCCCGTCTCAGGCAGTTTTCTCGCCAGACGCACCATGGCGCGCTTGATGATGTCAGCAGCGCCGCCCTGAAGCGGCGCATTGATCGCCTGACGCTCGGCATAAGACCGGCGAGCGCCGTTCTTGTCCTTGATGCCGGGCACATAACAGCGGCGACCAAACGGCGTCAGAACATAGCCATGTTCCTTCGCCTCTTCCTTGGTGCGGTCCATATAGGCGCGGATACCGGGATACCGGGCAAAATACGCATCAATGTAAGAGCGTGCTTCACCCGGCGAAATCTGAAGCTGGCGTCCCAGACCAAAAGCCGAAATCCCGTAAATAATGCCGAAGTTGATGGCCTTGGCCCGACGACGGGTAAGCGGATCCATACCTTCAATGGGAATACCGAACACTTCGGAGGCCGTGCGGGCATGAATATCCTGCCCAAGATGGAACGCCTCCAGCAAAGGCTCGATCTTCGCCACATGAGCCAGCAGTCGCAGTTCGATCTGACTGTAATCCGCCGACACCAGAACATGCCCCGGAGCCGCCACGAAGGCCTTGCGGATCAGCGCGCCTTCTTCGGTCCGAATGGGAATGTTCTGAAGGTTCGGCTCATTGGAAGACAGACGTCCGGTGGTCGTAATGGCCATCTGGAAGGACGTGTGAACACGTTGCGTCCCTTGGTCCATCTGCTCAACCAGCGCATCGGCGTAAGTGGATTTCAGCTTGGCCAACTGACGCCAGGACAGGATCTTCTGCGGCAGATCATGCCCCTGCTCCGCCAGTCCTTCCAGAACGGATGAATCCGTTCCCCAGGAACCGCTCTTGGTGCGCTTCCCGCCCGGAAGCTCCATTTCATCGAACAGGATCTCACCAAGCTGCTTGGGCGATCCAACATTGAAACTGCGCCCAACCTGCTCGTGAATATCCTTCTCGATCACAGCCATACGCGTCGCAAAATCGGCCGACATGCGCCGCAGCTCAACAGCATCGACCTTGATCCCGACGTCTTCCATATCCGTCAGAACTTCAATCAGAGGCCGCTCGATTTCTTCATAGAGGGCCAGTGACTGACGCAGACGCAGTTGCGGACGAAGCACCTGCCACAGCCGCAGCGTGACATCAGCATCTTCCGCCGCATAGGCCGTCGCCTGATCCAGCGGCACTTCAGCGAACGGAATGCGCTTGCGCCCCGTTCCCGTCACGGAATCATATGTGATCGGCGTATGCCCCAGATGAAGCTGGGAGAGCTCATCCATGCCCTGCCCGTGCTCTCCCGCAGACTGCGCATAGGAGATGAGCATCGTATCGTCGATCGGCGTAATTTCAGGCAGACCAGCCTTACGGAACACCGTCAGATCATATTTCGCGTTCTGGAAGATCTTCAGAACAGACGGATCACGCATTAACGGCTCAAGGCGCTTCAGCGTCTCTGCACGATCAAGCTGCTGATCGGTTGGCTGATCGTCCGGCCCATCTTGCAACAGATCCCGCTTGCCTTCATGCAGGAACGGCACATAACAGGCCTTCCCCGGCGCGACAGACAGCGACAACCCAACCATATTGGCCTGACGCGCATTGAGACTGTCCGTCTCCGTATCCACAGCCACAAATCCGGCTGCCCGTGCGTCAGTAATCCACCGATCCAGCGTCTCGAAATCCGTTACGGTTTCGTACGGCCCATAAGACGCCGCAGAAAGCGTGACCGTAGGCGCTTCACCTTCCGCCGGAGCGACTGCCTTGGGACGAAACGTAGACTTCGGCTTCGCGGCCAATCCCAGCCCCATCCGCTGGATCGTAGAGTGGAAACCCATCGTGTCGAGCCAGTCCCGGAGTGTCTCCTGAACCGGCTCACGGCACCCCAGTTCCTCAATCGGCTGAGGCAACGGCACATCATCCGCCAGCAGAACCAGTTTGCGAGACATCCGGGCGGCATCCGCAAATTCGATCAAGTTCTGGCGGCGCTTGGAGGCTTTCATGCCCTCCGCAGCATCCAGAACCTTTTCCAGAGTGCCATATTCATTAATGAGCTGGGCCGCACCCTTCGCGCCAATACCCGGCACGCCCGGCACGTTGTCGGTAGAGTCCCCCATCAGAGCCTGAACATCGACAACCTGATCCGGCCGCACACCGAACTTGGCTTCGACTTCCGCTTCCCGAATCGGCTTCTGCTTCATCGGGTCCATCAGTTCGACGCCAGGGCAGATCAACTGCATCAGATCCTTGTCCGACGAGATGATCGTACAGCGGCCGCCTTGTGCCACAACGGCCTTGGCATAGCTCGCGATCAGATCGTCCGCTTCCCAGCCAGCCAGCTCAATCGAAGGCACGTTGAACGCCGCCGTTGCATCGCGGATCAGCCCGAACTGCGGACGCAGGTCTTCCGGCGGCTCCGGGCGGTGCGCCTTGTACTGCGGGTAAATCTCGTTGCGAAATGTCTGACGGCCGGCATCGAAAATAACGGCCAGATGTGTGCCAACATGATCGCGCAGCAGGCGCGTCAGCATATTCGTGAAGCCATAAACCGCATTGACCGGAACGCCATCCGGGCTCGTCATGGGCGGCAGGGCATGGAAAGCACGGAAAATGAAGCCGGACCCGTCAATCAGAACCAGATGAGGCGTTTCAGACGGCACGAATATCTCCCTTCTCGCCCGGAAGGGGCGGACGTTCTAAAATCCACGCGATGATAGGCTCATTCCCCTCCGTTTCAAACCGCCTGCGGCGTCTTTCCTGCACCTTCGTCTGCACGCTGCTTCTCGGAGCCTGCACACACCGCCCAATGCCGGACCTGCACCCAACAGCAAAAGAAACCGCCCTCATCCTCCCGGATGTGACACTCAGCATGTCGGATGGCGCTCACATTCCTTTAAGAATTTATCCCGCAGCACACCCCTTGAAGGCCGTTGTTCTGGCCCTTCATGGCTTCGGAGACAGCCGGGATGCCTGGGAGTTCTTTGCCCCGCCCCTGAGCACTGCCGGTATCGAAATCGTCGCCCCAGACCAGCGCGGCTTCGGAGCGACACAGGATGCAGGCGGCTGGAGCAGCACGACGCAGATGATTGAGGACACGCGGGAAGAGCTTGCGTGGCTTCATAGCCGTTATCCCGACCTGCCTCTGTATGTCATGGGCGAAAGCATGGGCGGAGCGGTCGCCCTGCTTCTCGCCACCGATCCGCCACCAGAGCTATCAGGCACAATTCTGCTCGCTCCAGCCATCATGAAAATCGGAGAGCCATGGCAGACTGTTCTGGATGGTATCGACACAGTCGCCCCTCACTGGAAACTGGATGGATCAGCCGTCCCCGGAGAACACGTTGCAAGCGACAACATTCATGCCCTGCGTCGCATGTATTTCGACCCGTTGACCCAGCACAGTTCAACAGTTCATCCACTTGCTGGCCTGACCCACCTCATGACCGCAGCGTTCAACGCCGCCCCACACATCAGAACGCCAATGCTCATGGTGTTCGGCGGTCGAGACCAGTTCGTCCTGCCCCCATACACCGCACGGTTTCTGAAGCGCCTCCCTGCCGCCGTCCGACTGGATGAATTTCCGACAGCCCACCATCTGATAAGCCGCGACAAACGGATTACCGCACAAGACGTAGCCTCCTGGATCCTGACGCCAGACCAAGCTTTACCCTCGGGCGGCGACATTGCCGCAGCCCTCTGGAAAGCAACAGCTCAACCGTGATTGAACAAAATGCCGATTGGGGCTTGGCAAGCCCATCCTGAACCGTCTATTGGAAACCCGACGGACCCGTAGCTCAGCTGGATAGAGCGTTGCCCTCCGAAGGCAAAGGTCACGCGTTCGAATCGCGTCGGGTCCACCACCAATCTCAGAAATCGCTATTTTCCGCCAGCTTTTCGGCAGGTTTGACAATTTTCTAGGGCGGTTTGACACCACGCTCTTAGGCACAATCAAAAAAACACTGCTTCATGTAAGCAACACTGCAGGGCTTGTACTCAGTTAACGCTATGTGCGCGCAGTAAACTTGTGCGTTTAGTAAGTCTTTCCTATCCGCTAAATCGAGCCCCCCATTGTCCCGACCCCCTCTAAAGGTTTAGATCAGAGAGACTTCGCTCTGACAGGACGTCTCTTCCTAAATGCCTCCAATCCTACGAACAGCGCTTAATAGAGTGTTTTCTTCAAACAGAAAAAGCCACTCTATCTCTAATCCTTCACTCTCAAATGAGAAAAGATTATCAATTCTTATTTCGGATCAGGAATGGCGAAATATTAAAAAGGCTGTGAGAAAAAGGATAAACTGCTACCAGACAGGAATCTCCAGAATCGAAAGGCAACGCCGTAAGAAATTCGCTAAAAAGATTATTTTTTCTCTAGGAAAAATAGAAAAGAAAAAGAGACACGCACCATTACCATCACGAATACTATCAATTAGAAAGAAAAAATCTTTATTACTCTCTTCATTCTATCCAAATCGGGATAAAGAGTGGAAAACTATCACCAAAAGAAGCCGTAAAGAAATCGAGATAAATCTGAGTGGATTTTCGCTTCTCGATAATCAGATTAACACCATTAAATCTCTGCAAGAAATAGCAATGGCAGAGTCCAAATATTTGGGATTTAAAATAAATTTCCTTGATACTTACTGCTCAGACATATCACCCTATCTAATACTAGGCCTTATGCGCCAAGATATTCCTCCAATCGTCCTTGGTGGCCAAATTACTCCAGCCATCACAGGAATGGTGGACGCGGTAGGTCTGGCTGACTTCCTATCCATAGGCCACATTCAAAGAAAACAAGAGGAACCGACTTTCCATGCGTTTCGCGTCAGGTACCGGCGAGCACCTGGAACATCCACATCCCAAAATACAGCAACTGAGCCATCTCAGCGTGAAGGCTTGACGGACGACCTAATTGATACTGTCGATCATTGGCTAGAAGGCATGGTTCAGAAGAAATTGAACAAAGACGGAAAGGGCTATTTAAGCTCAATTGTTGGTGAAGTACTAAATAACGCTGAGCGGCATAGTGACCTCATAAACAAAGATGGCGATTGGGCCATCGCAGCTTTTTTAACTGCAGTAAAAGAGAAAAAAGACAGTAATAAAGTTAAGTTTTTTTGCTCATTATCAATGGTAAGCTTAGGAGCAACAATACATGAAAGTATATCCAAATGCGAAGATGATAATATTTTGAATAGTATGAACGGCTATATAATGAAACATTCTCGCGATAAAAAAATTTCTCGCGAATGCCTCGCTACCGTTTATGCTCTTCAAGATGGGGTATCAAGATTAAAACAAGACGACCTAGGAGAACAAAGTCGAGGGGGAGTTGGCATGATGGACATGGTTCAGTTTGTCGGGGCATTGGGGAAATTAGGAATCCATGACGCGCCGCCGTCCATCACTCTGCTTTCCGGTTCAACATGCTTGAACATAAGGCAGCCGCATTTTGACCTTACCTTGGACCAAGCTCAAAAAAACTTTCACCGCCAAATCTGGTTTAATGAGACTAACAACATTGCCGAAGCCCCAGACGCAGATTATGTAAAATCCTTGCCGGTTCATTTTCCTGGAACGGCAGTGGCTATTCGGTTTTACATTAGTCCCAACTCTGATTCGCTTTCGCATGAGGAGGGAGGAGTATGACAGTGATTGATTTAGGTCTTGCGACCAAAAACGGGCAAATCAGAAATCTCTCTGGAAAAGAAAGAGGGGAAGATGCGCGCGCTTTCTATAAACTAGATCAACTCGACACCTGCGCCTCCCCAGTGACAGTTAAAGTGCCCGACTATATCTATGCGATCTCGTCGTCCTATTTTCTCGGCCTTTTCTCACAGAGTGTCTTACGACAAGGTTCCGCGGATAGCTTTCTAGATCACTATCGCTTCGAAGCTGATGCTTCCATAATGAAGCAGGTTTCGCATGCTATCAGTCGGTGTTTGATGTCTCGCGCAGCGCCGCCGAGCGTCCATTGAGCAATGCCGGTTCCTGCTAGTGACCTTCAGACTGCCGTGGCAATTGTGCAGCCGAGCTGGGGCGCCGGTTGGTATGCTCCCGCAGCTCTCATTGCTGCGGCTGGACTGCTAATCTCTGTTGCAACCCTTCTCAGGGCACATGCGAAAGATAAGAGAGACCAAAAAATTGGTCCGAAATTAAGTGATTTTGATACCAGAATCTCAGCTCCACTTGCATCTGCTCTGCAGCAACTAGAAGATGCTGGAGTAGAATTTTCAAACGGCTTTAAGCAATTCAAAGCTGCCTCTTTACCTGAAAAAATTTCTGAGCGTGTGAAATTCGCCAAAGATTACCAAAGTAATACTCTTGACCCTGTTAGATTTCGTTTGGCGGGCGCCCTCCAGCGCGCCATGGCCTGTCGAATGCCAGCCGCGGGCAAGGCATGGGATAAATATGAAGATGATCTAGACTCTTTGTATCATGTAACCGACGCCATGAGCAAAGAAGAAGAAATTTCTATCGATAAATTCGAAATAATGAATCGAGAATTTACCTATAAAATCAATAGTTGCTCGTCGGAAATTAAAGAGGCCATCCAGAATACAAGAGAAAATATTCAAAGTGAATACTTTTTCACGTTTTTTGGGATTATTTTAAAACAAAAATGATTACTTCCTAGGTAAGTCTTGACATCGCCGAACGTGCCAACTCCACCTGCTCAGCAGCCCGCGTATAGCGCGCCACTTCAGCCAAACTCCGGTGCCCTGTAATGGCGGCGATCTGGTGCGTTGTGCAGCCAGCTTCTGCCAGCCTTCGGGCCGCAGCTTTGCGCAGACCGTGTGGACTGCATCCAGCCGGAAGCCCTGCCTCACGGCACCAGTCGATGAACTGATTGTAGAAGTTGTTCACGGACATCGGGCGACCTTTCTCAGTCGCCAGAAACCTCCCTGCCCCATTCGGCTGCCACTGGTCTAGTTCGACCCGTAACTGCTCATGAATGGGAATGACCAACTCAGTGCCTGTCTTCTGCTGCCGGACATGAATGCCATGACCCGTCAGTGAGCGCGGCCCCATCTTCACAACATCACTGCGGCGCTGCCCCGTGTAAAGCAGAAGAGCCAATGCTAGACGCTCTCTCGTGCCACTTGGCCAGCGCGCCTCATATCGAGCAATCTCATCATCCGTCCAGGAATGGATGCCATCACTCTTGATCTTCATGCGCGGAACGCCCGCCGTCGGGTTATTCTCAGCCCACCCCATATGAATGGCGTGCTCCATCAACATTGAGAGCAGCCGCAACATTCGATTGGCCGTCGTGGGCGAGTCATTATGCCGCGCCATAATCATTCGGACATGCCGGCTTTCCATCAGCAGCACCGGGTTCGCCGCATAATCCGCGCCGCGCATTCGCTCCAGTAAGCGCCGATACACAGCCTTGGTACTCTCTTCCAGCGTCTTGAAGTGCGCCGTGTCGTACCAGGACTCGATCACATCCCTCAGGCTTCCCGTCCGGGTAACCTTCGCAGCGTCCAGACCTCGCGGCTCTGCACCGGAGACAGCAGCCTGATACGCAGCGATGAAATCCGGGTCGCGCAGATCTGGCAACGGAATGCTCTTCTGCCCCTTCTTGCGAAAGTAATACCGAACCTTCCCGTGCCGATCCTTGAAACGCTGAATGTAAGGCAACCGCAGCGTCGTCAAATCATCGCATCCCAAGGGTTAGCGGAAGCAGGAGCGAGTTCCCCTGTCCCACCCGCTTGCCGATCAATCCAGCGATCCAAATCAGACACCAGATAGCCTCTCCGCCGCGCTGAGAGATTTATCTGCCGAACATGCGGAAGGACATGCGTCCTGAATGTCCCCTCGGACATGGCCAGATAGGACGCAGCATCCCCAATATCCAGCACCTTAGGCGCCATCTGAACAATACGGCCACTCATACAGAAGCATCCCCAACAGCTGGCATGGCCCATTCCGGAATGACGTATGAATGTTCAGAGCCCGGATCGCGTCCCCGATTAGGCATGATGACGCCGCCCGCATCTGGGCAAAGTGGTATCTCCAGGACTGCCGGAAGACCGGCTGGCTGGGCGGTCAGACGAACGGGGAAGTTGCCTTCTTTCGTATATGAACGAACGGCATGTGAGACTCTGGCGAGCTGCTTTGTTGGAATTTCCAGCCATGGAATGACTTCGGCGCGTGCCTTTTCTGCCAATACGTCTCGCCAGTTTGGAAACGCACGTTCAGCTGGGAGGGCAGAAACAAAGCCCCGCTCCATGGATGTGCTGGTACGGTCGATCGCTTCCCAGACAAACCAACGCGTACCAGGTGCGCGATCCATCGCCGGATCAGCCTCAAACGAAACTGATCGGACATCCCATTCCCGGCAAATATGAATCAGTCGTGCAGTTTTCGACCAGTCCAGTGTGAAGGCCTCAAAGGCCGGATCACACAGGAAGCTGGACCGGGCATAGAGCATCATCGCGCCATCAGTGGCGACGCAGACGGCACGACCGCCGTGATATTCCACGCGGATGCCGCGCAAATTTTCACGCACGCACCTGCGATCGACGCCGTAGGAGACGAAAGCCAAGGCGCGGCCTTCGACATGAATGCCTTTCATAACGCCAACTCCGGTGTGTGGCCTTCGTCCAGGCGTGCTTCACCGGGTCCGAGCGGACGTGCCCAGGCGATGATGGTTCCACGTTGCTTGATGGCGACGGACGAACCTTTCTGCGCAGCCCAAGACAATGCATGCTTGCTTGCCATGAATTGCGAGTGGAAGCGGCTGACTATGACGCCCTTGGCATCGCAGATCCCGAAACGGGGTTTCGTTGCTTTGGTCATCCCGCATTTTCCTTTGTGCAAGTGACGCGGCGAGAGCTGATCCATCTCTCAATTTCAGATTTCTCGTAAGCAAGCCTGCGTTCACTTAATTTGATAAAGGCCGGCCCTGTTCCTTCCTGCCTCATGGTCTGAAGAGTTCTACGACTGAGATTCAGGATTTTTGCTGCCTCGATCTCGTTGATGAGGTTCGACATATTCTCGCTCATGAGTGCCTCCGGAGAGGTGCGCCCATGGTGATGTCGCGCAGATCCTGAACCTGCTTCCAGCAATGAGCAGCTAGGCGCGCGGCATCAATCTCGATGATCGGGGTAACCGTCACTGGACGACAATCCCGTTCAACAGGCTCCGGGAAATCAGGAACGCTTTCAGGAAGCAGGTTCAACGTCAGAAGACGGGACAAGCCAGCGGCAAAGTCTTCGGCGCAGCGCTCCCAGATCTGGGCCATGCGCTCGTCGCCAAGTCTGGCGTTACGGGCCGCAAGATTGCGCGTTCCGGTCAGACGATCCTGTAGGCTCCGCGCCTGATCGTGAACGTCTGGTTCAATGTTGTCCTGCAGGAAGCGATCAAAGCCGCTCTGGGTCCGTGTGTGCTGCAGGAGTGGGTGTCTGGACGACATGTGTTCTCTCCGTCGCATGGGGCGATAGAGAGATAATTAGCTTTGGGCTAATTTCAATGTCAAAGGATTATTTAGCTTGGGGCTAATTTTCCAACGTAATTTTATGTTACGATGACGACTGTGATAATGCTGAGGTTAAGTTTGTGAGATGGTGGAAGAGAATTAGGGGTGGGCTATCTGCTGGCCACAAAGATAGCTCTCACATAATGGCGTCATCACCCATTGAAGCGACCTTGCCACCCGAAGAAAATAATACTCAACATCTTCAGGTAAAAAATACCTCAAAAACACTCAAGTTTTTCAAGTGCCCTATTTTTTTAGATATCGAAACAACCGGGCTTCATTCCGACGATAGAATCGTAAGTTTATCTATAGTCAGATGTTTGCTTAATGATGAAAAACCAACAGTTGAGGTCATGAATCTTGTATTCGATCCTCTAAAAAAATCTCATCCAATGGCAGAAAAGGTTCATCAATTGGATGATTGGATGCTCAGACACCAGGATGTCTTTGGGCAGCACATATCAGAAATTTCCGAGATGCTAGAAAGTGGGGACTGTCTCGTAGCTCATAATGCAAATTTCGACATATCTTTTCTAGAACGTGAATTTGAGCGATGGGGACAACCCATGCCGCAGAAGCCAGTTTTTTGCACGATGGTAGAGGCGCAGCAGCAGGGGTGGCGTCCAGCAAACCTTTCAGCGTGCATAAGTCGCATTGGAATGCAGAGACAGTCTTCCCAACACCTAGCAGTAGAAGATGCGCTAATGTGTATGGGGCTATGGTGGCACTGGCTGGGTATAGGAGCTGTTCAATCAGATCCTCAAAGTTGGCCTAAATTTTCAAATTTAAGACCATTCCCTACGCGTCCGAATACTTTACCTAGACGGGATAACAAGAAAAAATTGGCTACCTTTTATCAGACGCCGCCCGAAGAAGAGTAAGTACAGAAATTTTTACTTGAGGATCTGCCTCACGATATAGCAAAACAAGTGACTTTTCTTCTTCCGTTTCATTCATATCTGAGCGGCGAAGATCAATACCATTTAATAGAAAATCAGTGGAAACATCGTATAGGCGAGCCAAAGCCGGAATCCTTGCGCGGGCTGGTTTTTTCTTGCCCTTCTCCCATTCGCTTACGGTTGGAATCGACACATCAAGGGCAGCAGCAACATCTGCTTGACTCAATGTTGCATGTTCACGCAATGTTCTCAAACGGTTTGCAAGGCTCATATGTCTTTCTTGCCATATTCTCCAATTTTCATATTCGCTCGAAGCTAATGTTTGGCTTGATTTAATAATTAGCTTGTGGCTAATGTTTAGCATGGAAAGTGTCATTGATCATGCAATCAGCCAAGCAGGCGGGATTTCACGTCTTGCCAGAGAAATCGGTATTGCACCCGCGAGTGTATGCGGCTGGCGTAAAAGAGGATCAATTCCTGTCCAGCGCGTCCTAGCAGTCGAGCGCATCACAGGCCTCGATAGATCAATACTAAGACCAGATATTTTTCTCAAAAATCCGGAGAAAGCAGCATGAAAATCGTCCATGCCGTAATCCGTAAATCGCGCTCGTGCGCCTGTCATCCGGATGGTGTCCGGAGATGAGCGTTCTAGCAATCAAGACAGCCACGCAGGCGGCAATCCGTGAAGTCGGTAGCCTTGATGCTGCGGCATCTGTGACGCGCGTGGGCCGTTCGCAGCTTTCCGAATACCAGAGCCGCAATTATCCGGCCGTTGTGCCGGTGGACGTTGCGATCGTCTTAGATGAGTTTGCGCAAGCGCCGCTGATCCTGTCCGCTATGGCGCAGGCGGAAGGATATTCCATCGCCCCGATCCATCTTGGAACGGGCGACGTTGCCGAAATCATGGAAAGCGTCGCCACAAAGTCTGGTTCGACCATGGCGACGACGGTTCGCGTACTGGCAGACGGTATTGTGACGGTTGATGAGGCGCATGACCTGATCGCGGATCTGATCGACCTGCAACGCGTCGTGACGCATGCGCTCCAGGTCGTCCAGGGACACGCAAAAGGAGGGCTGAAGTAATGGGCCGCCCTGCTTTGGATAACGCCCGGATCGAACCGGCCGTGCGCCGCATGCACGCAGACGGATCCAGCGTCCGTGAAATTGCCCGACATGTCGGCATCTCGGTCGGCAGCACTCACGCGATGATCGGCCGGATTGGTCTGTCGCGTCCGGTTGGTCGCACAACGGTACTCCGTAGCGCTTCACGGCGCGCCCTGCCGGTCGGTGCCGGACTGGAGATCGCCCGTGTCTGACCTGCTCGATCCCTTCCAGTTTTTTACAGAATTGAAAAAAGATATTGCCGCTTCTGGCAATCAGAGCCGATACGCTGCGAAAATCGGTGTGGCTCATACGACCGTTTCTGCGGTTCTGCATTCTGAGCGTAATCCATCACCGGAATTTCTGGCTGGCGCGGGCTTTGATCGCCTGGTGCGCTATCGCCGTCTGCGTGGTGGCATCCATGCGCCGCTGATCAACGGAATGGATTTTTTTACAGAAGTGAAAAAACAGATCCGCGATGCCGGATCTCTGACGGCCTTCTGTTCCCGTCATAAACTGCCGATCAGCAGTGTTTCCAATTATCTGAATGACAGCCGTCGTGCGTCCGATGCCCTTGTCGCGGCCGTCGGCTATTCGCGCCTGACGCGGTACCGCAGAAGGACTGTCCGGAGTGTCGCAGCGTGAGTGATGCCTTCAATCCCGGCCTGTTCGGCGGTGCGATGCGCTCTGTCCCGCATAATATGCCGTGCGAGCATGCCCTTTTGGGCTCTGTTCTCATGCATTCCAAGAAAACCTTGGAAGCTGTGGAAGAGATCCTGCGTCCAGAGCATTTCTATGACCGCCTGAATGGCGTGATCTATGAAAAGGCGCTGATGATCTACAATGAAGGACGCACCGTCGATCCCTTCACGATCATCCGTCATTTCGAGCACCCAGATCTGGATCTCTGGGGTGACGTCGATCCCAAGGTCTATATTGCCAAGCTCGCAACGGCCTATGTCAGTGATCGCGCGGCCTACGACTATGCGCGGGAGATCCGCGAAACAGCAATGCGCCGTGATCTGATGGCGCTCTGCCAGCAGACGTCTGATGCCTGCTGCAAGCCGGAAGACCAGAAGGCAGAAGAGATCCTGGAGGGTCATGAAGCTGCCCTGATGCATCTGGCTTCTGGCAGCACGGAAACGCAGCCGAACGTCACGTTTCATGAGGCAATCTGCACTTCGGTAACGAAAGCCCGTGAAGCCGTGGCGCGTGGATCTGCACTGGCTGGTCTGTCCTGGGGGTATAAGTCGCTTGACCGTCTCACGAACGGGCTGGTCGGCGGCAATATGTATGTGCTTGGGGCGCGTCCTGCCATGGGCAAGACATCGCTTGGTTTGGGCGTTGGTTTACGGATCGCGTCCCATGGTGCCCGCGTTCTGTTCTGGTCTGGCGAAATGACGGCCGATCAGCTGGGTGCCCGTGGCGGCGCTGCCAGAAGTGGTCTGAACCTGCGGTCTGTGTTTTCAGGGCGCCGTTGGGATGTGCCGGAAGAAGCCATGACGGGTGAGCAGCCGCCGCTGGAAGACTGGCAGTGGATGGCGCTCAACAAGGCTTGTGACGAAGCGTTCCACCTCTCCCTGGAAACGGACACGCGCGGCGGTCTGTCAGTCGCCATGCTGCGGTCTCGTGCGAGGCGCATGAAGCGGTCCAAAAAAGGTCTGGACGCAATCGTTCTGGATTACGTCCAGCTGATGCGTGGATCGCCGCGCGTCCGTGGTCGCATGCGCTATGAGGAAATGACGGAAATCAGCAATGAGCTGAAGGTTCTGGCTAAAGAGCTGGACGTTCCGGTCATTGTCCTGGCGCAGTTGAACCGTGAGTCGGAAAAGCGGGAGAACAAGCGTCCGCAGATGTCTGATCTGCGAGACACTGGCGCCCTGGAGCAGGATGCCGACGTTATCGCTCTGATCCACCGTGAGCATTACTATCTCAAGAAAGAGGCGTCGTCAGGCGAGCTGACACGGCGCGACCGTGAGACGGCAGAGCAGTTCAGTCTGCGTTGCCAGGAGTTCAATGATCGTCTCGACAAGGCGCGTGGCAAAGGTGACGTGCTCGTCGTCAAAAACCGGCATGGACCTGAAGGCCGTTGCCGGATGCTGTTTGATGATGAGACGACCTGGTTCCGTGATGCTGGTGAAGATCCGCGTAGCCCTGCCTGGGGCCGCGAACTGGCAGCAGCCTGATGAGCAGCCGTCAGCGTCCCGGAAAGCACGCGCGGTCGGTCATGTCAGATCGTCGCTGGCCGCTCCTGTCGCTGGCGGCGCGCGCCTTGTGGCTGGGCTGCACGGATGTCGGGGATGTCGTCCCTGCTGTTCGTGCACCTGGTCGCACGGGTGTGTCTGTCGAGGACTACGCCCGCTATCTCGCCACCGATCAGGACGTCGTCCGATCCGCCGTTGGTGAGTTGGTCCAGTGCGACGTGATGGAGCCTGTGGGCTCTGGTTTCCGTCTCAAATCCTACTGAGTTCTAGGTTTTTTATCCCGCCCTCGATGCGGGTACAGGAGTTTCTGACGTGACAGTCAGCGCAACGCAACGCACGCAGCTTTCAGACGCCTTTCTGATGCAGCGGGACAATCTGACGCTTCAGGCTCTTGGTGCCGTAATGGTTCAAGTCTGGGCACAGCTCGTCATGCATCTGATCACCAATACGTCGGACGGTGTCCTCAACGTGTCTTTCCCAGGCACGCTGTCTGCGCTCGCTCGCACGCGGCTTTTCTGCGACGAAAACCTGATTGAAACCTACCTCAAAACCTACGCGGAAACCCAACTGATAACCTGGGATGCCAGGACGGGTGTGATCGGCCTGCCAGCAGAACTGAAGCCGTCACGCCGCGCTGAAGCGTCCCGTGCGAATGGCAGAAAGGGCGGAAGACCGCGCAAAACTCCGCTTTCTGGCGTCGTAGCTGACCAGCGTCAGGGCAATATCGTTTTACCCATTTCCGGAGGCAAAGACGTGACACGCGAAAACCTAGCCAAAACCCCCCTTACGCGTGCGCCCGCGAAAGCTAAGCTTAGCTCTCTATCTTCTTCAGAAGATAAGCTTAGGCTTGATGCAGCATTCAATCGCATTGGCAAAAAGGCCTATGACGCTGCGGACCTCGATCCGGCGCGAGACATGGGAAATTACGGGCTGGCTCGTCAGTGGTGCGCAGATGGTCTGGCCAAGGGGCTGACGGAAGACGAGATCGAACGCCTGATCCTGTTCGTGGTCCGTGAGGTTTCGGCGCGTGAACGGGCCAAGGGTAACGGCATCAGCTTCGGCTACTTCCACAAGGCTGTGACGCAGGCAATCGCTCGGGGTGATGTCCCTGAAGCACCAAAGACGCTGGATCAGCTCAAGGGCGAACGTGCCTGGGAAGAGGCGATGGCAGACTACAATCAGCGCCGTGCCTGCGGTGAAATGAACCTTCGTCGTCCGGAGCTGTCTGACTTTGTGACGCAGGTGGCGGCATGAAGCGTCGGCATCGCATGGATCTGACGCGTGACGTTCCGAAGCAGGTTTCTGAATGGCTGGATGAGGCTGCGCTCACACTGGCCGCCCTGCCCGCTCACGGCTTGCGGCCGTCTGGAGCGCGTGGCTTCTGGCCGGACATCGTGCCGGATGAAGAGGACCTGGAATGGGGGCGTGAGAGTGATATCCTTCCACCACGTCCGACGCCTGACGACGTGTCCCGCATGGACCTTGTGTTCTCCTGGCTCACCTTCCTCGGTGAGGGAAATGCGAATCGGGAGATACGAAAGGTGGTGCAGCTTCACATGCGCGTCCATCCGATTTCTGGAAAACGCCTGCTGTCATGGGAGAAAATCGCTGGAAAACTAGGGATATCACGCAATACGGCGCATAGCCGATACCTGACGGCCTGCTGCCTGATTGCAGAAAAAATACGAACCGGACAAATTCCGGTTGACCGTTTGGACCAAAATGCGCAATTTTCAACGTCATGATTGCGAGGCGTGCATCCGAAAGGGTTCACGTCTTTTTTTATGCCTGTTTGAGAGGTCGAAATGCCACGTCTCAAGTGCGTTGGATCAAGCCTTCAGACGGTGGATACCCGCATCGCCAAGCCTCTCCCGAAACGGGCAGAGGCTTTTTATTTGTCCAGGCCATGGCGCCAACTGATGCACCGGCTTCTGAAAGAGCGTGGTCGGATCTGTCAGGAATGCAGTCGATCAGACTGCCGGATCTTCGGTGATCATCGACATGAGCTGAAGGACGGTGGCGCTGCCCTCGATCCAGCCAATATCGTCCTGCTCTGTGGTTCCTGCCACAGCAGGAAGACGGCCAAGGCAAGGGCAGACCGCAACCGGATGCGTCCAGACTGATCCTGAGAGGATCAAAAACCCTCTGAAAATGGCTGAAAACCGCCGTTTTTCGTATGAAATCGAGGTCGGGACCGGTGCCGGTGCCTCCGAGGGGTGGGGGCGGGTCGAAAGTTCAGGCCCCCTGGGCGGCGCAACCGCGCCAGGCTCACGCGCAGATTTTTTGCTCATGTTTGAAAACAATCAAAGAAATCAAAGGGGAAAGGACTATGGCACGCGGTGGAGCACGTCCCGGTGCTGGCCGGAAAAAGAAGACGGAGACCACTGAGGATTGGGCAGGACCAGAGATTGCTGACAGCAGCACTCTGAAGCCACTCGATTTCTGGCTGGCCATCCTGCGTGATCCTAATGCGCCGTATGAAATGCGTGCCATGGCAGCCGACAAGGCCGGTCCCTTCATCCATGCCAAGCCTGCTCCGCGTCGTGATGATCAGGGCGATTTTGGCGACATGACATCTGCCGGCGATGACTGGGCTGGTGTTGTGCCCAGTGCGCCTATGAGGAACTGAAACCACCATGCTGAACCTGAGCAGGCCTGACTGGGAGCAGCGGATCCGCGCTGGCCAGTCGCTGCTTCCGGACATTCAGCCACTCAATCCTGAGTTGGCCGCCAAGGCCGTCACGATCTTTGACAAGCTCCGGATCCCGGACGTCATCGGCCAACCGACCTTCGGTGAGGCTGCGGGAGAGTGGTTCAGGGATATTGTCTCACTCCTGCTCGGGTCTCTGGATCCAGCCACGAATGAGCGTCGGATCCGTGAGCTGTTTCTTCTGGTTCCCAAGAAGAACTCGAAGACAACGAACGGTGCGGGCCTGATGATGGCGGCGGTCATGCTTAATGAGCGTCCGAACGCCGAGTTCCTGATTGTCGCACCGACGAAAGATATTGCAGATCTTGCCTTCAAGCAGGCGTCTGGCATGGTCCGTGCTGATCGTGGGCTCCAGCGTCGGTTTCATATTCAGGATCACATCAAGTGCCTGACCTTCCGGCCTACTGGCGCAACCCTGAGGGTTAAGGCCTTCAGTCCGGACGTCATGACGGGCGTGAAGCCTGCTGGTGTACTGGTCGATGAAGAGCACATCATTGCCCTGAAGTCGGACGCGGAAAGCGTCATGGGCCAGATCCGGGGTGGCATGATCAGCCAGCCGGAAGCGTTTCTGGCGATCATCACCACGCAAAGTGACAAGCCGCCGCGTGGCGTATTCCGGGAAGATCTCCTTCAGGCGCGGGCGATCCGGGATGGAAAGTCGCACCGTGAAGCAGATGACGGAACGCTGATCCCGGTCGGCAACGGCATCCTGCCGGTTCTCTATGAGCTTCCGGAAAGGATCCAGCAGCCCGCCAAGCTTCCGGGCGAGCGCGCGCCCTGGGAGGATGTTGATCTCTGGCCAATGGTCCTTCCCAATGCCGGGCGCTCCATTACGGTCAAGCGACTTGAAGAAGAATATGAAAATGCCCGCTCAAAGGGCATTCAGGAGCTGGCCCGGTGGGCATCGCAGCATCTGAATGTGGAAATCGGTCTGGCGCTTCGGAGTGATCGCTGGGTCGGCGCAGACTTCTGGCAAAACGCTGGTGATCCGGACCTGACGCTCGATGCCCTGATCGACAGATCAGACGTAATCGTGGCCGGTATCGACGGTGGCGGTCTGGATGACCTTCTGGCGCTCGCTGTTCTTGGGCGTGACAGCGTGACCCAGCAGTGGCTGCATTGGGGGAAGAACTGGGTCTTCGAAGGCATTCTTGAACTCCGGAAGCGTGAAGCCTCCCAGCTGAAGGACTTCGAAGCCCAGAAAGACCTCGTCATCGTCAGCACGCCTGGGGATGACATCGAGCAGCTGGCGGATGCGCTGGAAACAGTGGATCTGTCCGGCAAGCTTGCCATGGTCGGCCTCGATCCGATGGGTGTGGGCTCCATCGTGGATGCCCTGGCAGTTCGTGAGATTGAAGCGCCGCGTGTCGTAGGTGTTTCTCAGGGCTGGACGTTGTCCGGCTCGATCAAGACTGCTGAACGCAAGCTTGCTGATGGCAGCCTTTTGCATGGGGATCGTCCCATCATGGGCTGGGCCATCAGCAATGCGAAAATTGAGCCGCGCGGCAATGCCCAGATCATCACGAAACAGGCGGCCGGTTATCTGAAAATCGATCCGCTCATGGCGCTTCTGAACGCTGTGACACTCATGTCCAAAAATCCAAGCCCTCCAGAAGGCGGGCGCATGGACGACTTCCTGAAAGGTGGAATGCTCAGCGCATGAAGTTGCGAACAGCCTTTAACGGTCTGCTGACCAAGGCAGCAAACGCCATGGCGCTGTCTGTCACGGGTGTCAGCCTGACGGATCTGCGGCTGGGCGCGTTTCTGGCTGGCGGTCCAACCAATTCCGGACAGTTGGTCACGGTGGACACCGCCATTCAGCTGGACACGGTCTGGGCCTGTATCAGACTTCTGTCGGAAACCATCGCATCTCTTCCGCTCAAGCTTTACGAGCGGGAAACGGAAGAGACGTCCAGCACGGCGAGATCGCATCCCCTGTTTGCCATTCTCTATGATCGGCCAAACGCAGACATGACGGGTGTCGAGTTCTGGGGTTGCATGGTGGCCAGTCTGTTGGCTTGGGGAAACGCCTTTGCCCAGGTGGTGAGACGTGGTGACAGAACGGTCATTGCCCTCAATCCGCTCCGGCCTGATCGCATGACAGTAAGGCGGGATCCAGAGACTGGCGGCCTCATTTACACCTACGCCTGGCAGCAACAGTATCTGACGCTGACGGAAGACGAGATCTTTCACATCAAAGGATTTTCCTTCGATGGTTTGCTGGGTCTGTCACCCATTACCGTAGGACGGCAAAGTCTTGGTTCTGCAATGGCAGCTGAAGAAACGGCCGGAAAAACCTACCGCAACGGCCTGCTGACCCAGACCTACATCAAGGCACCTGCGTATCTGACCGATGAGCAACGCCGTATGGCAAAGGCGTCTTTGCAAGACTACGCGGGGGCGATCAATGCCGGGAAAACGCCACTTCTTGAAGGTGGATGGAGTGTTGAAAACATTGGGCTTGATCCCGAAGATGCGCAGCTTCTCCAGACCCGTTCCTTCAATGTCCAGACCATCTGCCGGTGGTTCGGCGTTCAGCCGGTCATGATTGGCAGTATGGAGAAATCGACGGCCTGGGGCTCTGGTCTTGAGCAGATGAACCTGTGGTTCCTGCAATATGGCCTCATGCCCTGGCTTGTCAGGATCGAACAGGCCATTTCCCGGTGCCTTCTCAGTCCCGCTGATCGCCTGACCTACTTTGCCAAGCACAATGTGGACGCGCTCCTGCGGGCCGATACGGCGGGCAGAACGGCCTTCTATATCGCCGGACGGCAGAATGGCTGGTTTACGGCCAATGAGGTTCGGGAAAAGGAAGAAATGGCCCCGATGGCAGGCGGCGATGTGCTGACAGTTCAGGCGCAGATGATTCCGCTGGCCGATGTTGGAAAGAACGCCGTTCAGCCAACGCTAAAGCCTGTTCCTGGCGGTCAGCCGTCACCAGATCCGGCCTCGTCCGGCATCATAGGAGATCCAGATGTTTGATGGCGATTTCCTCGCCGCTCCCTTCGAGGTCAAATTTGCCTCTTCGGGTGAGCCGGGGACATTCGAAGGGTATGGCAGCGTCTTTGGGAACGTTGATTCCCATGGCGATGTCGTCATGCCGGGCGCATTCAGCCAGACACTGGCCGAGCGCAAGGCGCAGGGTCGGACGATTGCCATGCACGTCATGCACGGCCTGTTCGGCGGTGACGGTCTCCCTGCCGGCGTCTGGACCGATGCGTCCGAAGACAGCAAGGGCCTGCACCTCAAGGGCAAGCTCTCCGGCATGGATACGGATTACGGCAAGCGTCTGCACGGCCTGGTCAAAGACGGCGCGCTTGGTGGCCTGTCCATTGGTTTCAGTGTTCCTCAGGGTGGTGCTGTCAAGGCTGCCCAGGGCAGTGGGGCTAGTCGTCAGATCAACCGGGTCAACCTTCATGAGGTGAGCCTGGTGGATGACCCATCCAATGCCGCGTCTCGTGTCACAGAGATGAAGCGCCGCTTTGAACGATGGGGGCTGAAAACCGCCATGACCCCAGACAAGGCGA